>JAQBZW010000042.1 GCA_027622315.1 Chloroflexota bacterium | reverse complement strand
TTCCGCGGCCGGGCACCTCAGCGCTCCGGGTGGCGCGACGCGATGTAGCGCCGCGCGAGCGCGGCGACCGGGCCCAGCGTGAGCGGGCCGATCGCGCCGAAGGCGCGCGGGATGTCGACGTAATCGACCTCGCCGCGCACGAGCTGCACGCAGCGCTCCCACACGCCGTCCACGTGTTGCATGGCCCACACGAACGGCTCCGGCGCCGCGTAGAAGATCTCCGTCAGTGCCGCCGAGGTGGCGAGATCCGCGCCGATCTCCCGGCCGAGGGCGTCCTCGTAGCCGGCGAGCGACTTCGCGCGCTCGCCGAGGAAGTCCTCGACGGCGCCGGCGACCGCGATCCCGGAGACCACGGCCGCGTGGATGCCCTCGCCGGAGAGCGGGTCGACGAGGCCGGCCGCGTCGCCAATCACCGCCGCGCCGCCGGCTGCTGTGCGCATGCCGCGACGCTGCATGGGCAGGTGATGGCCGCGCAGCGACTCCAGTCGCGCCGGGTCGAGCCCGTACACGCGGGACAGACGATCGAGCGCGGGCCGCAGGCGCTTGCCGGTGACGCCCTTCCACCCGCCCACGCCGACGTTGACGTGATCGCCCTTGGGGAAGACCCAGCCGTAGCCACCGGGGACGTAGCCGAAGTTCAGCGTGACGCGTCGCCGGAAGGCATCTGGCACGCCGTCGGGGAACGCGATGTTGCCTTCGAGCGCGACGGCGCTCGTGGCGGGCGCGTCAAAGCCGAGACCGCGCGCGACCACGCCGTTCGCACCGTCCGCTCCGATCACCACGCGCGCGCGAAGCATGCCGCCGGCCGTCTGCAACTCGAAGCCATTCGCGCCGAGCGCGGTGATCTCGCGCACCGCCAGTCCGTCGCGGAACTCGACGCCCGCCTCCTGCGCGCGCTCCACGAGGAAGGCGTCCAGGTGCCGGCGTTGCGTCATGTAGGTGAGCGGGCGGTCGCCGTCGCGGATCGCTTCGCGTCCGTCGCGGATACGAATGCGCGCGCCGGTCACGATGTCTTCGATCACGGGGTCGAGCGCGAAGGGCAGCAGGCCGGCGGTGCGCACCGTGACGCCGCCTCCGCAGGGCTTGTCGCGCGGGAACCGCGCGCGATCGATCAGGAGCACGCGGGCGCCGTTGCGCAACCCCGCCCGCGACGCGATCTCGCGCGCGGCCGTGCTGCCGGCCGGTCCCGCGCCCACGACGATCACATCTGCGTCCATCGCGGTCGATGCTACCGGCCGTGACCCTACCGGTCTGCCGATGGCGTTCGGCACGCCGCAACCCGCCGGGCGAGCGCCTCCCGAGCGCAAGGCCCCGCCCCCCGCGATCGCGCTAGCGGGGGTGCGACTGTCCGAGCGGCGGGCCGTGAACCTCCATCCAGCAACGTGCCGCGATCTCGCGGTACGCCTCGGGATCGACCCGGCCCGGCCGGCAGCGCGGCGTGCAGCTCGAAGAAGCGCTCCATGCCGCCGGGGGTGAACATCACCATGACGACGGCCGGGACCTCGCCGATGTTCTGGAAGCAATGGGGCGTTCGCCGTGGGACGAAGACGAACGCGCCCGTCGGGGCGTCGAACAGCTCTCCGTCGGCAATGAAGCGCAGGTGCCCCTCGCGTACGAACCACATCTCGTCTTCGCGGGCATGCGAATGCAGCGGGGGTCCTTCGCCCGGGGGAATCACGTTCTCGAGGAAGCAGAACGTCCCACCGGTGGCCTCGGTGCGCGCCTTGATCGTCGAGGGGCCGCCCACCGGGCCACGAATGCGTTCTCCGCCTTCCGCGGTCACCACGAAGGCACGGATCGGTTCAACCACGGCACACCTCTTCATCCCACCCGCCACGGTGGGCGGAGGCTGCTGACCGACGGCCCGTGCGCACGGCGACCACGGGCGATCTGCGACGGCGGTTACTTCCGGGTGCGAAGCGAAGGGTCCCGACGACCGCGCGTCGCCGGGACCCTTCAGTGATGCGTTCGGCGGCGCGCGCCGAAGCGTTCGTTAGCGCTCGATCGGCACGTCGATCATCGAGCCGTACTCGGTCCACGAGCCGTCGTAGTTCTTCACGTCGGAGATGCCGAGGATGTGCTTGAGGACGAACCACGTGTGAGACGAGCGTTCGCCGATGCGGCAGTAGGCGATCACGGGACCTTCCGCGCGCACGCCGGCGGTCGTGTACAGCTGCCGCAACTCGTCGGCGGACTTGAAGGTGCCGTCCTCGTTCACGGCGCGTGCCCACGGGATGTTCTTCGCGCCCGGGATGTGCCCCCCGCGCTGAGCGGTCTCGCTCAGCCCCGGAGGCGCAAGGATCTTGCCCGAGAACTCATCGGGGCTGCGCACGTCGACGAGCTGCTTGCCGCCGCCCGTGGCCACTGCGATCACCTCGTCGCGCCGCGCGCGCAGCGCAAGGTTCGCGTCCTTCGCCGTGTACGACGTTGCCGCCGGTGACGGCACGTCGCCCGTGGCCGGCCGGTTTTCCGCGAGCCACTTCACGCGACCGCCGTCCATGAGCGAAACGTTCTCGTGGCCGTACAGCTCGAGCAGCCAGAGCGCGTACGCCGCGAACCAGTTGTTGTTGTCGCCGTAAAGCACGACGTGCGTGTCGGTGCCGATGCCGGACTGCCGCAGCAGCTTCTCGAGGTCGGCCTTCTGGATAATGTCGCGCCGCACGGAGTCCTGGAGCTGCGTCGTCCAGTTCCAGCCCACCGCGCCCTCGACGTGCCCCTGGCCGTACGCCTCGGTGTCCACATCAACCTCGACGAGCCGAACGTTCGGATCCGCTCGATGCTCGGCGACCCACTCCGTCGATACCAGCTTCTCGACCACGCGTGCTGTCCTTTCCCCGGCCCCATCGGGGCTGGCGTGTGCGATCTACGAGGGACGAACGCCTGCGCGAGATGCGCGGGGCGGGTTCTAGCCTATGCGCGCCGTAAAGCGGTTCCGGCTAGGTACCGCGGAGCGCGAGCTGGATCGCGACGATGAAGCCGATCTGAATGGCCGTCGCCGCGGCGAGCAGCGCATAGCCCGCGGCGCGTTCCCATGCATGGAGCGCGACACCGATGACCACGTTGAGCGCGAGGATCGTGGACGCCACGCGCGGGAGCTCGAGGATCGCGCCGCGCCCGACGACCTCGACCAGCGGCAGCGTCTCGGTGGGCGGGAAGTGCAGCTCGAGCGTTTCGGGCAGACCGCCCCAGCGCATCGCAATCACGCCCCACACGGTGGCGCCGGCCGCGAGCGCGAGGCCCGTCAGCACGAGCGCGAGCCGGTCGTTCCAGAACGCCTGCAGCGACGCTGCCTGGCGTTCCACGTGGTGCGTGACCTCGGCCGTGGGTCCGACGTCGAGCCGGATCTGGATGTGTCGTGCGAACTCGGCCGGGTCGTCGACCGAGATCGCGTAGTTGCGCTCGGTTGTCATCACGTAGAGCACCTGTTCCGGCGTCTGGTGCGTCGAATAGAAGAGCACCTCACCGATGCGCTCGATCTGCGCGCGGCCGACGTGGTAGCCGAGCCACGTGACGCCGCGCACGCGCGGGACGCCGACTGAGGTGCCGGGCACCAGCCGTTCGATCGCCTGCAGCGGAATCACCTGCCGCGTCGTGCCCCACGTGATCACGAGGCCATTGCGATCGAGCGCGTACGAGAGCGTCGCCAGCGAGTACCACCAGTAGGCGAAGAGCATCGCGAGCGCCGTGACGATCACGGCGCCGACGTAGGCGCCGATCGCGGCGAGCCGGATGTCCGAGGTGAGACCGTAGTTGAAGAGCAGGATCGCGATGCTGGCGGCCCACAGCGTGAGCACCGCGCCGACCAGCAGTCCGAGGGCGCGTTGCGGCTGGTAGAACACCGCGGCTACTCCGCGCGAGCGATCGAGTGTGGGAGGTTCGGCTGCAACTGCACGCGGCTACGTTCCCCCGCAGCGGGCCGGACCGCAAGCGGTCTGCCGCCGTCGGTTCGGTGACCGCTGCCACTGGATGACAGCGCGATGCGGCGGCCGGCTCGCGTACGTGCACAGAGGACGGCGAACGCTCGCGAGATCGGGGGCATGCACTTCCAGTTCGACCGACTGCACCCGCCGGGACCGCCCCGGTTGTGGAGATGGGCGGCGCGCAGCAGCTCCCCGGCCCGTCCGCCGCGGCTCGCCCGATCGCCAGCCGCCTAGGGCTTGGCCCCCACCGGGGCGCGACCGTACGTCGCGGTCAGCCAGTCGCTGTACTGCGGCAGCCGACCGGTGATCATCTGGAAGTACGTGGTCTGGAGCCGCTTGCTGATCGGTCCCGGGCTGCCATCGCCGATCGGCACGCGGTCGACTTCGACGACGGGCGTGACGTGGGCCGCCGTGCCGGTCATGAAGATCTCATCCGCGATGTAGAGCTCTGAGCGATCGATCGAGCGCCGCTCGATGTCGATCCCGAGCTCGCGCTGCGCCAGTTCGATCGCCGTGTCGAGCGTGATGCCTTCGAGGATGTTGTCCTGCGCTGGCGGCGAGATCAGCCGGCCGTGCCGGAAGATCGCGATGTTCTCGCCGGAGCCTTCGGAGACGTGCCCATCCTGGTTGAGCAGGATCGCCTCGTCGAAGCCGTTCAGCTGCGCCTCGGTCTTGGCCATCGCGTTGTTGACGTAGAGACCGGTCACCTTCGCGCGCGCCGGAATCGAGTTGTCGTCCACGCGCCGCCACGATGAGGTCGCACAGCGCGCACCGGCCTCGGGATCGAGGTAGGCGCCGAACGGGGTGACGAACAGCAGGAAGTCATCGTCGAGGTTGTGCATGCGCACGCCCACGGCTTCCGACGACTTGTAGACCATGGGGCGGATGTAGACGTCTTCGCAGTAGCCGCTGCGTTTCGCGACCTCGCGCACCATGTCCACGAGCTCGTCGTCCGAGAAGCGCAGCGAGAGACGCATGATCTTCGCGCTCTGGCGCAGCCGCTGGACGTGCTCGCGCACGCGGAACAGGTACAGCTCGTCCTGCTCCGCGTTCCAGTTGCCACGAACGCCTTCGAATACGGCCGTGCCGTAATTGAATGCGTGGGTCATCACGCCGATCTTCGCCTGCTCGAGCGGGACGAATGCCCCCTGGAAGAACGCGGTCGGTGTCGGCATGCGTGGGTCCTTCCCGAGGGACGGGCGGCGAGCGAGTCCTCGGTGGATGGCGCCCCAGGGCGGGGCATGCGAGGTGCGCGAAATCATAGGTTCGGCTCGGAACCAGCAGCAAGCGTTATCCTCGCGCGGCCGTTCCGGCCTCGGCGCGGCGCACGAAAGGCCACAACACCATGGTGAAGCTCAGCGACACCTTCCACATCGGGAACCTGGAGGTCGCGGCGCTCTCGGACGGCGCTCCCGAGCGGGCGCTGGGCGGCTTCTTCCACGGCGTCGACGCCGCCGAGTGGACGCGTGCGCTCGGGATTACCGACCCCGAGACCCCGGTGCCCTTCAACTTCGGCAGCTTTCTGATCCGCGGCGGCACGCGCACCGTCCTGATCGACACCGGCTACGGCACGCCGGCGCGGGAGATGGGCATGGAAGGCGGCGGCGGACTGCTGGACCGCATCCGTGAGCTCGGCGTCGGCCTCGACGAAATTGACATGATCGTGCACACCCATTTGCACGGCGATCACGTGGGCTGGAACCTGGACGCCGACGGCGCGCCCACGTTCCCGAAGGCGGTCTTCTTCGTCTCGCGTGTCGAGATGGACTACTGGCTCGGCAGCGAAGCCGACGCGAACCCGATGGCGGCCGCCGCGCGGCGCGCCGTGAGCTCGCTCCAGGCCTCCGGTCGCGTTGCCACATTCGACGGGGAAATCGCCGTGACGACCGGGCTGACCACTGTGCCGACGCCCGGCCACACGCCCGGCCATACCTCGCTGCTGCTCGCCTCACAGGGCGAGCACCTGCTAATCGCAGGCGACGCCGCGCATCACCCCGCGCACCTGGAGCACCACGACTGGATCCCGGGCGTGGACCTCGACCCTGCGGAATCGCACCGCTCGCGTCAGAAGCTGGCCGAGCTTGCCGTCGAAAAGGATGCGATCGTGACCGGCGGCCACTTCCCGATCCTCACGCTCGGCAAGCTCGAGCGTGTGGAGAGCGGCTACCGCTGGAAGACGCTGTAGGGACTCCGAGCTAGAGGAGTGCCGCTCTGACGAGAGCGACTTCCGCTGAGCGGTACCTCGCCCTGCGCCCCCCGGCTTCCGTTCGCTCTGAGCCCTTCCTACTTCCGTTCGCCCTCAGGGTGAACGGAAACGGAGAGCTGACGCCGCATAGGGCACCGAGTCAGTCCAGCGGAACAGCGGAGGCAGACAGTGACCGACTACACGACAACCATCCTGCTCGACGGGCTGAAATTCACCGAAGGGCCGCGCTGGCACGAAGGCCGGCTGTGGTTCTCGGACATGTGGGCGAACCGCGTGATGGCGGTCGATCCGGCCGGTCGGAGCGAGCTGATTGCCGAGGTGCCGGGCCGGCCGTCCGGGCTCGGCTGGCTGCCCGACGGCCGGCTGCTGATCGTGTCGATGGCGGACCGGAAGCTCATGCGCCTCGACCTCGACGGCCTGCGTGAGCACGCCGATCTGTCGGGCGTCGCGACGTCGTTCGCGAACGACATGGTGGTCGACGGCGGGGGGCGCGCGTACGTCGGGAACTTCGGCGCGGACCTGATCGGCGAGCCGTTTCGGCCCGCCGCGCTCGCGCTGGTGTCGCCCGACGGGCACGTGAGCGTGGCCGCGGAGGGGCTCGAGTTCCCGAACGGCGCCGTGATCACGCCCGACGGCGGCACGCTCGTCGTCGCGGAGAGCCGCGGGCGACGGCTGACCGCGTTCACGATCGCGAGCGACGGGACGCTCGTGGACCGCCGCGTCTTCGCCGAGCTCGGCGAAGTGGTGCCCGACGGCATCTGCCTGGACGCGGACGGCGCGATCTGGGTCGCGAACCCGCGCGCCCGCGAGTGCGTGCGCGTCCGCGAGGGCGGCGCCGCGACCGATCGCGCGGTGACGCAGCACCCGGCGTACGCGTGCATGCTCGGCGGCGACGACGGCCGCACGCTCTTCGTCTGCACGTCGGACGGCAGTGAGGAGGACCGCCGCGCCGGCCGCTCGGCCGCGTTCATCGAGACCGCGACCGTGGCCGTATCGCGTGCCGGTTGGCCGTGATTGGATAGCGCCGCGAGCGCGACACGATGACCGCCCGCGGGGGTGCCGTTCGCGACCTTCCTGCGTTTCGGTGACCGAATCGAGGGCCGCGTTTGCTCTCCGTGATCGCTCTGATCGTCGGGCTCGGCATGGTGCTCGGGGGTGGCTGGCTGGCCGTGCGAGCGGCCGCGAACCTGGGCAAGGGACTCGGCTGGAGTGAGGCGTTCGTCGGGGCCACGGTGGTGGCCTTCGGCACGTCCGCCCCTGAGTTCGTCGTGAGCGCCATCGCGGCGTTGCGCGGCTCCGAGGGGGTGGCGCTCGGCAACGTCGTCGGCTCGAACATCGCGAACGTGGCGCTGGTGCTGGGGCTGGCCGCGGTGATTCGCCCCGTGCTCGTCGAGCGCGCGATCTTCCGTCGCGACCTCCCCGTGCTGGTGGGCGCGACCGCGGCGCTGGTCGCCGTGACCGCCACCGGGCACGTCGGCCGTTTCGAGGGTGCACTGTTGTTCGGTGCCCTGATCGTGTTCGTCGTGATCGCCCACCGGGCGCAACAGCTCCCCGGTGAACAGGTGCCGGCCGAGGCCGCGGAGCTCGAGCGGTTGGAGGAGCAACTTCCGCCGGTGGTCGGCTACTCGACCCCCGTCGAGGCGGGGCTGACGGTCGCGGGCATCGCCGTGCTCGCGGTCGGCGCCCAGCTCTTCGTTACCGGAGCGTCGGACCTGGCACGCGACGCCGGCGTGAGCGAGTTCGCGATCGGCGCCACGCTCGTCGCGACCGGGACCAGCCTGCCCGAGCTGGTGACGAGCGCGATCGCCGCGTTCCGCGGCATGAGCGCGATCGCGGTCGCCAACGTGATCGGCTCGAACATCTTCAACTCGCTCGGCGTGCTCGGCTTCGCCGCGCTCGCCAGCCCGATCGCGGTCGATCGCGATCTCTTTCGCTTCGAGCTGCCCGTGCTCGTGCTGAGCACGGTGCTGCTGATCCCGCTGATCGCACGGCGCTTCCGCATCGGTCGCATCGAGGGCGCGATCGGGCTCGCGGGCTACGTCGCGTTCACGGTGCTCACGGTCTACCGCGGGTCGATGTAGCGCGGCGAGCGCCGCGCGCCCAGCCGGTGGCCATGGGTGAGCCACGGCGAGCCTGACGCTCGCCCGCTCGCCCGCTCGCCCGCTCGCCCGCTCGCCGCTCGTCGAGCGCGGAGCCGGTAGCATCGCGCGCATGACCGACACGCACGTGCGCTTCGCCACGCTCGCCGACGCCGCCACGATCATCCGCTTCGTGCGCGGGCTCGCGGCCTTCGAAAACGAACCGCCCGAGAGCGTGCGCCTGACGGCCGACGATCTCGCGCGCGACGTGTTCGGACCGACGCCGCGCGCGGAAGTGCTGATCGCCGAACGCGGCGGCGAGCCCGTCGCTTTCGCGCTCTTCTTCCACAACTACTCGACGTGGGAGGGCCGGCCGGGGCTCTATCTCGAGGACCTGTACGTCGACGAGCCCGCGCGGGGCGCCGGCGTCGGGCGCGCGCTGATGGCCGCGCTCGCACGCCTCGCGCGCGACCGCGGCTGCGCGCGCCTCGAACTCTCGGTGCTCGACTGGAACCCCGCGCGCGAGTTCTACCACCGCCTCGGGATGCGCCACATGGCGACGTGGCTCCCCTACCGCCTCGACGGCGACGCGCTCGCCGCGCTCGCGGAGGAGGGCGAGGCGGCGACGCGATAGCGGGCACCGGTCGGGTCGAGAGCGCCCCGGCTACTCGAAGCGCAGTGCCTCGGCGGGCCGCACGCGGGTCGCCTGGTAGGCGGGGAGGAACGTCGTCAGCAGCGAGGCGCCGTACGCGATCACGACGATCAGCCCGATGTTCAGCCACGGCACCGAATAGGTCACACCTTCGGCCGTGCTGGCGATCTCGTTCACGATCGTGACGGAGAGGATCGCCGCGAGGGCCGTCCCGATGATCGTCCCGAGCAGGGCGACGAACGAGGACTCGATCAGGAACGACGCCTGCACCATCTCCCGCTGGAAGCCGATCGCGCGCATCACGCCGATCTCCTTGCGCCGCTCGACGACGGCGCGCGCCGCGATCACGCCGAGCGCGGCCACGCCGACCACGAGGCCGAGCCCCATGAAGCCCTGGAGCAGATTGTTCAGCATCAGGTTGGCCTGCGTGCCGTCACGGATCTCGTCGGCGGTCGACTCGGCCTGCATGCCGTTCGCGGCAAAGTCGCGGCGGAGCGTCGCCGCGAACGCGGTGGCGTCGACGCCGGGGGCGAGGCCGAGCAGATACCACAGCGGCGGCGGTGGTTGCCCGAGCACCTGATCGAGCGTCGTCATCGACGTCATGACTTCGCCGCCGTAGACACCGAGGGCGTCGAGCGCGCCGATCACCCGCAGCTGCTCGACGTGACCGGTGCGCGGATCCGTGACCTCGATGAAGACGCGCGGGAGCGTTTCGTCCTCCGCGTAGAAGCCCTCGAGCCTGAACGACGGCGACGGTCCGCCGGCCGAATAGTTCACGCGTGCCGGTACGAGGAAGGACGCGACCACCGCCGTGCCGGGCTCATTCACGAGCGCACGCCAGACGGCGGCGGCCGAGTCGTACTCGGCGGCTCGCATCGACATGTCGTAGCCCACCGCCTCGGCGAACGCGGCGTCGATCCCGAAGAGCACGGTGTCCGCCGGCTCGATCGTCGAGCCGGCCTGTCGCGCGCGTGCGGGGACGTATGTGCCGGTGCCAATCACGGTGATCTCGCCGGGATTGATGCCGGGCGCGTTCGCGAGTGCCGTCCGGAGATCGGGGATCGGGTTCGCGGGGCTGACTTCGATCCGGACATCGAAGCCGCCGGCGAGCCTTGAGGTGTCGTCGTACACGCTCGCGGCCGCGTCGAGGATGAACGACATCACGACCAGGGTGAACACGACGAGCGAGAACATCGCCAGCGTGACGCCGGTGCGGAAGCGGTTCTGTGACGGGTAGGACACGGCCGTGCGCAGGATCGGCGGGAGCCCGGGCACGCGGCCGAATGCGGCGACGAGGCCGGCGAGCAGCAGGTCGGAGTTGTACATCACGGCCCAGACGGCCCCGAGCACGATCAGCACGCCGGAGAGCAGGAACATCTCCATCCCGGCGGAGAAGTCGGGCAGTCCGGGAATCAGCCAGTTGAGGGTGACTTCCGGCAGCAGCCACCAGACGACGAGTCCCACGCCCGCAATCGTGTACGCCACGCGGTCGGCGAGCCCGATCCGCCGGGCGAGCATGGGCACCCCGATGATCAGCAGAGACGTCCCGAGCATGAAGGTCGCGCCCTGCGCCGAGTTGATGCCGCTCCACGTGAGCAGACCGCCGAGTAGCGGCAGCGCCAGCGTGACGATCAGCGCGCGAATCGAACGCCGACGCAGGCGTGGCTCCGGCACGTCCCGGATCGCGCGCACGACGTTGAGCCGGCTCACCCACCAGGCCGACACCACCACCACTCCGAAGGTGAAGACCATGCCGAGCAGGAACGCGATCGCGACGCTCTTCCAGTTCAGCAGGTAGCGCAGCTCGAGATCGATCTGTCCGAGCGCGATCGACATGATCCGCACCATGCCCCAGCCGACGACCACGCCGAGCGCGCTGCCCACGGCCGCGGCGAGCAGCGCATACGTGGTGCCTTCGAACATGAACATGCGCACGAGGTGACCGCGCTGCATGCCCACGGCCCGCGCGATGCCCATCTCGTGTTTCCGCTCGGCGGCGAGCATCACGAAGATCAGGAAGATCAGCAGGATTCCGGCCACCACCGAGAACTGCCCGAAGAGCAGGAAGATCGACGAGAACATCGTGCCGAGCGCGTCCGCCTCGTTCAGTGCGTCCTGCTTGATCGGCGCGACATCGAGGCCGGCACCCGCGAGCGCGGGCTCGAGCGCGCCGACCACCGCGTCGGTCTGGCGCGCGCCGCCGACGGCGTCGCCGCGGTTGCTGACGAAGACCGCGTTGATCTGCCCGTCCCGGCCGAGCATGGCCTGGAGCGTTGCCAGCGGCATCACCGCCGAACGCTTGACCGCCGGGTAGACGCCGCGGTCGTAGATGCCGGCGATCCGCAATGGCGTCGGCGTCGAGCCGAGATACGCGAGCAGGGCGTCGCCCACGCCGACCTCGAGCCGCTCGGCGAGATTGGTGCTCACGTAGAGGTCACCGGGCGCCAGCGCGGCCAGGCTGAGCACGTTGCCCGCGGCGTCGGTCGGACGGTCGAAGCCGGCGAGCTGCGACTCGTCGAGCCCGAGCACATCGGTGCGCGGCTCGCTCAGCCCGCTCGTCGCGGCGACGACGGGCACGGTCTCGCGAATCGCGGCCATGACGCCGTCGACCGGCGCGTCCGCGAGCGCCGCGCGCACGTCGTCGGACTCGTCCGCGCCGAAGTAGCCCGGCCGGCCGGACGGATCCGGCGCCGCCGTCGTCACGAGCTCGTCGACCTGTCCGAGCTGATCGAGCGCGAGCACGCGCACGGAGTGCGTGAGTGTGTCTCCGGTGGCGAACGACGCGGAGAAGATGACCGTCGCGAGCATCAGCCCGACGACGATCAGCGCCGTCTGGCCGCGCCGGCGCGGCACGTTGCGCACGCCCAGGAAGAACACGACGGGATTGCGCAGCGCCATCAGCGCGAGCAGCAGCATCCCGACACCGAAGATCCCGGCGAGTACGGCGAGGACCTGTCCAATCGGAACGCCGAACAACGACTGCACGACGGGCTCTCCCTTCGCGCGCCGCTCCGTGGGGGCGCGCGGCCGGCTCGATCAGCCGTCTGTGTTCGCGTGCTCTTCGTGCGAGATCACGCCGTCGGACATCCGCAGGATGCGGTGCGCCCGGCGGCCGACCACGATGTCGTGCGTGACGAGCACGAACGTCTGGTGGTGCTGCTCGTTCAGCTGACAGAGCAGATCCATCACGCGCGCCGAGTTCTCGCTGTCGAGACTGCCCGTCGGCTCATCCGCCCACACGATCGCCGGGTCGTTCACGAGCGCCCGCGCGATCGCCGCGCGCTGCTGCTGGCCACCCGACATCTCGGACGGCCGCTTGCGCTCTTCCTCCGCCAGACCGACGAGCGCGAGCACCTCGCGCGCGCGCTGCCGGGCGGCGGACGGCTTCACGCCGGCCACCAGCAGCGGGAGCTCTACGTTCTCGACGGCGCTCAGCACCGGGAGCAGATTGAAGGACTGGAAGACGAAGCCCATGCGCTCGGCGCGCATGTGCGTGCGCCGGCGGTCCGACATCTTCTTGAGCGAGCGGCCCTCGACCGTGACATCGCCGCTCGTGATGTCGTCGAGCCCGGAGAGCACGTTCAGCAGCGTGGTCTTGCCGCAGCCGGACGGCCCCATGATCGCGACCATCTCGCCGCGGTCGATCGACAGATCGACGCCGCGCAGCGCGTGTACCTCGAGGTTGCCGGCGACGTACGTCTTGTGCAATGCGGTGGCCGTGACGATCGGCGCCGACCCTCCGGCCGCTGCGTCGTCCGTGCCCTGCGGTGCCGCCTTCCGTCGCCGGCCGATCCCGAGCACCATGCCGAACTCCCGCCTGGATACCGGGTGCCGCCACGTCGGGGCGGCCCGGCTCGGTCAGATCCGATGGCCAGTGTCTGCCCACCGCCGCACGGCCCTCAGGGGAGAAGGGCCGTCCGCCCGCATGACCTTCGGTCCTCCGGCGCCGCTCCCCGTCGCGGCAGCGACCACCCTTCCCCTCGTTCGAGCAGAGTGGTGAGCGCTCTCTCCGTTCGTGGTGAGCGCAGACGAACCATGAGCCCCCGCGACGACGCGTCTTCCCCGTCGGGGCGCGTGGCTGCGGCGAGCGGGCAGACGCACACCTCGGCGATGCGTCCGCCGTCGTTGCGAATGCTCGCGGAAGGCGCCGGTCAGGGTGAGCGGTAGCGCACCTCGGCGGTCTCGTAGCCCTTCACGTGGAACGAGTGACGCGCGCCGTCGGGGCGCCAGCCGTGGCCGGTATAGAGCGTCGAGCGCGGGTGTTGCGTTCGAGCACCCAGAGCACGAGCTCGCCGAAGCCGCGGCTGCGGAGCGCGCGTGCACCGGCGGCGAAGAGCGCGTGCGCCGCGCCGCTGCCGAACTCGGATGGATCCATGAACAGCTGATAGATCTCGCCGATGCCGGGCGGGTCGTGCGCGCCGGCAGAGGGGCCGCAGACCAGCAACCCGACCGGGCGACCACTGCGCGTGGCCATGAGCAACATGAGCTCCTCGTGCGCGACGGCGGCACGCCATCGTGAAGCGGTCGCCGTTGCCGACAGCCCGTCGAGATACGGCCGCGGCATGACGTCCGCGTAGCCGGCCCGGATCGAGCGGACGCGGACCGCGGCGGCCTCCTCCGCGTCGCCGACGTGCGCACGGCGGATGACCAGCGGCGCAGGCGCCGGACCCGCCGGTCCCGACCGGGCCGCGCGGTGTCCGGCCGATCGCAACGTCAGTTGGGCGAGCCCTTGAGGCCCTGGAGCGATCGCAGCCAGTAGATCTCGTTGCGGTGGCCGAAGACGTGGGTCATCACGTGGTTGCCGATCACCGCGGCGAGCGTGTCCTCGCCGCCGGGGGCGGACGGCCACGGGAGCTTGCGCTCGAGATCCTCGGGGGTGAGCGAGGCGAGGTACGCGTCGGTGTCGGCGGCGACCGCGCGGGCGTAGTCGATGAACGCGGCGTGGTCCTCGATGCGCACTTTGTGCGCGTCTTCCGAGGACTGGCCGGTGCCCTGGCCCTTCTCCGGCATGCCGAGTCGCGCCGCCCAGCCTTCGGCCGACCAGCGGTCGGGCTGCTTCTGGAGCATGCCGCTGCGGACGAGATCCTCCGTGCGGAAGGCGTGCCACAGGATCCACGAGATCGAGTGGTGCTCCGCGTCGGGCGTGAAGTTGAGCTGATCGGTGGTCAGCTCGGCGGTGACGTTCTCGAGCGCCTGGTGCAGGCGCCGGAACGAATCGCGCAAGAAATCGGTGGCATCCACGGGTGGTCCTCCTTCGTCCGCCGGGCGAGGCTCGGTATCGTACGAGCGACCGCGAGACCGTGGCCCGCCGGTTTGTTCACGGGCCGACCCCCGGACTCCCGAGCGCCCTTCGACAGGCTCAGGGCGAACGGGAAGCAGATTCGGCGGAGTCGTCATGATCGGAGCAACGCGATGAGCAGCGAACGCACTGCCACCGCTCACGTCGTCGGCCTCTTCGTCGCTTCGGAGAGTCGAGCGCCGGTCGAGGCGCGTGACGACGTCATGCTCGTCGCCGGCGTCGGGATCGAGGGCGATCGCTACGCGACGGGCCGCGGCTTCTGGAGCGATCCCCAGTGGCCGGATCAGGAGCTGACGTTCGTCGAAGCTGAGGTCGCGGAGGAGCTCGGCATCGAGCCGAGCGCGCTGCGACGAAACGTGGTCGTGCGCGGGGTGCGGCTCGACGATCTGATCGGGGCGGAGGTCGCGATCGGCGAGGCGCTGATCGCGGGCGTGCGGCCCTGCGATCCGTGCGCGCACATCGAGCACGTTAGTGCGCGGCCCGGGCTGCTCAAGGCGCTGGTCGGGCGCGGCGGTCTGCGCGCGCGGATCGTGCGCGGCGGGCGCGTGCGCGTCGGCGACGCGATCACGATCGTCCGCGCGGCGCAGGACCAGCGGCTCGACGCTCGAGCCTGAGTGATCGCGCCGGAGAGGCGGCGTCAGCCGCCGAGGTGGATCACGTAGAGCATGTTGCCATCGGGGTCCTGGAACCCGCGGTAGCGGAAGCTCCCGGCTTCGCCCACGGAGTCGCCGACGAAGCTCACGCCTTTCGCCTCGAGTTCAGCCTGCGCCCCGTCGTAGTCCTCGACCTCGAACGCGAGGTGGTCGATGCCGGCCGGGTTGTGCTCGTAGTCGTCGCTACGGCCGGGCGAGTTCGTCTTGTCGGTCTTGAAGACGAAGAGCGAGACGTCGCCGAGCTTGGCCGAGAAGCCGGTCGCGCCGTCCGCGAGCGGTGTCGACTCCATCCCGAGCGTGCCCGTGTAGAACGCGTGCGCCCGCACGAGGTCGCGTACCGCCACACCGATGTTGTCCAGACGCTTGAGCATGGTGCGCTCCTCCACTTGTGGAGCAGGCGCCCTCGCCTGCTCGCGGGCGGGCGGGAATGCCCGTCCCCCCATCCACCTTGCTTTCGCGCGGCATCGTAGCGACGGCGAGCCCCATGGCGCGTCGCTCGAAGGGCCGGGCGTCCCCTACGCTCGCCGCCGAAGGAAGGACTCGATATGCCAATGTCGGACGCGGAACTCGACGCGTTTCTCGCCCAGCCCCTGATCGCCGTGATCTCGACCGTTGACGCGAAGGGGCGACCGCGCTCGGCGCCGGTGTGGTTCCACTGGGCCGACGGCGCGGCCTACGTGTTCACGGGACGAACGTCCGTGAAGTGGCGCAACATCGAGCGCAATCCCCGCGTCTCGCTCTGTGTCGACACGCGTGAGCCGCCGTATTCCGCCGTCGTGATCGACGGCGAGGTCGAACCGAGCGATCGACCGCAGTACGACCTCGTGCGCGCGATGGCGGTGTCCTACTACGGCGAGGAGCGCGGGGTGGCCTTCGCGGAGGATTACCGCGACAACGCGGGCAGCGTCGCGTTTCGAATCGTTCCGAAGCACATCACGTCGTGGGACTACCGGGACGAAGGCTAGGCCCGCGCGTCCCGCCTCGAGCACAACGTCGCTCCGCGCTCCGTGCGTCCCTCGATTCACTCGGGACGAACGGGAAGGGTCCGACGTGCGACGAACTGATCGAGGGCGCTGAGCGAACGCCGCCGCTGGTTACCTCCCGCACCGGCGGATCACCCGTTCGTCCCGAGTGAATCGAGGGACGCACGGCGACCGAGTCTACGAGGCGACACAGGCGATGACGGGGCACCGTGTGTCCACGGCGTCGCATGTCTGGCATCCTCCATCGGCGGGAACGGAGACTTCGATGACCACCATCCCCAGCGGCGCGAAGTACCGCATCGGCGGAGTCGACTTCGCGATCGTGAACGACGGGACGTACTGGTACGACGCCGGCGCGATCTTCGGCATCGTCCCGCGCGTGATGTGGGAACGCGCGCAGCCGGAGCTCGACGACCGCTACCGCATGCCGCTCGGCCTGAACTGCATCCTCCTGCGCTCCCGCGGCAAGACCGTACTGATTGAGGCCGGCGTCGGCGGGAAACAGGGCGATCGCGACAACGCCACGCCGGCCGAGGAGGGGACGCTGATCACCTCGCTCGCCGCGCTCGGCGTCGCCCCGGCCGACGTCGACGTCGTGATGAACACGCACCTCCACGCGGATCACTGCGGGTGGAACACGATCGAGGCCGCGGACGGGTCGCTCACGCCGACGTTCCCGAACGCGACGTATGTGATCAACGCGAAGGAGTGGGAGGACGCCACCCACCCGAACGAGCGCACCCGCGCGACGTACCTCGAACGCAACCTGTCGCCGATCGCCGATCGGCTGCACCTCGCCGACGGCGAGTACCAGATCACCGATGAGCTGATCTTCGTGCCGACGATCGGGCACACCGAAGGGCACAGCACCGTGGTCATTCGCTCCGGGCAGGAGTGGGGCGTGTACCTCGGCGACATGGCGCAGCACGTGGCGCAGCTCGAGCGCACCGCGTGGGTGTCCGGGCTCGACATCCTGCCGCTGGTCTCGATGGAGACGAAGAAGCAGCTCATGGACCGCGCGATCGACGACCAGGCGCTGCTCGTGTTCTGCCACGGCGCGTACCCGGGCGTTGGCCGCATGACGCGCACGGCCGAGGGCTACCGCAAGTGGGTGGACGAGGCGCCGCTGCCCGAGGGGAGCAAGTGAGCGCTCCCGGCTCCGCAGGCGATGCCGGTCACGATCACGGGGACCACGCCGGTCACGATCACAGCGCGCACGCGCACGGAGGTGGGGCGCCGCGACCGGGCGCGCCGCAGGGAACGCTGCCCGTGCTGCAAGCGCCGGGGCGAACCAACACGCTGCCGCTCGCCTCGCTGCACCTGAAGTCGGGCTGGCACCCGGCGCCGGTCTACGGTTGGACGCTGCCGCTCTGGTTCGGCGGCCTCTACGACGAGCAGATCGCCGCCCGCGCCACCGCCGCGATCTTCGATCGCTCGCACCTCGGCCGCTTCTACGTCACAGGCGAATGCGCGGCGGACGTGCTCGGGCGCGTCTTCGCGACCGACCCGCACCGCGTGCCGCCGCGCGGTGTACGGCGTGCCGTGGTCTCTCGCGAAGACGGGAGCATCGTCGACATCGCCACGCTCTGCCATCTCGATCCGGGGCGCTGGCTCGTCGTCACCGGCCCGCGTGCGCAGGTCGCGCTGCTCGATGCCGTGGAGGGCGCGGTGGCGGCGGGTGAGGACGTGCTCGTGCGCGACCGCCTGCCCGAGTCCGTGCTGCTCTCGGTGCAGGGCCCGAACGCATCGGCGCTGCTCGAGCAAGTGCTCGGGCCGACGCTGCCGCATGCGGTCCCACCCGGCGAAGCGCACGAGCTGTTGCTCGGCGGGTACCGCGCGCTCGTCGCGCGTACGTCTCAGATCGGCGAGGACGGCTACTGGGTGCTGACCTCCGGCGAGGTCGGCGAGCACTTCTGGGAGAGCGCCGTGAACGCGGGCATCGTGCCCGCAGGCCTCGCCGCGCACGACGCGTTGCGCATCGAAGCCGGCGTGATCGAGTCGCCGCACGAGACGCCCGCGCCGGCGACGCCGGCCGCATCCGGCCTCGACGCGCTCGTCCAGCTCGACGCGGCCGACGGGACGCCGCGCGCCTTCCCCGGCGCGGCGGCGTT
>JAQBZW010000041.1 GCA_027622315.1 Chloroflexota bacterium | reverse complement strand
GCGCTTCTAGTGGCGGGCGGCGCGATCAGGCCGGGGCGTCGGTCAGTGGGTCACACAGCAGGTCATACGGCAGGGCTCCGACGACGCGCGCGCGGACGATCGTGCCGGCGGCGAAGGTCCCCTTGAGGAGGGCGAGCCCGTCTACCTCCGGCGCGTCGCGATACGTGCGACCGACCACGATCGGGTCGCCGGACTGTGATTGCCCGGGTTCGGTGGACTCCACGAGCACGTCGAGTTCACGCCCGACCACCGTGCGGTTGCGGGCGTGGGAGATGCCCTGCGCGAGCTCCATCAGGCGGCCGTAGCGCTCGGTCTTCACCGCTTCCGGCACCTGGTCGCCCATGGTCGCGGCCGGTGTGCCCGCCTGGGGCGAGTACGTGAACGCGCCGACGTGGTCGAACTGCTCGCGTTCGACGAAGGCGAGCAGTTCCTCGAACTCGGCGTCACTCTCGCCGGGGAACCCGACGATGAAGGTGGTGCGCAGCACGACGTCGGGCATCGCGGTGCGCACGGCGTCCAGACTCTCGCGCGTCACGCGCAGGCTGGGGCGTTTCATGCGTCGTAGGACCGCGTTCGAGCCGTGTTGCAGCGGCATGTCGAGGTAGGGAACGACGTTCGGGAGCCGTTCCATCGTCTCCGCGAGCGTGCGCGTGACGCGGCCCGGGTAGGCGTACATCAGCCGCAGCCACGGCACGTCAGGCACGGCGTCGGCGAGCGCATCCAACAGCGTCGCGAGTCCATCACGCTCGCCGCGATCCTCGCCGTACGCGGTGGAGTCCTGGGCGACGAGCACCAGCTCCTTCGCGCCGGCGGCGGCGAACATGCGCGCCTCCGCGAGCAGCCGGCGAGTCGAGTCCGAGTGCATGCCGCCCTTGATCCCAGGAATCACGCAGAACGTGCACGGCCGATCGCAGCCGTCCGAGATTTTGAGGTACGCACTCGGCTGCCCGAATTGCGGAAGCGCGGTCGCGTCGGGGATGTCGTACGTCTCGCTCGCGGGCCCGAGTGCGGCCGCGATCGCGTCCCACTGCTCGGCGCCGAAGGTCGCGTTCACACGCGGCACGGCCGCGCGCACGTCGTCCGCCGCGATCTGGGTGAGACAGCCGACTACATAGAGCTGCTGGTCGGGGCGCCGCTCGGCGTCGAGTTCGCGCACCACGGCGAGCGACTCGTCTTTCGCGGCGTCGATGAAGCCGCAGGTGTTGACCAGCAGCAGGTCGGCATCGACCGGGGTGTCGACCGAGATGTGGCGGCCGGCGCGGAGCGCCTGTTCGAGCCGCATCGAGTCGACGGTGTTCTTCGCGCAGCCGAGGGTGACAAGGTGGTAACGCACCTGATCAGGCTGCGCGCGGGGCGTGCGGGCGTCAACCGCCGCGCGCGGGCAGCCTCTTGGTCATGATCGCGTGGACGCTGCCATGGGCGGCGTCTACCATTTCGGTTCGGATTGCAGGGGGTGTTTCACACATGGCTCACACCAAGTCTGCGCTCAAGCGCATTCGACAGAACGTCAAGCACGCGGCCGCCAACCGGCCCTATCGCACCCGCGCTGCGCGGGCCGTGCGCGAAGCGCGCGCAGCGATTCGCTCGGGCTCGCCGGCCGCCGCCGAACTCGTGCGTACCGCGCAGTCAGCGCTCGACCGCGCCGCGCGGCGGGACATCATCCACCGCAATAGCGCGTCGCGCCGCAAGTCGCGGCTGACGCAGCAGCTGAAGGTCTTGCTCGCGGCCTGACCGGTGTCGCGTCGGCGGTGATCCGCGGCCCCGGTTCCGCCACCCGCTCTGCTCCCGATCTGAGGCACTCATGCGCGCGACTATCTTCCACGAGCCCGGGCGCGTGACCGTTGAGGATCGCCCGCAGCCGGCGGTCGGCGACGGCGAGGTCCGCCTCCGTGTCGCGGCTGCCTCCCTCTGCGCATCGGACGTGCGCGTGTACCGCGGCGAAAAGCACGCGGCTCCGGGCGTGGTGCCCGGCCACGAGATCGCGGGTGTCGTTGACGCCATCGGTGCCGGCGTGACCGGCCTCGCCGAGGGCGATCGCGTCATCCTGTGCCCGATCGTCGCGTGTGGGCAGTGTCGCTTCTGCCTCGTTGGCCGGCGCAACCGCTGCGTCAGTCGCAAGACCCTCGGCTACGACCTCGATGGCGGCTTCGCCGAGTGGCTGCGCGTGCCGGCGGAGCTCGTTCGCCTCGGCCACGTCTTCCCAGTGCCGGCCGATCTCCCGCTCGACCTTGCGGCGCTCACGGAGCCCGCGGCGTGCGTGCTCAATTCACTCGAGCTGTGCGCGGTCGGCCCCGGTACGTCGCTGGCGATCGTAGGCGCGGGGCCGATGGGGCTGATGCACCTGATCATGGCGCGTGCCGTGGGCGCCGGCACGATCATCGTCAGCGAGCCGGTTCCCGAACGACGCGAGATCGCCCGCCGCTGGGGTGCCGACCTGGTGCTCGACCCCGCGCAGGACGACGTGCTCGGCGCGGTGCAATCCGCGACCGCGGGCTACGGCACCGACGCGGTCGTCGTGTCCGTGGGGGTTCACGCCGCGGTCCCGGGCGCCATCGACCTGGTGCGTAAGCAGGGCGTCGTGAACCTCTTCGCCGGCTTCCCGCCGGGGCAGACCGTGCCGTTCGATCCGAACGTCATCCACTACGGGGAGATCGTGCTGAGCGGGTCACAGAACGCGACCAGCGATCAGTATCGGCGCACCGTCGCCATGCTCCGCTCGGTACCGCACATCGACGAGGTCGTGACGAACCGCTACGGCATCGAGCATGCCGCCGAGGCATACAGCTCACGCCTGGCGCTTGACGGCCTGAAGTCGCTCGTCGCGTTTCCGGGCGTCGACGCCGTCTAGCATCGTGGCGCAGTCAGCGCCGCTCCCCATGTTCGCCGTTCGGTTCCGCCGCGTGACCGCGGCACGGGCGATCCGCTCGTGAGCTTCTGGCGGCGCCTGCTCGGCGAGCGCGCGGACGGCGCCGGCGTTGCGGAGCCCGAGGCCGTTGATCACGGCCCAAGTATCGGCGAGCAGCTTCGCGAACGCCGCACTACGCTCGGCCTGAGCTTCGCCGACGGCGAGCGCGACACGCGTATCAACCGGCTCTACCTCGAAGCGCTCGAGGACAACGATTTCGAGGCGCTGCCGGCCCCCGTGTATGCGCGCGGCTTCATGCGTTCGTACGCCCGCTATCTCGGGCTCGATCCTGACGCGGCGGCAGCGCAGGTGCCGCGTGATCTCCCGCGCCCGCGCGGGCTCGAACCGCTGCCCGGCCTCCGCGCCGCGAGTTCCGTGACGCTTCCGGCGCTGACACCGGGCGTGCGATTGCTCATCATCCTGGCGGCGATCGTGCTGGCGGCGGTCGTCGTGTGGTTCGCGCTCAGAGGGGGCAGCAGCCCGCAACCAGCGCTCACGATCGGCACGAGCACGCCGGTGGTGACCGCGACCGTCCCGCCGAACGCGGTGCCCGCCGGGACGACCGGCGCGCCGGGCGCCGGCCCCGCGGTGGAGCCGGTCACTGCGGTGCCGCCGTTCACGCCCGGCACGGCGCCGAACTTCCGCGGGGTCGAGCGCGACGTGGCCGTGGCTCTCGCCGAGACCCTGCGGCTGGTGCCGCTCGTGGTCGAAGAGCGGAACGCCGCCGCAGTCGGCCGCGTGTTCGACCAATCGCCGTTGCCGGGCACGGCGGTCGTGGAAAACGACATCGTCACGCTCTTCACCTCGAGCGGGCCGGGCAACTGAGCACACGATGAGTCGCCGCCGAGACAGACGAGGGCGCAGCCCGCGATCACAGGTCGAGCGGGTCCTGCGCGGCTGGTGGGGGCGACTGACCGGCGGCGGCTCGCCGTCGCCCGATCGCCACGCGGACGCGCCGATCTTCGGCGCGCCCGCCGAGCCGCCGCCGCCGCTGTTCGAGGCGACGGACGACTGGCTGGTGCCCGAACGGCCTGCCACTCCGCTGCCGCCGCCGCGGCCGTCGCGTCCCGCTCGGCGTCCTCCCATGGACGAGGCGGATGAGGACGACGAGTCGAGCGGCTTCAGCCGCTTCCTCAGGCTCGGGTCGCATGGGGTGGTGGGCTGGCAGAGCCGGAGTGTGATGGGAGCGGCCACGATCGTGGCCGCGGGCTTCGTCGTCTCGCGGTTGCTGGGGCTGCTGCGTTCGGTCGCGATCGCGGACTCCTTCGGGACGGAGCCTGAGCTCGCCGCCTACTGGGTGGCGTTCCGGCTGCCGGACCTCGTGTTCCAGCTGCTCGCCGGCGGGACCGTGTCCGCAGCGTTCATCCCGGTCTTCAGTCGCGTCACGCTCGAGCGCGGCGACGGCGCGGCGTGGCGGCTGGCTTCGAGCGTGCTCAACCTGCTGAGCGTTGCGACGTTTGCGCTGGCGGCGCTCGCGTTCGTGCTGGCGGGGCGGCTCGTGCCGTTGCTCGCGCCGGGCCTGGGCGAAGGCACGGCACGCGAGGCAGAGCTCGCGAGCCTCGCGGTGAACCTCACGCGGCTCATGCTGATCTCGCCGATCGTGTTCGGCGCGTCCGGGCTGATCACCGGCATCCTGAACGCACGGCACCGCTTTGTGGCAGCGGCGCTCGCGCCCGTGATGTACAACCTCGCGATCATCGCCGGGGCGCTCTTCCTCAGCGGGCCGTTCGGCGTGTACGGGCTTGCCTGGGGTGTCGTGCTGGGAGCGCTGCTGCATCTGCTCGTGCAACTGCCCGAGGTCATGCTGCTGGGCATGCGCTGGACGCCCGCGCTGGCAGTGCGGTCACGCGCCGTGCGCGACGTCATGCGGCTCATGGGTCCGCGCGTGATCGGGCTCGCGGCGAGCCAGGCGAACTTCGTCGTGCTGGTCTTCTTCGCGTCGTTCATCTCGGACCCGGCGATTAGCGCGATCAACTTCGCGTTCCTCGTGATGATGATGCCGGTCGGGGTCGTGGGCATGGCGATCTCGACGGCGGCCTTCCCCACGCTCGCGCGACAGGCGGCATCGCAGCAGATCGGCGCGTTGCGAGAGTCGCTGTCCGCGGCGCTGCGTTCGATCCTGTTCCTCGCGGTGCCCGCATCCTTCGGCCTGATCGTGCTCGCCCGCCCGTCGGTCCGGCTGCTGTTCCAGCACGGTCAATTCGACGCGGAGTCGACGTCGCTCGTGACCGCGGCGTTGATGGTGTTCGCGATCGCGATCGCGGCGCACAGCGCGATCGAGATCCTCAGCCGGGGCTTCTACGCGCTCTCGGACACGCGCACGCCGGTGCAGCTAGCGGTGCTCGCGATGCTGCTGAACGTCGTGCTGGCAACGCTGCTCGTCTCTCCCTTCGGGCTGCGCGGGCTAGCCGCCGCGACCTCGATCGCGGCGCTGTTCGAGTGCGTGCTGCTGGCCTACGTGTTGCACCAACGGCTCGAGGGCTTCGGGCGATCGGGTGTCTGGCGTTCGCTCACGCGCACGCTCATCGCGGCCGCGGTGATGGCCGAGGTGCTGGTGCTGCTGCGGCTGTTAATCGGCGCCGGAGGCATCAGCGCCGCCTCGACGGGCGGGGCGTTCGTACACGTGGTCGGGGTGGGCGCGCTGGGGCTCGTGACCTATCTGGGCGTGAGCTGGGCGGTGAACCGCGAGGAGTTCGACGCGCTGTTCACGCGCGTCGGCTGATATAGTGACAACGCCCCACATCACACAAGGGTGCACTCAGACGGCGGACGCAGAGCGTCGCGCCGTATCCGTGTGTGGCGGTGGCGGAGTGGATGAGAGAGGCCCACATGGCATTTAACGATCGAGAGCTGAACTGCCGCGACTGCGGTGCGGCGTTCGTCTTCACAGCGGGTGAGCAGGAGTTTTACGCCACGAAGGGGCTGCAGCACGATCCCGTGCGCTGCCCGTCGTGCCGGCAGAGCCGCAAGCTGCTGCGCCCCGAAGATCGCGAGGAGTCGCCCCACTTCGGCGTCTACGTGTCGTGGGGCGGGCGCACACCGCGCCAGCTGCACGTCGCCACCTGCGCGCAGTGCGGAAACACGACGGAAGTGCCGTTCGTGCCTCGCGGCGACCGGCCGGTCTACTGCTCGAACTGCTACAACGACGTGCGGGTGAAGCAGGAGGAGCGCGAGCTGGCTGAGGCCGAAGCCGCGTCCGCCCGCATCTCCGCCGCGGCCGCACAGGCGGCCGGGCGAGACGCAGCGCTCACGGAGCGTGTGGTCGCGCCGTCTGAATAGCTCGCCGCACCGCAGTGACGGGGGACACAGCGATGGACGTCTCGTTCGAAACTCGACTGCCGATGGCGTCACTTCAGCGCGACGCCCGTGAGTTCTTCGGTGCGCGCCAGGGCCTGACGTTTCGCGACGAGGGCGGCGGTGCGATGTCGTTCGCGGGGAGCGCAGGTACGGTGCGCCTCACGCTGACGGCCGGTGCGTCCGGCACCGTGCGTGTACAGGCCGCCACTACGACGCTTGACGATCTCGTGCGGGCGTTCCGAGAGCGCGTCGCGCCGCAGGCCGGGCACGCACGCCGTGCGCGACTGGCGGCGAACGAAGACCTCGAGCGCTTCCGGCGGCTCGCGGAGCGGCAGTCCCCGCCGCCGAAGTCGACACAGACGCAGACGGTGAGCTCCGGCGGAGGCCGCTACCCGGGCTGACGGTCGTGCCCCGCGCGTCAGCGAGGCGCACAGCGCCCGCGTGGCGTGCAATAATCCGCCTCACGGCCTCGCACCCAGGGTGCGCTGTGCGAGGCGTATCGACGATCCACGCCGCCACGGTGGCGTACTGAATCTGCAGCACCCGCGTATGCGGGGTTGACCTGTGACCAACACTGCGGCGTCTACGCTGCCGCTGGCCGCCGTCCTTCCGCTCTCCGCCGGCGTCTCCGACGCCGGACGCCTCACGCTCGGCGGGTGCGATGTCCGCGCGCTCGCGGATCAGTACGGCACGCCCCTCTACGTCTACGACGTCGCGACGCTGCGGGCGCAGGCGTCTGGCTTCCTGCGTACGTTCCGGGAGGCCTACCCGGATTGCGACGTGCTATACGCGTCGAAGGCGTTCCTCAATCGGCCCTTCGCCCGCTTCATTGCCGATCAAGGATTGGGTTTCGACGCCGTCTCCGGCGGCGAAATCGAGGTGCTGCGCGCGGCGGGCGTCGACCTCGAGACGGTCTATTTCCACGGCAACAACAAGGCGCCATGGGAGCTCGCGCTGGCGGTCGGGGCGGGCGTCGGACGGATCGTGATCGACAACGAAGGCGAAGTCGCGCTGCTGGACCGCATAGCCGGCGAGGCCGCTGTCGTGCAGCGCGTGCTCGTGCGTGTGTCGCCGGGCATCGATGCGCACACGCACCAGAAGACGACGACCGGCATCATCGACTCGAAGTTCGGGGTGCCGATCGCGACCGGTGCCGCGGAGCGCACTGTGGCCGCGATCGCCGCCGCGCCGCACCTGGAGTTCCGAGGGCTGCACATGCATCTCGGCTCTCCCATCTTCGAGACCCAGCCGTACGTGGATGGCATCGAGGTGATGGCGCAGTTCATCGCCGAGGTCTGCCGGGACCGGCTCGGGCTCGAGGTTGCCGAATTCTCGCCCGGCGGCGGTTTCGCCGTCGCGTACACCGAGGAGCAGCAGCACGAGCTGCCGATGCTGGAGCGCTACGCGTCCGCCGTGACCACCACGCTGCGACGCGAGGCCGACCGGCTCGGCTTCCCGTTGCCGCACATCACGCTCGAGCCGGGGCGCTCGATTGTTGGGCGCGCCGGCGTGGCGTTGTACACCGTGGGCGCTCGCAAGGAGATCCCCGGCGTGCGCACGTACGTCTCGGTGGACGGCGGCATGGCGGACAACATCCGCCCGGCGATGTACGGCGCGAAGTACCAGGCGATCGCCGCGGAACGACCGTCGGCTCCGACCGAGGAGACGGTGGCGATCGCGGGCAAGTACTGCGAGTCGGGCGACATTCTGATCGAGGCGGCGACAGTGCCCCGGCTGCGTGCCGACGAGCTCATCGCGATCCCGGCGTCGGGCGCGTACCAGCTGGCGATGGAATCGAACTACAACCTCGCATACCGCCCGGCCGTGGTGATGGTCGAAGACGGACGCGCACGTTTGATCCGCCGCCGGCAGACGGCCGAAGACCTGTGGGCGCTCGATGTCGATTGAACCAGCGGTCGCGGCCGCGGACGCGGCCGAAGGCAACGCGTGGGGCGTGTTCGGTGCCGATCACGCTGTCGCCGTGCTTCAGCGTGCGATTGAGGGCGGCCACCTGGCACACGCGTACCTGATCTCCGGCCCGTCGGGCGTGGGCAAGGGCACGCTGGCACGGCGGCTCGCGCAGACGTTGAGCTGTCTCGATCCGCTGCCGGGACCGGCTCCCTGCCTCGCCTGCCGCGCCTGCCGCCAGGTCGAGGCGGGCGACGCGCCCGACATCGAGCGCATCGCGATCGGCGGCGTCTGCGACGAAAGCGGGCACGCAGATCACGCGGCGGACAATTCGACGCGACTGCGCATCTGTCAGGTGCGCAGACTGGAGCGCGTGGCCTCGATTGCGCCCTTCGCTTCGCCGCGCCGGATCTTCGTGATCGACACAGCGGACGATCTGCAGACCGAGGCCGCGCACGCTCTGCTCAAGACGCTCGAGGAGCCGCCGGCGACCGTGCTCGTGCTGCTGCTCGCGACCGACGGTGACGCACTGCTGCCCACGATCCGTTCCCGGTGCCAGGAGCTCATGCTCCGGCCGTCCCCTGTCGCCGCGCTGACCGCCGCGCTCGTCGCCGCGGGCGCGGAGGCCGACGAGGCGCACGCGCTCGCGCGGCTCGCGCGCGGCCGTTACGGCGTCGCCCAGCGCATGCGTGCTGACCCCACGCTCGCCGTGCTCCGCGAGACCGTGACGGACGATATCGAGCGGCTCACCACCGCCGGTCGCAACGAACGCTTCGACTATGCCGAGACGCTTGCCAGCCGCTGGCAGCGCGAACGGGAGGCCACGCTCGCCACGCTGGAGCTGTGGCGCGAATGGTGGCGAGACCAACTGCTGGCCGCGGCCGGCGCAGGGACGAGTGACAGTGGCACGCCGCCCCGCTACAGCACCGCCGAGGCGCTGCAGGCGGTACGGGCCGTGCAGCAGGCGCGCGAGCACCTGCTGCAGAACACGAATGCGCAGCTGGCGGTCGAGGTGATGATGCTCGACCTCCCGGTGCGCGCCTGAAAGGAGGACCGCGCGATCGCGACGCCGGCTCGCTGACGCGGCCGGGCGGCGCCGCGCGGTGACGCGATGAGCGGAGTACTCGGGGTTCGCTTCATAGAGGCAGGACCCGTCACGTATTGCAGTTCGGGGGATCATGACCTCGGCATCGGTGACTACGTGGTCGTACGCACGGATCGCGGTGAGCGGCTGGGCTGGGTCGTGGTCGCGCCCGATCAGGTCCTGTCCGCGACCGTCGAGGGTCCACTGCGGGTCGTCGATCGGATCGCCAGCGAGGCAGACGTCGACGCGTGGCGCGAGCGCAGGCGCCAGGCACAGGAGGACATCGGCCGCGCGCAGGCCCTCGCGACGCGCTCGGATCCCCGCCTGCGCGTCGCGAGCATTAGCTATGACCTGGCGGGGCGGTTCGCCGAGCTGACCTACACGGCAGGCGATCGTGTTGAACATGACTGGTTCGCACGCCAGTTCGGGGAGCTGCTCGAGATCGACGAGCTCGCGCTCGAGCAGGTGGGCGATCGCGATCGCGCGAAGGCGCTCGGGGGCATCGGCCAGTGCGGCCGCGGGCTCTGCTGCGCGACGTGGATGACGAACTTCCCTCAGATCTCGATCAAGATGGCGAAGGATCAAGATCTCTCGCCGAACCCGTCGAAGATTTCCGGCGTCTGCGGCCGCCTGCTCTGCTGCCTGTCGTTCGAGGTCGAGGCGTACCGCGAGCTTCGCGGCGACCTGCCGCGTGTGGGCAGACGCGTGACCACGCCCGTGGGTCGCGCCAAGGTGCTCTCCGTGAACACGCTGAAGCAGCTCGTGCGCCTGCGTTTCGACGAGACCGGCGAGGTCGTCGAGATGGGCGCGGATGAACTGCGCGCGCAGTACGGAACGGCCGTCCGCCCCGAGGAGCTGGAATCCGTCGTGGAGGAGCCCCGCCGCCAGAAGGAGCGTCGCATTCGCGACACCACGATCGCGATCATGGAGCCGGTGACGGAACGTTCCGCGACCGCGGACGCGCCGGCAGACGTCGCCGAGGGCGGCGACCGACGTTCCGCGGAGGACGAAGCGGAGAGCGATGGCGCGGGTCCGCGCCGTCGCCGTCGAGGCCGTCGCGGCGGCCGGCGCCGGCGTCGGCCCGGGGACGAAGGCGCGCCCGCAACGGAGTAGGACGGTGCGCGCGCCTGCGCGCGCGATGAGGCGTGACTAGGGAGGCTCGGCATGGTGTCGGCTGCAGATCCCGGCCCACTGGTCGGCGCGGACTGGCTGCGGGAGCACCTCGACGATCCCGACCTCGCGCTCATTCACATCGCGGGCGATCGCGCCGAGTACGACGCGGGACACCTCCCCGGCTCGGTCTACGCCGACGGCTACGACGACTTCACGGCTGAACGCGAAGGGGTACGGGCGCTCGTGCCGCTCGCCGACGAGCTGGCCGCGACGCTCGGCCGCCTCGGTATCGATGAGGCGAAGCGCGTGGTGTTCCTGTCCGGCAGCCGCTCGATGTGGCCGTCGCGCGCGTACTGGGTGCTGCGCTACTACCGCTGGCCGCGCGTGCACATCGCGGATCGCTCGGTCGCCGCGCTGGTGCGCGCCGGTCTGGCCACGACCAGCGAGGCGCCGGGCGTGCGCCCGGTGACCTGCCACGTCGGCGCGCCCGACCCGGCCGTGATGGCGACCGCCGAAGACGTGCTCGCCGTCGCCAACGGCGCCCGCTCCGCGCGTGTGCTCGATTGTCGGACGGACGCGGAGTGGACCGGCGAGACGCCGGGATCCCACCCTGCGCCGCGTGCGGGTCGCGTGCCCCGCGCGACGCATCTGAACTGGGAGATGCTCGTCGACGCGGACGGTCGGTTCCGCTCGCTCGATCAGTTGCGCTCGCTCTATGCCGCCGCCGGGATCGACGGCTCGGTCCCGATATTCCCCTACTGCGGTGGTGGCATTCGCTCGGCGGCGTCGTGGTTCGCCATGTACGAGCTGCTGGGATGGCAGCTCGCGCGCAACTACGACGGTTCGTGGGCGGAGTGGTCGCGTCGGCCGGAACTGCCGATCGAAACGGGCTAACCGCTTCGGCGGAATGCGAGATGTCGTCGCTCTCGCGTCGCCTCGCCTCACGCCGCAGCGCACTGTCACGCGCGCACGCGACGACGACGGAGATCATGGCGCTCCCTCATGATCACCTGACTCAGTTGTCACGTATATTCCGCAACGTTGCTCGGTGAGTAACCGGGCGGGACACGGGATCGTGCGGGCTCCCGACCGTTGACTTGACCCCGAGACCCTGCGAGCACGGCTCGCGGCGGCCGTCCGGGTACCCCAACGCCCGCACACTCCGGCTTGCTGACCTGGCTGCACCACCCACTGAACGCGCGCGTGCGGGCGCCGTCTCGCTGTCGTCGGCCCGAGTTGTCGTCGAGTGTTCGACGCCCTCTGAGCCGCGCGGTGATCAGCGCGGTCTCTCCGCGCGCCACGGAAGGAGTGTGCCTGTGCACCAGCCCGCAGTCGACGACGCGCTCCCGCCGACGCCTGGCGATGCGCCCGACCTGCTCCGCATCCTCGGCATCCTGCTCATCCCGATTGCGCTGCTGACGGCCGGGCTCGCGTTCTGGGCCGTGACCTTCGAGCAGCAGGCTCCGATCCGGGGTATCGATCGGAGCGTGATGGCGATGGAGGCAATTGAGCCTTCCGCGCCGAGCGAGACGCCGGTTGACGCCGGGCCGCGCATTCCCGACGACGTGCTTGTCTCGGACCAGGACATGATGCCGATCGACGGTTGGCGTTCGAATGTCGTCGTCGCGGACCCGGGGCGAGGCCGAACGTACAGCGAGTACACCGTCCAGGCGGGAGAGACGCTCGCGGAGATCGCCGCGAGCCACGGCGTCTCGGTGGACTCGCTCGTCGCGAGCAACGCAGACATTCGGCACCAGGACATGCTGCTCGCGGTTCGTCGATCCTGATCCCCGCGGTCGATGGCGTGCTCTACGGCGTGAGCGAGGGCGACACGCTGCAGTCGATTGCGGTGCTCCATGGGTCGACGGTCGGAAGCATCGTCGCCTTTCCCGGCAACGAGATCAGCGATCTCGATCAACTGCCCGTCGGGTTGCTCCTGCTCGTGCCCGGCGGCCGCGCGCCTCGGGAGACGACGGCGACGGCGGTAGTGCGGGGCGATGGACAGGTACCCGCCCCGAACGTCCCGGCTGTCGGCTCGCTCGCCGGTGCCGCTGCGGCGTTGTGGCTGTGGCCGGTGGACGGCCGGCGCATTACGTCGTCGTTCGGGGCTGCGCATCCGCTCGGCATCGACGTTGGCGTTCCCATGCGCTCACGCATCTTTGCCGCGAACGGCGGACGGGTTGTCTTTGTCGGCGGCGATCCCTGCTGTTCGTACGGGTACTACGTCGACGTCGATCACGGCGACCGCTACCGCACGCGCTACGCGCACGTCGATGAGTTTCTCGTCGGCGTCGGCGTCGGCGCCACTGTCGCCGCGGGGCAAGTGATTGCGTTGAGCGGCAACAACGGACGCTCCACGGGTCCGCACATCCACTTGGAGGTGCGGTTCGGCGGAGTTCCCGCAGATCCGTTGACCTACCCTCGGCAAGGAGCGTGGAGCGGCGACCACCGCGCTCGTGTCGGCGTTGCCGGGCGGCGTGCGCGCTGGTGCGAGCGCCGCTGCCGTCGTTCCGGGCGGCCAGGGTCGGGGGCGGCCCCGCCACGGGCGCCATTGGCTGGCAGGCGACGCCGCGTACGAGCCCGTCGGCGGCCGACAGCGCCCACCTCGAGGCAGCGCGACGCGAGCGGCGGGAGGCGCGAGCAGAGCGACGGGCGGCCGAGGAGGCACAGCGCGTCGTGGAGCGCCATCAACGCGAGCTGCTGCGGGATGCAGAGCGCGCGGCAGAGGAACGCCGTCTGCGCGATGAAGCGCGCGCAGCGGAGAGAACGATCGCACACGAGGCTGCGGCGGCGAAAGCGGCCGAGGAGCGCCGACTGCGCGACGAGGGACGCGCGGCGGAGCGACTGGCGGAGCGCGAGGCGGCGGCGCAACGGGCGGAAGAGCGTCGGCTGCGGGACGAGGCGCGATCCGCGGAGCGGCTGGCCGCGCGTGAGGCGGCGGCGGTGAAACAGGCGGAGAAGCGTCGGCTACGCGACGAGGCGCGCGCAGCGGAGCGGCTGGCTGCGCGTGAGGCGGCGGCGGTGAAACAGGCGGAGGAGCGTCGTCTACGCGACGAGGCGCGCGCCGCCGAGAAGATCGTGGCGCGAGAGGCTGCGGCTGCGAAGCAGGAGGAACGGCGGTTGCGCTCCGAAGCGCGCGCCGCCGAGAAGATCGCGGCGCGCGAGGCTGCGGCGATCAAGCGTGCGGAGGAGCGTCGCTTGCGTGACGAAGCGCGGGCTGCGCGATCCGCCGAAGAGCGACAGCGACGCGACGGTGCGCCCGCGCCGACGGCGACGCCCGTGGCCGTGGCCGTGGCACCGGTGATCCCGGCGCCGGTCGACGGCACGCCGCCCGCGAGCGACCAGACGGACAAGCCCGAGGATGCGCCGGCGGATGCGACGCCGGTCGCCGACGCCGCATGAGCGGGACGACTCAAGCGGAGAGCAGCGTCTCCAGCTGGGCGAGGTGCTCGGACATGTGATCGAGGTGCGCCTGGAGCTGCTGGCGAAGCGAGCGACGGCCGTCGCTCGGATGCACGCCGGGCCGTCCCCATGACGCGTCCGGCGTGCGCGATAGCAGGTCAACGGTGGCGGTGGTCTCGGCGTCGAGCGTGGCGACGAAATGGGCGGGATCGAAGTTGAGCCAGCCTTCGGTGGCGATCTCCGCGTCTTCGTCCCACAGCGTGCGAATCGGGTCGGTCATGTTCGCGATCATGAAGATGAAGCGGCCGTTGTGCCGTGCGTAGCTCAGCATGTGCGCGAGTACGCGCGCGGCCGGCCACGCGCCATCGGCGGGCGCGTGCGTGAGGCTGGCCCCGGCATGGGCGCTCAGCACGGCTTCCACGCGGTCGGGCATCATCGCGAGCTCGTTGACGAGCGGCATGTACCGAAGCGGGGCACCGGTGACGAAGTCGATTCGTGCCATCAGTCGATCTCCAGGATCAGCTCGAGCTCCACGGGTGAATTGACGGGCAACGCCGCAACGCCGAGGGCGAGACGTGCGCCGACACCACGCTCTTCGCCCAGCACGTCGCGCAGGAACTCACTCGCGCCGTTCACGACCGCCGGCTGGTCGGTGAAGCCGGGCGCGGACGCGACGTAGCCGACAGCGCGGACGACGCGCACGCCTTCGAGTGAGCCGAGTAGCGCATGAGCCGCACCGAGCGCATTGATCGTGCACACGCGCGCTGCCTCAGCCGCCTGCTCCGTCGTGACGTTGTCGCCGGCGTGGCCGGGATAGACGATTGCGCCGTCGCGCATGGCGACCTGACCGGAGACGAAAACGAGGTTTCCGGCGCGTACCGCGGGGCGGTAGAGCGCCAGCGCGGACGGGTTCGGCAGGGTGATCTTCAGTGCGGCCAGGCGGTCGGCGACGGTTTCGGTTGTGCTCACAGTTCGGTCCCATCCAGTAACCGCTCGAGCAGGCCGTCGAGCTCCTCGTCGCTGTAGAAGTGGATGGTGACGGAACCGCGCCCAGTGCGCGAGCGCCGGAGTTGTACGCGCGTGCCGAGCGTCCGCTGCAAGGCCTGCTCGATGCCGTCGGGCAACCCGCTTGTGACGCCGGCCGGCGCGGGCGGTGGCGTCACCAGTTCGGGTGCGCCGTCGGTCGCGGTCTCCGGCGGCGCCGGCTGGCGCCATTCACGCACCAGGCTCTCGGTCTGGCGGACGTTCAGGCCAAGCTCGCGAACCTGGTCCCATGCTTCGACCCTCGCCGCCTCCGTGGGCAGACCGAGGAGCGCGCGCGCATGACCCTCGCTGATCTCACCTGCGGCGAGCGAGTCGCGCAGCGGCACCGGCAGCTCGAGCAGCCGCAGTGTGTTGGCGATCGCCGTGCGCGAGCGCCCGACGCGCTCGCCGACTTCCCGCTGGTTGAGGCCGAACTCGTCGCACAGTCGCTGATACGCGTGCGCCTCTTCGAGCGGGCTGAGGTCAGCGCGCTGGACATTTTCGACGATCGCGAGCTCGAGCATCTTCTGTGGCGTCGTCTGGCGAATGGTGACGGGGACACGCTCGAGCCCGGCCGCTCGTGCGGCACGCAGACGCCGCTCGCCCGCGATCAGCTGGTACACCGTCGCGCCGCTGGGGTCGCGCTGTTCGGACACAAGCAGCGGCTGAATGACACCGTGCGCGCGGATCGACGCGGTGAGCTCGGAGAGCCGGCCTTCGTCCCACGCGACGCGCGGCTGCTCGGGGTTCGGGACGATCGCATCGATCGGCACGTCGCTCGTCGGGATCCGGCTGTCCGCGGCCGCAGGGGCGCCGGAGTCAGGGATCAGCGCGGAGAGACCGCGGCCGAGCCCGGAGCGGCGTGTCGCCCGGCCGTCGCCGCTCACGAGGCCCCGTGCGCGGCGCCGGGGACGGTCGCGCGGAGCTGTGCGAGCAGCTCTTCGGCGAGTTCCTCGTAGGCGCGCGCGCCGGCGGACAACGGGTCGTAGCGCTGAATCGGTTCGCCGTGACTGGGCGCCTCGGAGAGGCGCACAGAGCGTGGAATGACGGAGCGAAAAGTGTTCTCGAAGTGACGGCGCACTTCCGCTTCCACGTCGCGTGACAGGTTGGTGCGCGCGTCGAACATCGTGAGCACCACGCCCCTGAGGCGCAGGCGCGTGTTCAGGTTCGTACGCACGAGCTCGATCGTCTTCGCCAGGTGTCCGAGGCCCTCGAGCGCAAAGTATTCGCACTGCACTGGGACGATCACCTCATCCGCCGCGGTCAGCGCGTTCACGGTGAGCAAACCGAGTGATGGCGGGCAATCCACGAGAATGATGTCGAACCGACCGCGGAGCGGATCAATCGCGCGCTCCATGCGGTACTCGCGCGCCATCAGACCGACGAGCTCAACTTCCGCGCCGGCAAGGCTCGGGTCGGTGGGTATGAGGTAGAGGCCGGGGGTATTTGTCGGCCGGATGGCCGCGTCCAGCGGGGCGTCGCCGATGAGCGCGGCGTATAGCCCGCTGGACCCACGCTCGCCACCGAGCGCCGAGGTGGCGTTCGACTGGGGGTCGGCGTCGATCACGAGCACGCGCTGGCCGCGGTTCGCGAGCGCAGCGGCTAGCGAAACCGCGGTGGTCGTCTTTCCGACGCCACCTTTCTGGTTCGCGATCGCGATCACCACCGCCACAGCGCGTCCCCTCAGCCGTTGGCCAGGCGTCGTTCGATGGTCGATCGATCGGGGAGCGGAGCGGCACCGACCACCTCGACCTTGGCGGCGGCATAGGCGCTGGCGAGGCGTGCGGCGGTGTCCTCGCCCTGATCGAGCGCCAGTATAAAGGCGGTGGCGAAGACATCACCGGCGCCCGTGGTGTCGACGGCGGTCGCGGGGGCGGGGCGGATGAATCGCGTACCACGTCGGTCGCGGATCTCGGCGCCGCGGTCGCCGTGTGTAATGACGAGCCGGCGCGCCGAGCGGGCGAGCGAGTCGAGTTCGGGCGGTGGCCAGTGGGCGATCTCGTCGGCGGACACGAAGACCGTGGTGCGCGGGCCAACCGCCTGGCGGAGCGGCTCCGTGGCCGCGTGCGTGGTGGAGACGGCGCCGTGAACGTCGGGACGGCGCAGGAAGCCCTGCGCAATGACACCGCACTCTTCAACCGGCAACGCCGCAAAGCCGGCGGCGTCGATGTCCTGGGCGAGCAACGGCGCGATCAGGAGCACGGTCGGGGCCGGCCACGCGGCGGGGGCGTCCGCAGGCGTGAGCGTGCGATTCGGCTCGCACACCACGCGCAGCGTGCGTACGTCGTGGGCGAACGTATGTGCGAATGTCAACGTGTGGGCGGTCTCGACGACGTGCACTGCGTGCCCATCGAGTGCTGAGAGGTCGCTGCCGGCCGCCGCCATGGTGAGCACGTACGCACGCACCCCAAACGCCGAGGCCGTGCGCGCGGCAAACAAGACCGTGCCACCCGCGGAGCGGCGACCGTCCGGGAAGAGGTCCCACGTGACGGGGCCGACGATCATGACCGTGCGGTCGTCGGCCACGCGCGGCTCAGGGGTGCGCAGGCCGGCGAGTCGCCGGTACCGACGGCCTGCGCGCTCGGTCCGTCACGCCGGCATGATTTCGACCTGGCGATGCTCACCGCTGCCGACGCTCTCCGTCTTCACGCCGTCCTCGTCCTGGAGGCTGAGATGAATGATGCGTCGCTCCGCGGCCGGCATCGGCTCGAGCGTGATCACGTCCCCGGTCGCGCGCACTTCGGCGGCGACCTCGCGGGCCATCTCGATCAGCTGCTGCTCGCGCCGCCGGCGGTAGCCCTCGATGTCCAGTCCGTAGATCGGACCGTCCTTCTCGCGTCGAGAGACGATCGTGTTCAGGAGGTACTGAAGGTTCCCCAGGGTCTCGCCGCGGCGACCGATCAGGACGCCGAGTTCCTCGGCGGTGTCATCGTCGTTGCCGTAGACATCGAAGACCTGGGCGATCAGCCCTTCGCCATCTCCGGCCGTCTCGGGGTCGCGAGCGGTGATATCGGTCTCTGTGAGGCCGAGAAGCGTCAGAATGTCGCGTAAAGTGCTGCCGGCGAGGTCCAGCTGGTCCTGAAGCTCGGTATTCGGCGCGGTGGGGAAGTCGTCGGGGACGCCCGGGACCAGCGCCTCTTCGTCGGGCGGCACGCTCGAGCCGCGCGGACGCGGCTGATCGTCACGGGGACGGCCTTCGCTCCGTCCGCCGCGGCCGCCGGCGGGCGGGCGCGCGGAATCAGGCCGGCGGCCGTCGGGGCGCACGCCACC
>JAQBZW010000040.1 GCA_027622315.1 Chloroflexota bacterium | reverse complement strand
GCGAGCGCGGCACCTGCGGCGGTGAGAAGCACCACGCCCGCCGCGAGCGGAAGCCAGGCAGACAGGCTCATCTCAGACGTTGAAGAGGATGTTCAGGACATCGCCGTCCTGAACGATGTAGCTCTTGCCTTCCGTGCGCAGCTGCCCGCGGCGTTTGAGCTCCGCCATCGTGCCGGCCCCGACCATGTCCTGCCAGCGGGCCACCTCGGCGCGGATGAAGCCGCGCTCGAGGTCACTGTGAATCTTGCCGGCCGCCTCGGGTGCGACGGCCCCCCGCCGAACCGTCCACGCGCGGCACTCGTCGTCGCCGGCCGTGAGGAAGGAGTGCACGCCGAGCAGCTCGTAAGCCGTCACGATCGCGCGAGCGAGCGGCGACTCCTCGGGGAGCCCGAGGTCACCCCGGAACTCCGCCGCGTCCGCCGGCTCCATCTGCGCCAGTTCCGCCTCGAGCTTCGCGCACAGCACGGTCACGGCGACGCTGTCGCTGCCGTAACGCGCGCGGAACTCCTCCTCGATCTCCGAGGCCCGGCTGAGGTCGGCCTCGCCGATGTTCACGACGATCAACTCCGGCCGGCGGGTGACGAAGAGATAGTTCCGCAGCTCGCGCTCGTCGTTCTCGTCGAGCGACACCGAGCGCAGCCCGCGCCCGCTCTCCAGGTGCTCGCGCAGGCGCTGCATGAGCGCGCGCTGGCGCTCGAGCGCCGCGCGTTCGCCCGTCTTCACAGACCGCATCTCGGACTCGATGCGCGTGAGCCGTCGTTCGATCAGCGCGAGATCCGCGAAGGCCAGCTCGAGCTCGAGCGTTTCGAGATCGCGGTGCGGATCGATCGTCACCTGATCGTGTGGCACCGATTCATCTGCGAACGCACGCACGACATGTACGAGCGCGTCGAGCTGTGCGAGGTCGGCGATGAACGCCGCGCCGGGGCCTTCCGGGCCGAAACCCGCCACCGGGAAGTCGACCCAGCGGATCTCCGCGTACGTGATCTTCTTCGGCTTGAAGACGCCCGCGAGCGCATCGACCCGCTCGTCCGGCACGTGCACGACACCGACGTTCGGCTCGGTGCGAGAGGAATACGCGCCGACCTGCGCCTGGCCGCGGGTCACGGCGTTGAAGAGCGAGGTCTTCCCGGAGCGCGCGAGTCCGACGATGCCCAGTTCCATGGCGAAAGTGTCGGCGGGCGCGGGCGCGGCGGCAAGGCGCACCGCGCGCTGCGATGACGCGCCGAGCGCGGCCTGCGTGAGCTGCCCCTGAGCGACCAGCACTGCCTGCATGCACCGCGCGCGCATTCGCCGATCGGACGCGGATGTCTCGCCCGTGCCAAGCCAGCGCCGGGCGAGATCGGAGCAGAGCACGCGGAAGGCACCGCGTGCGAACGCCGCGGCGTACGCCTCTCGATCGGCAGACTCCAGCGGGCGCGCGTCGTGATCGACGCGCAGCTCGTCCGCGATGCGGTCGATGCGGGGCGCTCCGCCGGCGAAGCACACGTGATGCCAGTACTGCGAACTCGTGAGCGCCTCGAGGTGCGAGGAGTGGTACGGCGTGAAGTCGATCATCACCGCCTCGAGCCCGCCAGCGCTGGCGGGTGGTGACGCAAGGCACGGGCGCGTGGCGTCAGCGCAATCGGGCGGCGAGACGCGCGGAGGTGGGTTCGTGCCTCCGTCGGTGTTCATTCATCGCGCCGACGATCCTGCGACGGAGGCTCGCGTCCACTTCGTCGAAGGCGACGCCCACGTAATGCGCGCCATCCGCGGACTCTTCGTCCGCCCACACGACGTGCCCGGTCAGTTCGAAGGTCTCGTCCGCAAGCCGGAAGCAGAGCGCGAGCTGATGACCGTCGAGCAGGCGACCGGCATCGACTCGCAGGCGCAGTCCCCCACCACTGACCTCCGACACGTGCCCCTCGATCAGCGCCAGCACGTGTCCCCGCGCGTCGATGCGGTGAACCCAGACCGGCGCGACCGACAACACGAGGCGGAAGTACCGCCGCCGCTCACCGCGCAATGCAGACTCGCAACCCCAGAGGACGGCCATGTCCGCCCGTCACGAGAGTCGGCCGATCCGGGCGCGTCGGTGAGGGGGCGTTGACAAGTTGCGCCCTCTATGCGCGGACGGACGGAGTCACGTCCCGGGGTGGTCGCGACCATGATCGCCGTCGGCGTCGCCGTCCCGCGCCGACGGCGGGCGCTCGCCGCGACCCCTGAGCCGGCGACCGCCGGCATCGATCGCCACCGCCACGGCAACTGCGATCACGATCGCGCTCGTCCGTCCCAGCGTGGGCTGGAGCACGACGCCAATGAGCACGGCGGCAAGCACCGCGCTCGCGAAGTGCTGCCTGCGGTTCACGGCCGCTTCGCCACGGTCGCGAGCCCGAGCGCAGCTCGCCCATACGGACAGCGTCGAAGCAGCGCGCACTCGTCGCAGCGGGGATCGGAGCGGCGGCAGATCTGTTGACCGTGACGCACGATCAGCGCGTGCCATTCGTTCAGCCGCCACACATCCGCGCCCACGCGATCCATGAAGAAGCGCCGATACGTCTCGTACTTTCGCTCGCCCGGCGCGAGATCCAGGCGTTCAAACAGGCGAAACGAATATGCGTCGACCACGAACGTCGGCTGGCGCGCGGCGTAGAGCGTGATCGCATCCGCGGTCTCCGGCCCAATCCCCCAGATCTCGAGCAGCCGCGCGCGCACCACCTCGGCGTCGCCGTCGAGGAGCGCGTCGACGGAGCCGCCGTATTCGTCGATCACGACCTGAGCGAACGCCTGGAGCTTGCGTGCCTTCACACGGAAGTGTCCGGAGGGACGCACGAGATCGCCGAGCACGTCGTGCGGGCAATCGAGCAACGCCTCGCACGACATGCGATCCGCGGCCGCCAGTCGCTCGAGTGCGGCGGCCGCGCCTCGCCACGCCGTGTTCTGGGTCAGGATCGCCCCCAGGCAGATCTCCAACCGCTGCGCCTCATCGTCCTGGGAAGCGGTCGGCCACCACTGCTGCTCTCCGTGCTGTTCGAGCAGCGCGCCGTAGACCGTCTCTAACTGGCGCCGCGTCGGCGCTCGCCGCAGCGGTGACGGAGCACGACCGTCGCGACCGGTGGGACCGGTCTGGAGGCGGCCGCCCGCGCTCATCCGCTGGCCCAGCCCGGCAGGCTGGCCCCCGGGACCGAGTCGTAGTGGGCGATGTAGGGCTTCAGATCGAGCACGGGCGTCCCGTCGACGAGGTCCAGCCCCTCCACGCGGATCCGCGTGCCGTCGATGCGGAGCAGGCGACAGACCGTCACCGAGATCGGGTTGGGACGCGCGCCGCCGCGCAGCGCGAGCGCGCCCTGGACCGGGTAGCGTTCATCGCCGGACGGGTGCGCGCGCAGGCGCAGGCGTAGGTCGTTCGGTATGCGATCGAGCCACCCAATCACCAGTAGATGCGAGTAATCACTCAGGCCCAACAACGCGTCCGCATATTCGTCGTGCACGCGAATCTCACTGCGTACGCGCGACCAATCGACCCGTGCCACGTCGTCACCGGCGCCGGCGACAATACCCACGCTTGCTATCTCGATCGGCACCGCTGACGTGGTCATTGGGTCATTCTAGAGAGCGAGCGCCCGCACGTGCCGCGAACTCTCGAGATCAGTGGCGAGATCGCGAGCATTGACGCGATTGTGCGATTTGCGCTCCATAGCGTGTCGTATCTGACGCCGTGCAGTCTCCGCGGATGAGCGAGAACGCACACAGAGACCTTTCACCAGCTTCAGGTGTCGCAATATCGGGGGACGAGACCGCGCATTTGTGCTACCATGTGTCATGTGTTCGGCGAGCCACGCAACCTGATAACTCCGCCTGGTGTCCCGACCGACACAGCGACTCCCCCACCTTTGTCGCCGGCGATTCGAGATCGAGTAGCCGCATCGCGTGCGCACGTCGCACGCTCGCTGACGAGACGCGTTATGACCGTTTGCACGGACCGACGAATGAGCGAGGCTGCATGACCACTACGGCGCGAAAAAAGGCTTCCCGAACCTCAGGCAACGGGGATGTCGCTGGCACGTATACCGCAGCGAACATCCAGGTCCTCGAGGGGCTGGAAGCGGTGCGTCGGCGGCCGGGTATGTACATCGGCTCGACCGATCAGCGTGGCCTGCACCAGTTGATCTTCGAAATCGTCGACAACGCGATCGACGAAGCGATGGCCGGTTACTGCGACCGCGTCGAGATCACGATCGAGGCCGACGGGCACGTCCACGTCGTGGACAACGGCCGCGGCATTCCCGTCGACAAGCACGAGAAGACCGGGCTCTCGGCCGTGGAGACGGTGCTCACCGTGTTGCATGCCGGAGGCAAGTTCGGCGGCGGCGGCTACAAGGTCTCGGGCGGTCTCCATGGCGTCGGCGCTTCGGTGGTGAACGCGCTGTCGGAGGAGCTCGAGGTCGAAGTGCGCCAGGGCGGCGCCTTCTATCGCCAGTCGTACGTGCGCGGTGCCCCGAACGGACCGCTTGCGAAGGCGCGCGGCGAGAAGACGATCGAGACCGGGACCGTGATTCGTTTCCTTCCGGACTCCACCGTCTTCGAAACGCTCGATTATGACTTCGACATGCTGTCCGGGCGCTTCCGCGAGATGGCCTATCTGACCAAGGGCGTGTTCATCAAGTTCGTGGACGAGCGCGGCATCGGGAGCGAGCGCTCGTACTACTTCGATTCCGGCGTCGAGGCCTTTGTGCGCCATATCAACCGCGGCAAAGGCGTCCTCCACCCGGACCCGATTTACGTGATCGAAGACCGTGACGGCGTCCAGGTCGAAGCCGCCGTTCAGTACAACGCGACCTACGCCGAATCCGTGTACTCGTTCGCGAACTGCATCAAGACGATCGATGGCGGTAGCCATCTCACCGGCTTCCGCAGTGCGCTCACTCGGGTGCTCAACGAGACGGCGCGCAAAGCCAAGATCCTGAAAGACAACGACACGAACCTGTCCGGCGACGACGTACGCGAGGGCCTGACGGCCGTGATCAGCGTGAAGATCGGCGAGCCCCAGTTCGAAGGTCAGACGAAGACGCGGCTGGGGAACCCCGAGGTCAAGGGCATTGTCGAATCGATCGTCGCGGCGAAGCTGAGCCAGGCGCTCGAAGAAAACCCCGCGGTCGCACGCCGCATCATCGAGAAGGCGCTGACGGCCTCACGCGCGCGCGAAGCCGCACGCAAGGCGCGCGATCTGGTGCAGCGCAAGGGCCTGCTCGAAGGCAGCAGCCTGCCGGGCAAGCTCGCGGACTGCTCGGAGTCCAACCCCGAGTTCTCCGAGCTCTACATCGTGGAGGGCGACTCGGCCGGCGGCTCGGCGAAGGGCGCTCGCGATCGCCGCACGCAGGCGGTGCTGCCGCTCCGCGGCAAGATCCTGAACGTCGAAAAGGCGCGCCTAGACAAGATGCTCGAGAACGAGCAGGTGCGAAACATCATCACCGCGCTCGGCACGGGCTTCGGCGACGACTACGACCCGGCGCGGCTGCGCTATCACAAGATCGTGATCATGACCGACGCGGATGTGGACGGCGCCCACATTCGAACGCTGCTGCTGACGTTCTTCTATCGCTTCATGCCGGAGCTGATCGCGAACAGCAACCTCTACATCGCGCAGCCGCCGTTGTTCTCGATCACCAAGGGCCGCAACGTCCTCTGGTTCCACTCCGAGAAAGAGCTCGAGTCGCACGTCGCGAAGACGGACCGCAAGGTGGACGGCAACCTGCAGCGCTACAAGGGGCTGGGCGAGATGAACCCCGAGCAGTTGTGGGAGACCACGATGGACCCGGAGAAGCGGTCGCTGCTCACCGTCGAGGTGCACGACGCCGAGGCCGCGGACGAGCTGTTCACGATGCTCATGGGCGACGAGGTCCCCCCGCGGCGCGCGTTCATCATGGCGAACGCGCTCGACGCGAAGCTGGACGTCTAGGCACTCGCGCCGGAAGACAACCGGCGCAGCACCGGCATGACGAGCGGGCAGCGCTTCTTCGTCGAATTCGAGACGAACGAGCTCTGCCCGTTCTCCTTCCAGGACGACCCGACCGTCGTGCTCTTCTTCGCCTCGTGGGCGTTCAGCGCCCAGTACGGCGGCCAGCACGAGCTGGCCACGGCGGCCGGCCTGCTGCGCACGACCCATGGGCTCGAACTGAAACCGATGCTTCGCTACGCGGATCGCAATGTGGAGAGCCGCACCGACCAGCTCGAGCTCGAACACTCGTGGCAGCCGGCCGTGGAGCTCGCCGCGTGTGCACGCGCGATCGCCGACGCGTGGGAACGTCCCGATGACACGCTCGCGCCACTGATCGCCGGCCACGAGCACCTCGCCCCGCGCCTGCGCGAGCTGGCGGCGATGTGCGACTGGGGGGCCGCGCGCGACGCGCGCGTGCGGATGAGCTTCGACCTCGCCGATCACGAGCCGCACACGTCGCGCCCGACGCACACCGGCTGGTCGGACGGCCCCCGTTGAGCACCACGCCCGCGCGTGTGACCATGCCGGCATGACGACGCGCGGCCGCATCACAGACGCCCAGAGCACCCGCGAAGCCGCGCACGCGGCTGTGGAGTACGACCGCTGGTTCGCGAGCACCGCTCCACGCGCGGCGTTCTTCCGCTGGCTGATGAGCCAGCCGGCTCAGCTGCTCACGAACGGCCCCGCGCTGCGGTTGCCGAGCTCGCTTCGGCTCGATGCCGCGACGCGCATGCTCGACATCGGCTGCGGACGGGGGGCGCTGCTCCGCGCCCTCGACGACCAGCTGCACTTCGACACGCCGCCGGTAGGCGTCGACTTCTCGCGCGCGGCGCTCGCGCTCGCCGCGCGCGGCGCACCGGTGACCGCTCCACGGCTCGTCGGCGGCAGCGCCTCGGCCCTCCCTTTCCGCGACGGCGCGTTCACGCTCGTCACGTGCGGCTACCTCGCAAAGCATCTCGCCGACGACGAGCTGCTGCCGCTCTTCGCGGAGACGCGCCGCGTGCTCGCGCCGGGCGGCCTGGCGGTCGTGTGGGAGTTCGGTCCAAGCGGAGATCGCCGGCTGGACGCGTGGAACTCGCGCGTGCTGTCCGTGACTTCGCGCGCGCCGCGCCTGCGCTCGAGCGCGACGCTGCGGCGGGTCGCCGCCGAGGCCGGCTTCGAGTTCACGCGTGACGCGAACCTGCGCCCGTTCCTGCTCCCGCCGATCGCGCGCGCATCGGTGCTCGTCGGGCGACCGCCCGAGGGCTGGCGCGAACGCCAGTCGCCCGCTCCCTAGCGGTAGAGCCCGAGCTCATCGATCAGCGCTCGCACGCGCGCCGGTACAACGCCGTCCGTCGCGCCTCCGCTCGCGATCGTCGTGCGCAGTGCGGTCGACGACACGGCGTCCGGCACGAACGGAACGAAGTCGATCCGCGTATCGATCTCCGGGAGAAGCGCCCGCAGCGCGGACGGCACGAGATCGGCGTTCGCGCCGGCGCCCGGCCGGCGCACCACGGCCAGCCGCGCGGCCGCGATGATGCGCTCCGGCGCGTGCCAGTACTGCATGTCGGCGAGCGCGTCGGCGCCGAGCACAAACCACCACGCACCGCCGCTTTCAGCGAGGGTCTCGAGCGTGTCGGCCGTGTAACTGGGCCCGGCACGCCGAACCTCGACGTCGCTCACGTGCGCCCACGGCAACCCTTCAACAGCCGCGCGGGTCAGACGCAGCCGTACGGCCGCGGGTGACAGATCACGCCCTCGCCCTCGCTTTCGCCACGGATCCCCGGCGGGGATGAAAAGCACCCGGTCGAGTGCCAGGTGCTGACGCGCCGCGGCCGCAACTGCGAGATGTGCCCGATGCGGTGGGTCGAACGTGCCGCCGAGCACGCCACACCTGATGGAGCGATCGGGCACGCTTCAGACATCCCAGCGCACGGTGACGTCGCCGATACGCACTTCGTCGCCGGACTTCACCCCGAGGCGATCGAGGACCCGCGCGATTCCCATCCGTCGCAGCCGCTGGAACAACTCGTGGCGTGCCTCGCGGTCCTCGAGCGGCAGCGTCGACGCCAACCACTCGGGCGTGGAGCCCGTCACCACCGGCACACCGTCTTCGCCGCGCGTCGCCTCGAAGCGGCTCCGTCGTGGCTCCGGCCGGAGTACCGGAATCTCGGCCGCGACCACCGCCTCCGCCAACTCGTCGATCGAGCACACGAGCTGATGAGTGCGTCGCGCCAGCTCGGGCGTGCCCTCTCGCGTGGCTGCTGAGATCTCCATCCACGGGCGGTCGAGCGCTTTCAGCTGCGGACCGAGCAGTTCGACGTGAGCACGCGCGTCGGGTGAGTCGATCTTGTTGAGCGCGAGGATCTGCGGCTTGTCGGCGAGACCGTGTCCAAAGGAGGCGAGCTCCTCATCGATCAGCGCGATCGCGTCGAGCGGCGCGTCCGCCATCATGTCCACGACGTGCACCAGCACGCGTGTCCGCTCGATATGGCGCAGAAACTCGTGCCCGAGGCCTACACCCTGACTCGCCCCTTCGATCAGCCCTGGCATGTCAGCCGCGACGAACGAGTCGTACCCAATGTCGACGACACCGAGCTCGGGCTCCAGCGTCGTGAACGGGTACGCCGCCACGCGCGGCGTCGCGTGGCTCCACGCGCGGAGCAACGTCGACTTGCCGGCGTTGGGCAGCCCGACCAGTCCGACGTCGGCGAGGAGCTTCAGCTCGAGCCGCAGCTGGCGACGCTGCCCGAGCAACCCACGTTGCGCGAACCGTGGCGCCTGCCGGGTGGACGTCGCGAATCGGCGGTTACCAAAACCGCCCCGTCCCCCACGCGCGACGACAACCGAAGCGCCCTCCGTGGCCAGGTCCGCGAGCAGTTCCTCTTCCGCGTCCGCACGCGCGGCGTCGCGTGCCCACACGATCGTCCCCTCGGGCACCGGCACGATCAGCGTGTCCGCCGATCCGCCGCGTTGCTGCTGCGGTCCGCCCGACCGGCCGTCGTCGGCCTTCAGCCGCTGGCGCGAGTGAAACGCGCTGAGCGTCGAGACACGGCGCTGCGCGACCAGCGTGACATCTCCGCCCCGCCCGCCGTCGCCACCGTCCGGTCCGCCGCGCGGCACGAACTTCTCGCGCCGGAAGGAGACGATGCCGTCACCACCGTTCCCGGCGACCGCGTGCAGTTCGACCTGGTCAATCATGGACGCTTGTCCACATCAGCGAGTTCGGCATCGGGCGAGTGATCATGAATTCAACCAGTTCGTGCATCGTGATCTAGTCGTAGTCGTAGTGGTGTTCGTGCTGTGGATGGCAGGAGCGAGCGACTCCTGAGCAGCCTGTGCGTGGTGCGGGGATCGTACCCCAGTCAATGTGGGTATCTCTGGCCAGACGAGCTTCTGCGTGGCGGCAGCAGCAGGCCGGTCTTCCCGGCATCCCCATTTCAGTCACAACCCAGCATGGTTATCCGAAGGAACGAGCGAGATACGAACAGAAGGCGGCCGGGGAATGTGCAGGTGTTTATGCCAGTATGCAGATGCCCCGAGCGGTCACAGCGGGGCGCCGCGGGGCGCGATAATCGAGTCGAAGCGGTGTGGAGGGTGGCGAGATCCCCGTCAAGCGATGCGGCGTGACTGCTCGATGATGTCGCGGAGGCTCGCGACGTCTCGCTTGATCTCGGGGTCGACGGACAGCCCGCGCTCCATCTTGCGCCACCCGTGGTGGACGGTGGAGTGATCGCGACCGCCCAGCGCATCTCCGATCTCCACCAGCGAGCGGTTTCCCAGTTCGCGCATGAGGTACATGGCGATCTGGCGCGGATAGGCGACGCGCTTCTCGCGGCTCTTCGAGAGCAGGGCGTCCATGTCGAGCTCGAAGTAGCGGCAGACGGCTTCGGCGATCAGCGCTGGTGACGGCGGCAGGCGCGGTTCAGTGGGTTCCAGTGACGCGAACGCGGACCGTACGAGTTCTGCGGTGAGCGGCTCGCTCGTCAGCCGGGAGTACGCGAGCACGCGCGTGAGCGAGCCCTCGAGCTCGCGGATGTTGTTCTTGAAGCGCATCGCAATGATCTGCAGCACCTCGTCCGGCACGGGCAGGCGCTGCTCGGCGGCCTTGCGCCGAAGGATGGCGATACGCGTCTCTATGTCGGGCGCCTGCAGGTCGGCGATCATGCCCCACTCGAAGCGGGTGCGGAGCCGCTCTTCGAGGTGCTGGATATGGGGCGGGCTCTTGTCGGAGCTGATCACGATCTGGTGACCGGCCTCGTGCAGCTCGTTGAACGTGTAGAAGAACTCTTCCTGCGTCTGCTCTTTGCCCGCGATGAACTGAATGTCGTCGATCAGCAGGGCGTCCGCCTGGCGATAGCGAGCGCGGAATTCCGGCATCGTGCGCTGCTGGATGGCTGTGATCAGCTGGTTCGTAAAGGCCTCGGCGCTGATGTAGACGACGTGCTGAGACGCCTCGAGCAGGCGGTGGCCGACGGCCTGGAGCAGGTGCGTCTTGCCCAGTCCCGCGGCACCGTAGATGAACAGCGGGTTGTACAGATGGCCCGGTGCCGTGCCCACGCTCTCGGCTGCGGCGAAGGCCAGGCGATTGCTCGGGCCGACGACGAAGCTCTCGAATGTGTAGCGCTCGCGTAACCGCGGTCGCGGGGCAGATGCTCGGGGCGCGCCTTCACCCGGCGTGCGCAGAACCGGCGCGCGATCGTCGTCGGCGCGCAGCGGTTCGAAGGTGACGTCGATCTGGCGGCCGCAGAGTTCGGTGAGTGTGCGGATGATCGACGGGCGCAGCCGCTTCTGCAGCCACTCAGTCACGAACTCGGAGCGTGTTCCGACGATCAGCGCGTCACCGTCGAGGCGCAGACCCTCGGTGCCTTCGAGCCAGGTGTCGTAGTTGGCGCGCGAGACCTGATGTGCGAGATCGCGGAGCGCGGCACCCCAGAGCGAATACGCGTCGCTGTGGAAATCTGGAGAGGGGGTGCCGGGATCCCCGGGGACTTCAGACAATCGGATCCCCCCGCCCGCGCCTAGCGCGTGCGTACATACCCACAGACGTTCAACATCTGTCGATAACGCGTCAACGAACTGGCTGAGGTTGGTTCCTCTTGAGTCCGCGTGCCGATTCCGGCCGTACTCGCCACCCCGTCGGCCGCACCAACGGGGGAGTGATAACCGCGGCGGACTGTAGCACCGGCCGATCTGGCCGATCAAGGCGCTTATCTGGAAAGCTTCTGAAAAGCGCGATACCGGCCCGACCGCGTTTCTACAGATTGCCAGCCACGATTCTACACGGTCCCATCAGGGGCCGTGCCCCGCGGGTCGGCCTGTATACTGCGCCCGCGCCGCATGCGCGAGAGCCGAGCGCCCGGCGCCCGTCTCGGAACGCCTGCTCAAACCGCCGCTTGCGCTGACTTCGGGGTGACCGCGTGACTGATCCCGGGTTGCTGCTGGCGATCGACATCGGAAACACCAGCGTTGCCATGGGTGTCTACGAAGGCGAGCGGCTCGCCGCCACCTTCCGAATCGCCACTGACCGCGACAACCTGCCCGACGAGTACGCGATGTTGCTCCTGGGGCTGCTGCGCAGCCGCGACATCGAGATCGGACGCATCCACGCAGCCATCCTCTCTTCCACCGTGCCGCCCCTGCTGAACACCTTCCGGCAGGTGTGTCGCGACTACTTCTCGGTCGAAGCGCTGGTCGTCGGGCCGGGCGTGAAGACGGGGATCCGGGTGCTCTACGACAACCCGCGTGAGGTGGGCCCGGACCGCGTGCTGCACGCGGTGGCAGCCATGCACCACTACAAGCCTCCACTGATCATCGTCGATGTCGGCACGGCGCTCGTGTTCGACGCCGTATCGCGCGAGGGTGACTACCTGGGTGGAGCGATCGCGCCGGGAATCGCGATCGCGACGGAGGCGCTCATTTCTCGCGCCGCGATGCTCTATCGCGTGAGCCTCGAACGCCCCCCGAACCCGATCGGCCGCAACACGGCGCACTCACTCCAGGCCGGCATCGTCTTCGGCTATGCGGAGATGGTGCGCGGCATGGTGCGACGCTTCAAAGAGCAGATCGGCGAGGACGCGACGGTTGTCGCCACCGGCGGCTACTCGTCGGTGATCGCAGAAGAGGCCGGCTGCTTCGATGCGGTGGAGGACGACTTGAACCTCGAAGGCCTGCGACTCGTGCACGAGGCGAACCTGTGAGCAGCCGACTGCTGCGTGGGCAGCCGCTCGCAGGGCGGCACGTGGTGCTCGGCGTCACGGGCTCGATCTCCTGCTACAAAGCCGTCGAGCTCGCCAGTCGGCTCGTGCAGGCGGAGGCGGTCGTCGACGTCGCGCTCACCGCGCATGCCGCCGAGTTCGTGACGCCGCTCACCTTCCGGTCGATCACCGGCCGCGAGCCGTACCTCGACATGTTCCGTCCGCACGGCGAACACGGGGAGGCGCACGTCGAGCTCGCGCGCCGCGCCGATCTCATGCTGATCGCGCCGGCGACCGCTTCGACCATCGCGCGTATTGCCCACGGTCTCGCCGATGATTTCGTTTCGCTCACCGCGCTCGCCACCACGGTGCCGCTGCTCGTGGCGCCTGCGATGGACTCGCAGATGTGGGAGCACGCCGCGACGCAGGCGAACCGGACGCTGCTCGCCGAGCGCGGGGTGCAGTTCGTGGGTCCGGCCGGCGGCCGGCTCGCCTCCGGCCGCGTGGGTGCCGGACGGCTCGTCGAGCCCGCCGAGATCGTCGAGCGTGTGAAGGCTCGCCTCGGCCGCGAGCATGGCGACCTCGTCGGTCGCCGCGTGATCGTGACCGCGGGCGGGAACCGCGAGGCCATCGATCCCGTGCGGTTCATCGGTAATCACTCAAGCGGCAAGCAGGGCTACGCGATCGCCGCCGCCGCGCGTGACCGCGGCGCCACCGTCACACTGATCTCGACCGCCGGGCTCGCGCCGCCGCCGGAGGTCGATGTGATCGCGGTGTCGTCGCACGCCGAGATGTTCGCCGCCGTTCAGGCGGCCTGCCGGGGCGCCGACGTGCTGGTGATGGCCGCTGCGGTCGCGGACTACCGGCCGGTCGCGCCGGCGGACCACAAGATCAAGCGGGAACGCGCGGGCGACGTCACGATCGAGCTCACGCAGAACGCGGACATCATCGCCTCGGTCGACGAGCCGGGACTGGTGAAGGTCGCGTTCGCAGCCGAGACCGACGACCTCATGGAGAACGCCGCGCGCAAGCTCACGGCGAAGGGCGCGCGCCTGCTGGTGGCCAACGACGTGACGGCGCCGGACGCCGGATTCGCGGTCGACACGAACCGCGTGACGATTCTCGACGACCGAGGGGGCGCAGACGAACTCGCGCTCATGTCGAAATACGACGTGGGCATGCGTCTACTGGACCGCGTCGCCGAGCTGCTCGCCGAAGCGCGCTAGCCGGTGGATCAGGCGCTCGTGGTGGCGATCATCATTGCCGTGGTCCTGGGCAGCGTCGGTTTCGTGGGCAACGGCATCCACACATCCCGACACGGGTTCGACCAGCCGTGGCTCAGACGGCTGCGCAACCTCGGCCTGATCGTCGTCTGGCCGCTCGTGATCGTGAAGGCGCTGCTCTAGCTAGCCGGCGTCAGCCGGCGTCGTCCCCGCGCCCGGGGCGGGCGCGTCCCGGCCCGAGGCCTCGCCCAGTCGGCCGCACAGCGTCTCGAACTCACGCCAGTGCTCCACGATGTGCACGAAGGGCGGCTGCGGCGCGCGGTTGCCGAAGCGCGCGCGAAAGAGCACCGGCACGGTCGCACCGTCGCTCAGCGGGCGCAGGTGCTCGGCACTGTCGTCGAGCAGCACGTCCACGCCGAGACGCCGGCAGGCGTCCGCTTTGAGTGCGCGGCCCGTGGACACGACCTCACGGATCGGCGCGCCATGGTGCTCGAGCCACTGCGCTGCGAACGTGGCTTCGTGGTCATGGCGCGCGGTGATCACGAGCAACTCGTGCTCGCGGGCGAGCCTGGCCATGACCTCGAGCGCCTCGTCCTCGGGGGTCATCGCGAGCGTGAGATCGGTGCCCAGGATCGCCCCGACCATCGTCTGCAGCTGCGCGCGTGTCACCTGTTCCACGACGTTTCGGTCTCGATCGAGCGGGCGGCCGACCTCCTCCCGTAGCCAGCGGTCCATCGCGCCGGACCAACTGGCGATCGTGCCGTCGAAGTCGAGCCCGAGCCTCATCGCTCGGCTCCGTGAGCGCGCCCGTTCTCCGCGGAGAGCTGGAAGAGTTGCAGCGCATTGCCATCAGGGTCGGCGAAGGTCGCGATCCAGCCGCCCCACGGCTCCTGCTCGGGCGCGCGGCTGAAGTCGACGCCCGCGGCGGCGAGTCGGGCGTGTGCGGCCGCGATGTCGGGCACCGTCAGGTTGAGCATCAGTCGCAGCGGCTCGCGCGTCGGTCCGCTGACCTCGCGGTGCACCGAGATGGTCAGGCGCGTCGTGCCCCACTCGAAGTTGACGAAGTGCGTGCGATCGGAACGCGGCTGCAGCCCCAGCGTGTGCACGTAGAAGTCACGCATAGCGGGGAAGCGCTCGGCGTCCGTCCAGACGAGCACGCCGGCGAGGCCGGAGATCGAGGCTTCGTCGCTCACGTCACGCACGATAGGCGGCGAGCAGCGCCGCCGTCGCGCGGGTGCGCGATCAGCGTGCGCGCGCGAGCACGAAGTTCACGAGCGTGCGCACGGGCATGCCGCTGTTGCCCTTCACGAGCACGCCCTTGTCGCTCGACGTCGCCATGACGCCGGCGATGTCGAGGTGTGCCCAGGGCGTGTCGCCGGCGAAATGCTGGAGGAACTTCGCCGCCGTGATCGAGCCGGCGGCGCGTCCGCCGGTGTTCTTGATGTCGGCCACGTCTGACTTGATCAGCTCCTCGTATTCGGCGTCGAGCGGGAGACGCCACACGCGCTCGCCCGCCGCGGTGGCGGCACGCTCGAGGTCGCGATAGACGCGATCGTCGTTGGCGAAGACGCCGTACCGCACCGCGCCGAGCGCGACCGACATCGCGCCCGTGAGGGTGGCGACGTCGATCAGCGTGGTGCACCCCTCCGCGCGCGCGTAGGCGAGCGCGTCGGCGAGCACGAGGCGGCCCTCCGCGTCGGTGTTCACGACCTCGATCGACTGGCCGTCCATCGCGTAGACGACGTCGCCCGGCTTCGTCGCCGATCCGCTGGGCATGTTCTCCGTGCACGGGGCAATCGCCATCACATTCACGGCCGGCTTGAGTTGTGCGATCGCCCCCATCGCCGCGATCACGACCGCCGCGCCGGTCATGTCGCCCTTCATCGACTCCATGCCGGCTCCGGGCTTGAGCGAGATGCCGCCGGTGTCGAAGGTGATGCCTTTGCCGACGAGACCGATGAAGCGGTTGCCGCGTCCGCCGCGGTAGGTGAGCACGATGAACTTGGGAGGTTGCACGGAGCCGTTAGTGACCGAGAGGTATGAGCCCATCTTCAGGCGCTCAGCCTCGGCGCGTTCGATCACCTTGCACTCGAGCCCGTGCTCGGAAGCGAGACGCTGGGCGCGCGCTGCGAGGATCGAGGGCGTCATGAGGTTCGCGGGCTCGTTGCCCAGATCGCGGGCGAGGTTCTGTGCCTCCGCCACGATCACGCCCTCGTCCGCTCCGGTGGTGAGGGGCGCAACCCGGCTCGCCGTGGGCTCCACGAGCGTCACGTCGCCGATCGATCCGAGCGCCCGATCGGCGGCGTTCGTGTGATGCTTATCGAAGCGGTAGAGGCCGAGGATGAAGCCCTCCGCGATCGCGCGCCCCGCATCCGCCGGGTCGAGCGCGGCTGTGGCGTCGCCGCTGGCGAACGCGACGGCGCCCGCCTCCATCGTCCGCAATCGACGCGCGACGTTCGCGACGCGTGTGCGCAGAGCGTCCGCGGTCTCCGCCTCGTCACGCTTGCCGGTGCCGATCATCACGACTGTCCGAGCGGGCAGGCGGCCGGAGGTGGCCACGGCAGCGAGTTCGCCGCTGCGACCCTTCGCGATGCCGGCCGTGATCTGCGCGGTGAGTGCGCCATCCAGTGCGCGGTCGAGTGTCGCGGCCTGTCCGGTCAACCGGCGGGCGCCTTCGGCGATCCCAACCACGTACGTATCCGCCGCCTGTTTGGCCAGCTCTCCGCCGGTCACGCTGATCTGCACGCGCCACTCCTCCCGGTTGCCGGAGCACGGAGTTGCACCGCGTCGGCGCGCGGAGCATAGGAGGGGGCTCAGAAACGGAGCAACCGCGTTCATGTATCAGCGGAAGCAGGGGGCCGGTGGCGACGCCTTACAATCGGCGCGACGAGAACGATCTGCGCAGGGCGGAAGCGTGGAGCCGGTCCAGATGATGCACCGCGTGTACCGCTACCTCCACCGAGTCACCACGCCCGATCGCACGGGCGTCGTCTGGTTCGATCTGATCGAGATCGGGCTCGTCGCACTCGGCTTCCTCCTCTACTTCCTCGTCCGCGGCGCAGTGATCGATCGCACGCACGACGCGCTCGTCAACGCGCGCTGGATCGTGAACCTGCAGTCGTCTGTCGGTCTGTTCATCGAGCCTGCGCTGAATGGCTGGGTGCTCGATCACCACCTCGTGCTGCGGCTCGTGAACTTCGTCTACTTCTGGCTCGACTTCCCGCTGATCATCGGGGCGGGGCTCGTGCTCTTCTGGGCGCGTCGAAACAGCTACACGCTGTTCCGGGATGCGCTGCTGATCTCGGGGGGCATGGCACTCGTCGTCTACTGGATCTACCCCGTGGCACCGCCCCGCTACCTCAAGGAGTGGGGGTTCGTCGACACGCTCGCGCAGTACTCGCAGCTCGCCTACCAGACCCAGTCCACGAAGCCGTTCGTCAATCCGTTCGCCGCGGTCCCATCGCTGCACGTCGGCTGGGCCCTGTTGCTCGCGATCGTGACGTTTGCCGCGAGCCGCCGGTGGTGGCTGCGGTTGGGCGCGATTGCCGTACTCGTAGTGCAAACGGTGTCGGTGGTCGCGACCGCGAACCACTTCCTGTTCGACGCCGTGATCGGTGTCGTCATTGCGCTGGCGGCGCTGGCCGTCGCGATCTGGTTGCAGCGGCGTGGCTACCCGGCGATCCGCGAGTGGTTCGGGCGGCGCGCGGGCGTCGCGCGCGGTGGCGGGTTACCGGGTGTGGCTGCGCCCCGGCCGCTCTGCGGCCGCGGTTAGCCCTCTTCGAGGTCGAGGATGACGCCCTCGACGAACTGACGAATGTCGTGTGACGTGTCCACCGTGAGGTGTGGGCGTGTGATCGGCTCGTAGCGGCCGGCCATCCGCTCGTAGAGTTCGACGCGCGAGACGGTGTCGTGCCGATCCGCTTCCGCGAGCCCCTGGATGCGTCCGAGGATGACGCTCATCGGCGACGTGACGTGCACGAGCACGAGCCGCACACGATGCGCCTCCGCGAGGGTGTACAGCGGCTGGCGCTCCCACTCGGTGAGGTTCGAATCGTCGTAGACGACCGTCAGGCGCTGATCGAGCAGCTCGCCCACGAGCGTGCGCACGGCGCGGCCGACGCGCTGTGACTCCCGAAACGAGTAGTCCGGCGCGGCGAACAGCTCGGACCGGATGCGCTCGCCATCAAGCGAGACGACAGCCAGGCGTTCGGCGAGCGCTCGCGTCAGCGTGCTCTTACCGCTACCCGGCGGTCCCACGAGCACCACGAGCGCCGGCCAGGCGCGCGGCGGCGGCAAGGGGCCGAGCATCGCGCGCACGCGCTCCACGTCGCGCCCTTCGTCGAGCGCCGCGGTCGTGCCACTGTCTTCGTTTGTAATAACCGACATGGCGCGGATGATAGCGGATGCGACCGGCCCTCGGGGTGCCGGGCGAGCCGAGGCATCCGCCGTCGCAGATCGGACGTTCCGGCGCGGTCGCGGCGGCCCGAGGGCCGCGCTAATCGGGTTCCCGGTACCAGGCGACGCCGATCATGCGCGGGCCGAAGCGGGTCGCGGCGTGGCGCGTGATCGGGGCCACGAGCAGCTCGTCCGGCGCGAGCCGGCGTTGTGTCCACGTGGCGAGCGCTTCGGCGCCGGCGGCCGCACCGGCGTGGTGGACGGCGACACGCAGCGCGCCCGTGCCTTCGCGCGCGAGTTCCGCGAAGCGGTCGCGCAGAGCGACGAG
>JAQBZW010000039.1 GCA_027622315.1 Chloroflexota bacterium | reverse complement strand
GGCGTCACGCGCATGCGCAGCGACTCGACCCCCGGCTCGCCCTCGAGTCGCCAGCGCATCAGCGCGGCGCGCACGAAGTCGAGCGCCTCGTCGCTGCCGAGCACTTCCGGCGCGCGCGCGCCGGGCGGCGACAGTGTCCAGCGCACGGCGGATCGCGTGGACGTCGCGAGCACAGCGGCGCTGTTCGTCAACTCATCGCCCGCCCAGCGGTCGACGCCGTAGATCGGCGCACCCTGGAGCGCGACGAACAGCCGTGCGGGGTACGACTCGCCGAGCGCCATCGGCATCGGCATCGGCAGCGCCGCCGGCCGGGCTTCGTCCCAGTGCGCCGCGATGCTCACGAGCACGGTGTGATCGAGCGGCACGTCGGCCGTCACGCGTGAGCCGTCCGGCAGTACGCCCACGTGTGTGTCGTGTCCGGCCGTGCGCAGCGGCATGAAGCCGCCCGCGGCCGCACCTGCCGAGACCAGATCCGCGCCGTCCCGATCCAGCGCGAAGATCGCCTGCGTCGCGTTGAGCCGAAACGGGACCACGAGCCGTCCGGACGGACTCAGCTGATCCACCCACGCTCGCGGAATCTCCGTCGCGCCCGCCGTCACGATGATGCGGTCGTAGGGCGCGCCCCGCGGCGCGCCCACCAGCCCATCGCCGGCAACCACGTTCACTGTGGCGGCCGTATCCGCCGCGGCGAGGCGCCCGCGCGCCGCCTCGGCAGTGCCGCGATCGAGTTCCACGCTGGTCACTGCACCGTCGGCGCCGACAAGCCGCGCGAGCAGCGCGAGCAGCGCGAGCAGCGCGGCGTTGTAGCCGGTGCCCGTTCCGATTTCGAGCACGCGCGCACCGGGACGTACGTCGAGCTGTTCGAGCATGATCGCCATGATCGCGGGCTGGCTCGATGAGCTGACCGGGATGCCGTGTTCCCGGCGCGTGACGAACGCCCGGTCGACGTACACCTCGTCCGCCGGGACGTCAGGCAGAAAGTGCTCTCGCGGAACGGCGGCGAACGCCTCGGCAACCGCGTGATCGTGCAGCGCGTCGTCCACGCGCAGTTGCGCGACGAGTCGTGCGCGCAGCTCCGCGGCGTCCGCCATCAGACGATCGCGGCGACCCGGCCGCGCGTGATATGGCGCAGCTGGCCCGGCGTGAGCGGGAAGACGGCGTGCGGCGTGCCGGCGGCGGCCCACAGCAGATCGAGCACCATCAGATCCTCGTCGATCAAGATCTCGATGGCATGCGCGTGGCCGAAGGGCGGCACGCCGCCGACCGCATAGCCCGTCGTCTCCTTCACGAAGTCTGGATGGGCGAGCTGAACGGGCTCGCCCACGAGCTCCTCGACCGCACGCTCGCTCACACGGTTCGTGCCGCTCGCGACGACCAGCACGCCACGGTGACTGTCGCGCGTGCGGAACAGCAGGGACTTCGCGATCTGACGCTGCTCGCACGCCAGCGCCGCCGCGGCCTCCGCCGCGGTGCGGGTGCTTGCCGGCAGCTCGCGAACCTCGGCGTCAACATCCAGCGCACGCAACGCGTCCTGGACCTGCTGTGCCCGCGCGGACAGTGGCGACATGCGGGCTCCTAGTGCAGCTGCTCGATCCAGGCGTCGGGCTTCCCGTCGCGGATTGCGAGGAAACCGACGGTGCCGAGCTGCGTCTGGAGGTTGCGCGGATAGGTGGGCGAACCGGAATTCACGATCAACAGCCCATCGACCTCCATCACGACCGGCACGTGCGTGTCGCCCGCGATCACGATGTCCACCCGACCCTCGAAGTGGCGCTGCATGCGCTCCTCGTGTGTCGCCCCGCCCGGATAGGGGTACTCGGGGAAGTCGTGCGTCATGCCGATGCGCAGGCCGTCGATTTCGAGCAGCTGGTTGTAAGCGAGGCGTGCGTCGTCGGCCGGCGCAATCGGGCGGCCGCTCGACCCATCGTCGCCGTTGCCGCGCACGCCGATCACCGGGGCGACGGCCTCGAGCCAGTCGAGCACCACCACCTCGTGCATGTCGCCGGCGTGCAAGATCAGATCGACGCCGCGCAGCGCGGCATAGAGCTCGTCCCACAGCGTTCGCCGCGACTCCGGGATGTGTGTGTCCGAGACGAGGCCGATCAGCATGTCGCCGTGGAACGAGTGCCGATCGAGCCAGCGGCGGCGATCGGTGTCGTCGGGTGGGGGATAGGGGTATCCGGTCACGCTGCGAGCCTACCGCAGCCCACGCTCGGGCGGTGCCGGCCGTCTCGAAATCCGACGCCGCGCACACCTGATTCGGGCGCCCGAACGAGCGATGGTGGAGGTGAATCGCGCTACACTGGCTGGCGAATCACGGCATCGATCCGTCGGGAGCGACATGACCAGCAACGGCAGCAGCAACGGCGTTCAGCAGGGTGGCGAGACCGCGACCTGGACGGTCAAGGCCGGCCTCGCGCAGATGCTCAAGGGCGGCGTGATCATGGACGTCGTGACCACGGAGCACGCGCGGATCGCGCAGGAGGCCGGCGCCGTCGCCGTGATGGCGCTCGAGCGCGTCCCGTCTGACATCCGCGCCGCCGGTGGCGTCGCGCGCATGAGCCGCGTCGACCTGATCGAAGAGATCCAGGCCGCCGTCACGATCCCGGTGATGGCCAAGGCACGTATCGGCCACTTCGTCGAGGCCCAGGTGCTCGAGGCGATCGGCGTCGATTACATCGACGAGTCCGAGGTCCTCACCATGGCCGACGACAACCACCACATCCTCAAGCACAACTTCAAGGTGCCCTTCGTCTGTGGCTGCCGCGACCTCGGCGAGGCGCTGCGGCGTATCGCCGAAGGGGCCGCGATGATTCGCACGAAGGGCGAAGCCGGCACCGGCGACATCGTCGAGGCCGTGCGTCACATGCGCGCGCTGTGGGGCGGCATCCGCCACGTGCAGAACGCGCCCGACGAGGAACTGCCGGCGATCGCCAAGAACCTGCAGTCGCCGCTTGCGCTGGTGCAAGAGGTCAAGCGACTGGGCCGCCTGCCCGTCGTGAACTTCTCCGCCGGTGGCATCGCCACGCCCGCCGACGCCGCGCTCATGATGCAGCTCGGCGCGGACGGAGTGTTCGTCGGCTCCGGCATCTTCAAGTCCGGCGAGGGACTCCCCGAGCAGAAGCAGGTCGAGGCGCAGCTGAAGATGGCGACCGCGATCGTGAAGGCCGTAACCCACTTCAACGACCCCGCGGCCATCGCGGACGCCTCGCGTGGGCTCGGCGACGCGATGCGCGGGCAGTCGGTCGCCCAGATGCCGGTGGCGGAGCAGCTCGCCGGGCGGGGGAACTGAGCCCCATCGCCATGGCCAATGGGAGCACGCGGCCGGTGATCGGCGTGCTCGCGCTTCAGGGCGACTTCCGCGAACACGAGGTCGCGCTCGCGGCATGTGACGTGCCGTCGATCGAGGTCCGCACGCTCGCGCAGCTCGACGCCGTCGACGGGCTCATCATCCCCGGCGGTGAGAGCACGACGATTGCGCGGCTGTTGCTCGCGTTCGAACTCATGGATCCGTTGCGCGAACGCATCCGCGCGGGCCTGCCCGTGTGGGGCACGTGCGCGGGCGCGATCCTGCTGGCCAAAGAGGTGTCCGACCTCGACCGCTCGCCGATCGGCGTGATGGACATCCGTGTCGAACGCAACGCCTTCGGCCGCCAGATCGACTCGTTCGAAGCCGACCTCAAGGTAGCGGGCGTGGACGGCCCGCCCGTGCACGCGGTGTTTATCCGTGCGCCGGTGATCCGCGACGCCGGCCCCGGGGTCGACGTGCTCGCGACGCTCGCGGATGGCCGCATCGTCGCGGCGCGCCAGGGGCGGCTGCTGGCGACCGCGTTCCACCCCGAACTCACGGGCGATCGGCGCCTGCACGAGCTGTTCGTCGCGATCGTGGCCGACGCCATACGCACGGAGGCGGCATGAGCGACACGCACGCCGCGCGCCCGACCGATCTCGTGGCGCTCGTGACGTTCGACGGCGAGGTGCGCGAGAACCGCGCCGTCACGCGTGAAGCGCTCGGCCGCGAGCCCGAGGCCCCGCGGCCGCTGAGCGCCGCCCTCGAGCAATGGCTCGGGCTCGGACGTCAGACGTGGGTCACCGTCCAGGGGCGCTCGGTGCAGGGCATCGCGACCGCGCGCGATCTCTCCGCGAAGAGCGCGTGGATCATCGACACGCTGATCGACGCCGATCGCGAAGACGCCGCGGGCGACGTGCTTCGCGATCTGCTCCGCCAGGCGGCGGTCGCCGCCGAGCGCGCGCGCGTGACCCACATCCTGCTGCGTACGCCTGCGGACTCGCCGGCGATCGAGGCGGCGCTCCGCGCCGGCTTCGTGGGCGCGTTGCACGAACGAGTCTGGCGCGGGCGGACCTTCGATCCGGCCGCCGCCTCGGACCGCGCCGGCGCAAGCACGTCGGGCGACCCCGCGGTTGCCGTGCGCCCGGCAACCGACGCAGACACCCTTGCCCTCTTCCAGCTCTACAGTCGCGCCCTCCCAATCGAGGCACGGCAGGCGCTCGCGATGACGCTCGACGAGTGGCAGGCGCTGCGCGAGCGTCGCTGGTGCGCGCACGGCAGCGAGCTCGTCGCGGTCGCGAACGACCGTGTCGTCGGCGCGCTGCGCTTCGGTGACGAGCGCGCCCAGATCGAGCTCACGCTCGAACCAGAGGCGCACGCCGCCGCGGCCGGACACGCGTTGCTCGATGCCACGTGTGCCGCGTTGGACGGCGAGCGGGGCGCGCTCGCGCTCGTGCCCATGACCGCCGCCGCGAGCGAGCATGTGTTGCGCGAGCGCGGCTTCGCACCGGACGGCGAGTACGTGCTGCTGAGCCGCCGAGTGGCGCGCCCCGTGCGCAGCGCGGTCCCGGCACGAGCCGGGGTGGCGATCCCGACCAGTGGTTGACGCGATCCCCGGAGAGGAGACCCCCACGCACGAGCCGGTGATGCAGGCGCCGACCGATCCCTACGACGAAGAGATCAGGTTCCTGATCGATGTGCTCCCCGCGCGCGTGACGTCCGCGGTGCGGGCACGCGGTTCCACGGACCTGATCGAGGTGATCCTCGATCTCGGACGCGTACCGACCGCGCGCTACACCACCGGCGAGATCACACTCAGCGGCGACGAGGTCACCGAACAGGAACTCGAGCAGGTCGTCTCGCGCGTCTCCCAGTTCGGCGAGGACAACCGCGCCGGTATCCCGCGCACGCTCCACCGCATCTCAGCGATTCGCAATCGCGCCGGCCGCATCGTGGGCCTCACCTGCCGCATCGGTCGCAGCGTCTCCGGCTCGAGCAACGTGATCCGCGATCTCGTGGAGTCAGGCCGCAGCATCCTGCTGCTCGGCGCGCCCGGCGTCGGCAAGACGACGATGCTGCGCGACGTCGCACGCATGCTCGCGGACGAGCTGGGCAAACGCGTGGTGATCGTGGACACCTCGAACGAGATCGGCGGGGACGGCGACGTGCCTCACCCCGGCATCGGCCGCGCGCGCCGCATGCAGGTCGCGCGCCCGGACGCTCAGCACGAGGTGATGATCGAGGCCGTCGAGAACCACACGCCCGAGGTGATCGTGATCGACGAGATCGGGACGGCCCAGGAGGCCGACGCGGCGCGCACGATCGCCGAGCGCGGCGTGCAGCTCGTGGGCACCGCCCACGGCAACACGCTCTCCAACCTCATGCAGAACCCGACGCTCTCCGATCTGATCGGCGGCATCGAGTCCGTCACGCTGTCCGACGAAGAGGCGCGGCGGCGCGGCACCCAGAAGACGGTGCTCGAGCGTCGCAACCCGCCCACGTTCGACGCGCTGGTGGAGATCCAGTCGTTCTCGCGCGTGGCCGTGCACGAGGATGTCTCCAGCACGGTCGACGCACTGCTGCGCGGCTTCGAAGCCGAGGCTGAGGTGCGCGTCGTGGGCGACCAGGGCGAGGTCGAGACGATCGAGCGACTGCCCTTCGTCCCTGATGCGGACGAGCCGCTGGCGATCCACGATCAGCCGGAGCGCGCCCGCGAGATCGCGCCGGCGCCGCGCGGTCCGGAGAAGCGCATCCTGCCGTTCGGCATCAGCCGCGCGCGCCTCGAGAGCGCGATCCACGGCACGCGCTCGGCAGCGACGATCGTGGACAGCGTGCGCGACGCCGACGCGGTGATGACGCTCCGCCCGTACTACCGGCGGCGCAGCGGTCCGCTGAAGCTGGCCGAGGAACGCGGCATTCCGATCTACGTGCTGCGCAACAACACCACGACCCAGATGGAGCGCCAGCTCATGGCGCTCCGTGGCGAGGGCGATCTCGAGGACCCGACGACGGCCGCGCTGCGCGAAACCGAGGAGGCGATCGCCACGATCTCCTTCCGCGGCGCCGCCAGCGTGGAGCTCACGCCCCAGAACGCCTACATCCGCCGCCTCCAGCACGAGCTGGCGACGCGGCACGGCGTGCGCTCCGTGTCGAAGGGCCGGGAACCCTTCCGCCGCGTCACGCTCATGGCCGAGGGCATGTCCCCGGGCGTGCCATGGGGCGAAGCGCGGCGGTGAGCCCCGATCCCGCCGCGCCGCGCGGACGCTTCGTCACGCTCGAGGGCGGTGAGGGCGCCGGCAAGTCCACGCAGATCGAGGCGCTGGCGCGGCTGGCCGAACGCGGCGGTCGCGAGGTGGTCACCTGCCGCGAGCCCGGCGGCACAGCACTCGGCGAGGCCCTGCGCTCCGCGCTCTTCGCGGAGCGCGACCCGGCTCCGGCTCCGGCCGCGGAGCTGCTGATCTTCGCCGCCGCACGCGCCCAGCTCGTCGCGGATGTGATCCGCCCCGCACTCGCCCGCGGCGCGCTCGTGCTCTGCGACCGCTACGCCGACTCCACGCTCGCCTACCAGCATCACGGCCGCGGGCTGGACCGCGAGGCGGTGCGCGCGGTCAACGCCGTTGCCACCGACGGCCTCTGGCCGGATCTCACGATCCTGCTCGACCTCGACCCGAAGGACGGCTTCGCACGCGGCGAGCGCGGCGGCGATTACCTCGAGCGGGAGACGCTCGCCTTCCACCGTCGTGTGCGGGACGGCTTCCTCCGGCTCGCCGCCGACGAGCCCACGCGGTGGCTCGTACTGGACGCCACGAAGCCACCGATGCAGATCACGCATGCCGCCTGGCAGCGCATCGAATCTTTGCTCGCGCCCTGAGCACGGCGTTGATGCCCAACGCCGCCGGCGCATCGCAACGGCGTGGCGAATCCAGCTGCGCTCACATGCGTGCTTTGGATCGGCAGCGGCGGCACCGGCGCTGGCACGACCGGCTCGCCACGCGACCCGCGGGTCGCCGGCGTGATCGCGGAGCGGTGGGCGAGATGGCTTGGCGGGGGCTGAGCGATCGACCGCCGGCGGCGGGACCAGCCCCGCCCGCCGGGCGGACAGACACCTCGCTACACTCCGCCGACGATGCACACCGCCACCGTTACAGCCATCGACCGGCGCAACATCGCGCTGTACTACGCGTACGGCTTCCTCATGGACTTCACGATCTGGGGGGCGATCTGGATCAAGTACTTGATCGCGGATCGCGGGCTCGAACTGCGCTGGATCCTGACGATGGAGCTGCCGTTCTGGCTCGTGGTCGCCGTCTCCCAGGCGCCGATGGGCGCGCTCGCCGACCGCCTGGGCCGGCGACGTGTGCTCGCCGCGGGCGCAGTCGCGTTCGGGCTCTGTGTGCTGGGCTTCGGGTTCACCACCAACTACTGGATGCTCTTCATCGACTACCTGCTGTGGGGCACGGCGATGTCGATGCGCGGCGGCATCGAATCCGCGCTCGTCTTCGACACGCTCAAGCAGGTGGGTCGCGCGGATGAGTTCACGCGCATCGCGGGACGCGGATTCGCGATCCGCCTCGGCTCAGGCGTGATCGGCCTCCTGACCGGTGGCTTCATGGCGGAGTGGATGGGACTTGCCGCCGTCATTCAGCTGGGCACGATCTCGCCGCTGATCGCAGCCGCCATCGCGTGGGCGATGATCGAACCGGAACTCGAGCGCGACGCCAGTCCATACTTCGCCGGGCTCAAGCGGGGACTGACATTCGCCTGGCGCAATCCCGAGGTGCGCTACACGCTGCTGATCGGTTCGGTCGTGCTGACCGGCGCGACGGGCGCGTCCGTGCTCATCCAGCCGTTCTTAATCGAGCACGATGTGCCGACCGCGCTCTTCGGCGTCTATCAGACGCCGCTGCGCCTCGCCTCGCTGGTTGCCGCGTTGTTTGCATTCTGGATCAGCACACGTACGACGATCGGGCGACTGATCCCCGCCGCGTGCGCGCTGATCGTCGCTGCCTACCTCGGACTCGCGTTGTCCGACGCGACGGTCGCGTTCGCGCTGTTCATGCTTCCCGCGGTGATCGCCGGGCTCGCGGATCCGATCGTCGGGGCGCACCTCAACGTCCGCATCCCGAGCCAGATGCGAGCGACGGTGCTCAGCGTGATGCCGTTGCTGTTCGCGTTACAGCTCGCGTTCTTCCAACCCGCGCTGGGGTACTTCGCCGGCGAGGCGTCGCTACGGATCGCGTTCTTGTTCACGACCTGCTACTTCGTGGTGCTCGCGCCGCCGCTCGTTGTGCTCTGGAGGCGGGCGCATGCGCACACGCCGGCGCCGAAGGACGGCGCGCCGGCGGGCCGGCCGCCACCGGCCGACGTCGCGCTCTAGACACAAAGCGGCCGCGCCTTTCGCCGCGGCCGTTTCGCATGTGCGCGCAGTGCCGCTTAGCCGAGGCGCTCGAAGATGCTGGCGATGCCCTGGCCGCCGCCGATGCACAGCGACACGAGGCCATAACGGCCGCCCGTGCGCTCGAGTTCGTACATCGTCTTCACGGTCAGGATCGTGCCGGTCGCGCCGACCGGGTGGCCGAGCGCGATCGCGCCGCCGTTCGGGTTCGTCTTGTCCTGCGGCAGCCCGAGCACGGTGGAGCAGGCCGCAGCGACCGAGGCGAACGCCTCGTTCAGCTCGATCACGTCCATCTGGTCGATGGTCATGCCGGCCTTCTTCATCACGTTCTGGATCGCCGGGATGGGGCCGGAGCCCATGATCGACGGCTCGACGCCGGCCTCGGCGCGGGCCACGAGGCGGAGCTTCGGCGTGAGCCCCAGCTCCTTCGCCTTCGCCGCGGACATCATCACCACCGCCGCAGCGCCGTCGTTGATGCCTGACGAGTTCCCGGCCGTCACGCTGCCGTCCGTCTTGAAGGCCGGGCGCAGCTTGCCGAGGATCTCCATGGAGGTCGCGCGCGGGTGCTCATCCTTGTCGAATGTGATCGTGTCGCGGCCCTTGCGCACGTTCATCGGAGTGATCTGCTCGTCGAAGATGCCGGCCGCGATCGCCTTCGCAGCGCGCTCCTGGGAGCGCAAGGAGTACTCGTCCTGGACCGAGCGGGAGACCTCGAAGCGTTCGGCAAGGTTCTCGGCGGTGATGCCCATCGGCACGTTCTCAAACGGATCGGTGACCAGGTCCTGTGTGCCGTCCTCCAGCACTCCGTCTCCGTAGCGGTAGCCGTAACGCGCCTTGCGCACGTAGAACGGCATCAGGCTCATGTTCTCGGCGCCGCCGGCGACCACGATCTCGGCGTCGCCCGTCTGGATCCAGCGTGCTGCCGTGTTGATCGCCTCAAGCCCGGATCCACAGATGCGGTTCACCGTGTACGCCGGGGTCCCGATCGGCATACCGGCCTTCACAGAAGCGTGACGGGCGATATAGCCGTCCTCCGCCACCTGGCCGACACAGCCGAGCACCACGTGGTCGATCTGCTCCGGCGTGAGGCCGGCGCGTTGCACGGCCTCGCGAATGACGTGCGCGGCGAGATCCGAGGCGGGCGTTTCACTGAGCGAGCCGCCGAACGTCCCGATCGCCGTACGACAACCGCTGACCAGCACGACATCTTCCATGCGAGTACTCCCTCCGTGCGCCCCCGCCTGGGAGCCGCGTGATGTGCACTGTGCGACCGGTGACGCTGGGCAGTATAAACCCCGCGCGTTGCGCCCGATGACGCCCGCACCGCGCGAGTCCGCTTCGTTGCCCGACGATCGCGCGCGCCTCTAGACTCTCGGCCATGTCACAACGCAGCGCTTCCGTGCGGGTCCCGGCCACCTCCGCGAACCTGGGCCCCGGGTTCGACAGCCTCGGCGTCGCGCTCGACTGGACCGCAGACGTCACGGTCACGATCGCGGACACACCACTACCTCCGCCGGACGGACCGATCGCCGGCATGGCCGCGTCGGCGGCCGCGGCGCTCTACCGCTTCGCCGGCATCGAGCTGCCGGGCGGGCTCACCGCCTCCGTCGAGACCGACATGCCGGTGGGGCGCGGGCTCGGCACCTCAGCCACCGCACGCGTGGCGGGTGTGCTCGCCGCGGACGCCCTGCTCGGCGCCGGGCACACGCCGGATGAGCTGCTCCCGATCGCCACGCGCCTCGAGGGGCATGGCGACAACGCGGTGCCCGCCATGTTCGGCGGGCTGTGCGTCGTGGTGAACGACGAGGACGAGCTCGTGCACCTCAGCCTCACCCCGCCGGACGACCTCAGGCTCGCGTTGCTGATCCCCGAGTTTTCGATGCCGACACACGAGTCGCGCGAACGGTTGCCCGATCGGCTGACACGCAACCAGGCGGTACACAACATCGGCCGCGCGGCGATGCTTGTCGCCGCGATCAGCGAGCACCGCTACGACCTGTTGCGCACGGCGACGGGCGACGTGCTGCACCAGCCCGCACGGGCCGGGCTCTTCCCGGCGATGTACCAGATCTTCCAGGCTGCCCGCGACGCGGGCGCCTTCGGCGTGTACCTCTCCGGAGGCGGATCCACGATCGCCGCCTTCGTCGACGACGCGCACGCCGAGGATGCGCTCGGCGCCATGCGCGAGGCCGCCGCCGCACATGGGCTGGACGCCGCGACGCGGGTGTGCCACCTGACGGCGACCGGCGCGCAGTTGCTCAACGGCGCCGAGAGCGGAAGCTGATGCGCGTCGTCCAGAAGTACGGCGGCTCCTCGGTGGCCACCGCGGAACACATCAAGCGCGTCGCCGAGCGGATCAGGGCACGTCATCTCGACGGTGACCAGGTGGTTGTCAGCGTCTCCGCGATGGGCGACACGACCGACGACCTGCTCACCCTCGCATCGCACGTCTCCGCGCACCCCCCGCCCCGCGAGCTGGACGTGCTGCTCTCCACCGGCGAGATCGTGTCGAGCGCGCTGCTTTCGATGGCGCTCGCCGATCTCGGCGTCGATGCCGTCAGCCTCTCCGGCCCGCAGGCCGGCATCCGCACGGATTCCGTCTATCGACGGGCGCGCATCGCCGGGATCGACACGGAGCGGCTCGAGCGCGAGCTCGCCGCGGGGCGGATCGTGATCGTCGCCGGCTTCCAGGGCCTCGCCGAGAATCTCGACGTCGTCACCCTCGGGCGCGGAGCGAGCGACACGACCGCGGTCGCGCTCGCCGCGGCGCTCGCCGCCGATACGTGCGAGATCTACACAGACGTGGCGGGCATCTTCACGGCGGATCCGCGCATCTGCCCGGACGCGCGCCCGCTGCGGGACATCGGCTACGAGGAGATGCTCGAGATGGCGACCACCGGGGCACGCGTGATGCACGCACGCGCCGTCGAGCTCGGATCGCTGTACGGCGTCGAAATCCTCGTGAAGAGCAGCTTCGACTCCTCTGCGCCCGGTACGCTGATCCACAGGGAGACGACGATGGAACTCGGCAACAAGGTCCGCGGCATCGCCCACCAGGAGCACGTGTCGAAGGTGACGGTGCGCGCTGTCCCGGACCGCCCCGGGATCGCAGCGATGCTCTTCGAGGCGCTGGCCGAAGCGAACGTCTCCGTCGACACGATCGTGCAGAACGCCAGCGTGGAGGACATGACCGACCTCACGTTCACCGTCGATCCCGGCGACTACGCAGCCGCGCTGGAGGTGGTGAACCGCGTGGCTGCTGAGATCGGCGCAGGCGAGGTGGTCTCCGAGCGCGACCTCGGCACCGTGTCCGTGATCGGCACCGGCATGGCCAGCGCCCCGGGCTACGCCGCGCGCATGTTCCGCACGCTCTTCGACCACGGCATCAACATCGACATGATCAGCACTTCGGATATCCGCATCACCTGCGTGGTCTCGGCTGACGGGGTGGCCGGCGCGGTCCGCGCCCTGCATGCGGCGTTCGAACTCGACCGCGCCCCTGATCCGATTGCGGGTGCGACCTCGTCCTGACCTGTGCTAGGGTGACCCGGCTGAGTCGTACGCCCGTTCGCGTACTGGCATAAGCAACTGCTCCGAAACGTCGGTGTCCGGAGCATGAGAGCGAATACCCGCAGTAGCCCTGAATTCTCGGTCGGCGCATGTTTGCCCACCTCCACACGCACTCTGAGTTCTCACTGCTCGACGGACTCTCAAAGATCCCCGAATTGGTGGCGCGCGCCCGTGATCTCGGGCAGGACGCGCTCGCGATCACCGATCACGGCGCGATGCACGGCGCAATCCAGTTCTACGAGGCAGCCCGCGCCCAGGGCGTAAAGCCGATCATCGGGCTGGAGGCATACGTCGCCCCCGGCAGCCGCTTCGACAAAAATCAACAGTCGCGCTGGCCTTACCACCTCACGCTGCTCGCGCAGAACGTCGAGGGCTACCGCAACCTGATGAAGCTGACGAGCGCGTCGCACCTCGAAGGCTTCTACTACCGCCCGCGCGTCGATCGCGAACTGCTCGAGCAGCACAGCGCCGGCCTGATCGCGCTCTCGGCCTGCCCGTCCGGCGAGCTGATGCTCGCGCTCCGCGAGGGCCGGGATGACGATGCACGCCAGGTAGCGGGGTGGTACGCGGATCTCTTCAAGGATCGCTACTACGTGGAGATCCAGGAACACGGACAGGCCGAGTTCAGCGAACAGAACCCGAAGCTCGTCGCGCTCGCGCGCTCAATGGCTCTGCCGCTCGTCGTGACGAACGACTCGCACTACACGTCGCCCGAGCAGCACCGCGCGCACGACACGCTGCTGTGCATCGGCACGAACAGCACGCTGAACGACGAGACGCGCTTCAAGCTCGACGGCGAGTCGTTCTACCTGAAGTCCGAAGCCGAGATGCGCGCGCTGTTCCCCGAGTTGCCGGAGGCCTCGGACAACACGGCCCGCATCGCCGAGTCCGTGAACATCGAGCTCGAGTTCGGGCGCACCATGCTGCCCGATCCCGGCGTCCCGCCCGGCATGAGCGCGGCCGCCTACCTCCGCGAACTGGCAGAAGAAGGCCTCGAGCGACGCTACGGCAGCCCGAGCGACGCACACCGCGAGCGCCTGCGTTACGAGCTCGATGTCGTGGGCCAGACCGGCTTCGACGAGTACATGCTGATCGTGCGCGACATCGCGCACTTCGCACGCAGCCAGGGCATCTTCACCGGCGTCCGCGGTTCCGCCGCGGCGTCGATCATCCTCTACTGCCTCGACGTCACGGACATCGAACCGCTCCAGTACGGGCTCGTCTTCGAACGCTTCCTCAACCCCGAACGCCTCTCCATGCCGGACGTCGACTTCGACTTCGCCGATGACCGGCGCGAAGAAGTGATCCGCTACACGGCCGAGCGTTACGGCCGCGACCGCGTGGCCCAGATCTGCACCTTCGGGACGCTCGGCGCGAAAGCCGCGCTGCGCGACACGGCACGCGCAATGGGGCTCGCCTACGGCGAGGGCGATCGCATCGCGCGCATGGTGCCGGACGCACTGCACATCACGATCGACACCGCACTCGAGCAGTCGCAGGAGCTGCAGGCCGCGTACGAGACCGAGCCGAGCATCCGCGACCTGGTGGACACGGCGCGCAGCCTCGAGGGCGTCGCGCGGCACGCGAGCACGCACGCCGCCGGCATCGTGATCTCACGCGATCCGCTGACGGACGTCGTTCCGCTCCAGCGTGCGACCTCGTCGAAGAGTGACGAAAACGCGCTGCCGACCACCCAGTACCCGATGGGCGACATCGAGAAGATCGGGTTGCTCAAGCTCGACTTCCTCGGGCTCACGAACCTCACGATCCTCGGCCGCGCGGTCGAGCTGATCCGCGAAGAGCGTGGCGAAGAGCTCGACCTGATGGCGCTCCCCGACGGCGATCAGGCCACGAGCGATCTGCTCGCCGCCGGCGAGACCTTCGGCGTGTTCCAGCTGGAGAGCTCGGGCATGCGCCGCTACGTCATGGAGCTGCGTCCGGAGAACATCCGCGAGCTCGCGGCCATGATCGCTCTCTTCCGCCCCGGGCCGATGGAGCACATCCCCCAGTACATCGACGTCAAGCACGGCCGCGCCGAGCCCGTTTACCCGCATCCGGATCTCGCCGAGGTACTGGACGAGACCTACGGCGTGATCACGACCCAGGACCAGGTGCTCCTGATCGCACAGCTGTTCGCCGGCTACTCGCTGGGCCAGGCCGACGTCATGCGCAAGGCCATGGGGAAGAAGATCCCCGCCGTCATGCTCCAGGAGCGCGAAGGCTTCCTCGCCGGTGCGCAGGCAAAGGGCTACGACCAGAAGACGGCCGAGAAGGTGTTCGATCTGATCGAGCCGTTCGCGGGTTACGCCTTCAACAAGGCGCATGCGTTCTCGTACGCCGTGATCGCCTGGCAGACCGCTTACCTGAAAGCGCACTACACGAGCGAGTACATGGCCGCCGTGTTGATGGCCGCGGGCGGATCGCAGGATCGCATCGCGGCCGCGATCGCGGAGTGTTCGCGGTTGCGCGTGCCGGTGCTGCCGCCGGACGTGAACGCCTCGCAGGCGAACTTCCGCATCGAGCACGGTGCCGACGGGTCAGAGGCGATCCGTTTCGGCCTCGCGCAGATCAAGAACGTCGGCGCCGGCGGGATCGCGACGCTGATCGAGGCGCGTGAGTCGGATGGACCCTTCATCTCACTCGAGGACTTCGCGCGGCGCATCAACCCGCGCGACGTGAACAAGCGCGTGCTCGACTCGCTGGCGAAAGCCGGCGCGCTGGACGGGCTTGGCGAGCGCGGCGCCCTGATCGGCGGGGTGGATCGGCTGCTCTCGCTCGCACAGCAGGAACTGCGCCTGCGCGAGACTGGTCAGTCGAGCATGTTCGATCTCTTCGGCGCACAGGTGGACACGCCGCTTCCCGGCCTCGAACTCCAGGCGATGGAGGTGCCGCCGGCGCAGCTGCTCGCGTGGGAGAAGGAGCTGCTCGGGACGTACGTCTCCGAGCACCCGTTCAAGCGCGCCGCCGCCAACCTCGCGCAGTACGTCACCGTGCAGTCGGCCGAGCTCACCGAGGAGCTCGCGGGACAGGATGCGATCATCGCCGGCACCGTGATCGCGGTGCGCGCCCTGAGCACGCGCCAGGGCAAGCCCTTCGCCGCCGCCACGATCGAAGACCTCACCGGACAGACCGAGCTCACGATCTGGCCGGACTCGTACGAACAGCACCGCGTCCTCTTACTCGAGGGCACCGTGCTCATGGCGAAGGTCGACGTCCGCTCGCGGGGCGACCGGCTCACGATCGCCGTGCAGGAGCTGGTCGCCTACGACTACGACCGCGGGGCGTTGATCGACTTCCAGCCGGCGCGCTTCCGCGCCGGCATGCGCACACCGCGTCGCAACACATGGAACGGTGGTGGCGCAACGAACGGTGCGGGTGGGGGCGGCGGCCCCCGACCCGACTCGCCGGCGCCGGGCCCGGGCGGCCCACGTGGTGGCCTGCGCACCGTCGGCGGCACCGAGGTTCGCGCGGACGAACCCGCCGTACGTCCCGCGGCGCCCCCGGCCGACACGGCCGGTCCGCGCCGGCTGCGCGTGCACATGGAAGAGACCACCGACGACGCCGCGGACCTGCGGCGGCTCCAGCGCATCTGCGCCATCCTCGACCGTTGCGCCGGTGACGAGCTCCCCGTCGAGCTCTCCATCCTTCGCCGCGACGGCTCGAACGCACGCCTCCAGCGCGGCGCGATTGCCGTCGCGCAGCTCGAGCGGGCCGTGCCCGAACTCTCCGCACTGCTCGGCGTGCTCGGCGAGGCGCGCGAGGTCGGTGGCGGCGAGACCGCCGCCCAGTACGCCGCCGCAGCCGGCGGCGGCTAGCAGCCCACCGCACGACGCCCCGCGGGCCGCCTCCTCCGGCCGTCCGCCACTACTACGCGCCTCCCTGCCCGGCAGTATCTCGGCCTCCCCGCGGGCATGCTCCCTTTCCGCTCCTGCGTCGGCTGGACAGGCCGACACGACCTCACAGGCGGGCCGACACTTCGCCCGGCGATCAGAACCCGCTGAGCGCGGGTTCCCCGTAAACTGATGCCCCCACCCCAGCGGATGAGGGCCGCATGACCCAGCAGCTCCCCGATCCGACCGTGTCCGCGGAAGCGTTACACGGTGCCGTCGCCGCGATCCGTCACGAGATCGCGCGCGTCGTCGTCGGCCAGGACGCGTTCGTCGACCGGGTGCTCGTCGCCCTGCTCACGGGTAATCACGCGCTGATCGAAGGCGTGCCCGGGCTGGCGAAGACGCTCACCGTCTCTACGCTCGCCTCCGCTATCGAGTGCACGTTCTCGCGCATTCAGTTCACGCCCGACCTGCTCCCCGCAGACGTGACGGGCACGTTGATCTTCAACCCCCGCGACGGCGAGTTCTCCGTGCGTCGCGGGCCGATCTTCGCCAACGTCGTGCTCGCGGACGAGATCAACCGCGCGCCGGCGAAGGTGCAGTCGGCGCTGCTCGAGGCGATGCAGGAGCGCCAGGTCACCATCGGCGGCGACTCGTTGCCTCTGCCGAAGCCGTTCCTCGTGCTCGCCACGCAAAACCCGATCGAGCAAGAGGGCACCTATCCGTTGCCCGAAGCACAGCTCGATCGCTTCATGCTCAAGATCCTGGTGCATTACCCCTCCCGCGAGGAGGAGCGCGCGATCCTCGCACAGTCGCTCGACGGTCTCGTCGAAGAGATCCGCCCGGTCGTCAGCGTCGCCGACGTCGCCGCCTTGCAGGTCGCGACACGTCGTGTCGAGGTGAACGACCGCCTGCGCGAGTACATCGTGCGGCTGGTGGAGGCGTCACGGGATCCCGCGCGATACCAGATGGCCTCGCTCGCACCGTTGATTGAGTACGGCGCCTCGCCCCGCGCCGCCGTCTTCCTTGCGCGTGGAGCGCAGGCGTACGCGTTCCTCCACGGGCGCACGTACATCACTCCCGACGACGTGAAGGCGCTGGCACCGGACGTCTTCCGCCATCGCGTGGTGATCACGTACGAAGCCGAGGCTCAGGGGATCACTGCGGAGGAGATCGTGACGCGCCTGCTGGAGGGCGTCGGGATTCCCTAGATGGCGATCCTCACCCGCCTGCGCCGTGATCGCGGTCGGCGCGCGCACGCCGACGAGTCCGCGCCGCCGGCACCGGACCTGGCAGCGCGAGTGCGCCGCCTCGAGATCCGCACGCGGCATATGGCCGGCTCGCTGATCGGCGGCAACTACCGCAGCCTCTTCCGCGGGAGCGGCATCGAGTTCTCGGAGGCGCGGGAGTACGTGCCCGGCGACGACGTCCGTCGAATCGACTGGAACGTGACCGCGCGGACGGGCGCCACATGGGTGAAGGAGTTCGTCGAGGAACGCGAGCTCACCGTGGTCTGCGCCGTCGACGTCTCGGGTTCGCAGCGTGTGGCGCAACCGCAGAGTGGACGTCTCGGCGCCGCCGCCGAGCTCACCGCCCTGCTCGGCTTCGCCGCGGTCCAGAACCATGACCGCGCGGGGCTGCTCACCTTCTCAGACCAGATCGAACGCTTCGTTCCACCGCGACACGGCACGAAGCACGTGCTGCGCATCATCCGCGATGTGCTCACGCAGACCGAAGCGCGCGGGGGCACGCGCATCACCGCGGCGTGCGACTACCTGCAGCGGGTACTGCCGCGCCGCTCCGTGGTGTTCGTGATCTCGGACTGGTTCGATGACGGATACGCGCAGTCGCTGCGCCTGCTCGCCCGCCGGCATGATGTGATCGCGCTCGTGCTCGTGGACCCGGTCGACCTCGAGTTGCCCGACCTCGGAATCGTCGCCGTTGAAGATGCGGAGAGCGGGGAGCGGCTGCTCGTCGACAGCTCCGACGGGGCACTGCGCGAGCGATACGCCGCAGCGGCGAGCGGGCGCGCCGCGCGACGCAGCCAGCAGCTCGCGCGCGCCGGCGTGGACGAGGTGATCATCCGGCTCGATCGCGACCTGCTCGCGCCGGTCGCCGCCTACTTCCGCGCGCGTGCGCGAGGCCGCAGGTGAGCCGCACCGGCCGGATCG
>JAQBZW010000001.1 GCA_027622315.1 Chloroflexota bacterium | reverse complement strand
TTCCGCCGCGCGACGCTGGACGGCGGCGTTCACCGGCGTCGGCACGCCGTGCAGCCGTCCGAGCAGCGAGATCTCGCCGTTCAGGTAGTCCGCCTCGATGTTGCCCGTGCCGCGCGCGAGGCTCTGCCAGCTCGAACTGCCCGCGCGCGGCGCGCCGGGCACGTCGCGGCGAGCGACGGTCGCCGCGATCGCCACGCTCTCCTCGTCTGACGTCCACGCGATGCCGGCGGCCCGGAAGCAGGCCCGCGCCTCCGCGTCCGCGAGCCGCAGGATCTCGTCGGTTTCGGAGCCGGGTGCGCACAGTGCGCGCACGGCGTTGCCGAGGTTTCCGAGCAGCTTCCCGTACTTCAATCGCATCACGTCCTCACTCGCACGGCTCACGAAGCCGGCGCCGGTGATGTCGGCGGCGATGCGCTCGCTGAGTGTGTCGACCCCGCTCGGATACCGCCCGACGTCCAGCACCCCCGCTGGCGGATCCGCGTGCACGACGATCACCCCGGGTTCGAGGAATGTGGCCGGCAGGTAGACGAGCATGCCGTAGACGCGTGCGAAGCGACGAGCGGCGAGCCGCTCGTTGTCGACGCCGTTCTGAGCGCAGACCACCGCCACGCGGTCGTCCGCCTCCGCGCGCAGATCATCCAGCGCGCTCGCCGTGTCCTGCGACTTCATCGTGAGCACCAGAACGTCGTCGTTCGTGAACGCGAGCTCGCGCGGGTGGCCCACTGCCGGGATGCGGTGCACCGCGTCGCCTGCCGGCGTGCGCTCGCGCAGTCCGTCGGCGCGGATGCGCTCGAGATGTGCGCCGCGTGCGATCAGGACCACGTCGTGCCCGGCGGCGAACAGCCGCGCGCCGATGCACCCGCCAATCGCGCCCGCTCCGTAGATCACATATCGCATCGCCACGTCCCTCGTTAGCCGACGATGCGCCGGCGCATCGTCCAGAGCGCGAGCCACACCAGTGGCGGCACCACGATCACGAGCCAGGCCAGGTGACCGAGGTCGCTCCAACCGACGTTGCCGGTGACGAGCGCGCGATTCACCTCGACCGCGTGATAGAGCGGCGTGAACCACGCGGCGGTCGACGCCCAGGCGGGGAACTCATCCAGCGGGAAGAAGCCGCCGCTGAACCAGAACATGGGCATCACCAGCAGGCTGAAGAAGTAGGTGAGCTGGCTGACCGAGCGCGCCTGGCTGACGTACGCCTGGCCGAGCGCGCCGAAGCTCAGACCGGCGAGGAACGCGACCGGGACCGTCAGCAGCGCCAGCGGCGACGAGACGAGGTCGTACGCGGGCGTGAGCGCGAGCATGACGAGCATGATCATCGCCGCGTTGAGCGCGCCTCGCGAAGCAGCCCACAGGATCTCGCCGGCTGTGATCTCCTCCGGGCGCGTGGGTGTGGCCAGGATCGCCGCGTACGTGCCCTGCTTGTCGAGCCGGAAGTAGGCGCCCCACAGCGCCTCGAAGACGGCGGCGAACATCGAGAACATGGCGATCACGCCGGGGCCGAGGAACTGGATGTATTCGACGTCGCCCGTGAGCTGTACGTACGTGCCGAGCCCGAGCCCGAGCGCGGCGAACATGATCAGCGGTTCGAGCAACGGCGGAACGAACTCCGCCTTCCACAGCTGGAGGAAGACGTCGCGATTGCGCTGCCAGACGCGGATGGACTGGCGGCCGGGGATGGCCACCCCGAGCCAGGGCACCACGCCCCACTCGCGGCGCGGCCTCGCTTCTGCGTGGACGCGGGGATCCGGCGAAGCGGGGGGTGGCGTGATTCGCTCGGTGCTCGTGGTCATCGCTATTCCACCAGCGCCCGGCCGGTGAGCGTCAGGAAGACGTCCTCGAGGTTCGCGCGCCGGAAGTGCACGCGGTACGGGTCCCGAACGATCGCTTCGACAGCGTGCGCCTGCTCTTCTTTCGCACCGAAGACGTAGACGACGTCCTCGATCTCCTCGATGCGGCCGCTCTCGCCGATCGCGTTCGCGAGGTAGGCGAGCACGGCGGCGCGATCTGGTTCGGTCGGATGCACTTCCATCACGTCGCGCCCGGCGTGTTGCTCGATCAGCGCACGCGGCGATCCGGCGGCGAGCTGGCGACCGTGATCCATGATCATCAGCCGGTCGCAGAGCTGCTCGGCCTCATCCATGTAGTGCGTGGTCAGGAGGATCGTCACGCCCCGTTCGCGCAGCAGCCGCACCTTGCGCCAGACCAGGTGCCGCGCCTGCGGGTCGAGCCCGGTCGTGGGCTCGTCGAGCACGAGCAGGCGGGGGTCGTTCATCAGCGCCCGTGCGAGCACGAGCCGGCGCTTCATGCCACCGGACAGCTCATCGATGCGCGAGTCTCGGCGGTCCGCCAGTTGCATGAGCTCGAGACCCTCAGTGATGCGCGCGCGCGCCACGTCACGCGGGACGCCGTAATAGCGCGCGTAGACGGCGAGGTTCTTCGCGACGGTCAGGTCCTCGTCCAGGCTGTCGTCCTGCGAGGCCACGCCGATGCGTTGCTTGACCTCGCGGTCGTGCAGGCGCACGTCGAGCCCGTCGACGAAGAGCGAACCCGCGGTGATCGGCAGCACGCACGAAATCATGCGGATCGTCGACGTCTTGCCGGCGCCGTTTGGCCCGAGCATGCCGAAGACCTCGCCCGGCTCCACGGCGAGGTCGATGCCGTCCACCGCCCGGAAGTCTCCGAACGTGCGCACGAGTCCCGTCGCTTGAATGATCGCGGACATCGGCACTCCAGAAGTGTGACGCCGCGCGCGCCACCGATGGGGATGGGTGGCAGATGAGGCGACGGGCGTGATCGCCAGCATCGCATAAGCCCTGGGCCAAGTGCGAACGCGCGCCGGGTGCGGGCCTGTGGGACGATGAAACCTGCCGGCGGGAGTGCTGAGAGGTTCCATGGCCGCGAGCCGTCACGTCCTGATGTGTGAGCCGACGCACTACCGCATCGCGTACGAGATCAACCCATGGATGCGCACGCTGAACGCCGTCGACGGCGCCCGGGCCCTCGAGCAGTGGCGCTCGCTGTACGGGGCGCTCACCGGGCTCGGTGTACAGGTGGAGTTGATCGACCAGCACCCTGAGGTGCCGGACATGACGTTCACGGCCAATGCCGGGGTCGCGCTCGGCGCTCAACGCGGCAGCGAGGGCAGTCACACCGCGAGCCCCCGATTCCTCCCCTCCAACTTTCGTTATCCCGAGCGCGCTGCCGAGGAGCCGTACTTCATCGAGTGGTTCCGCGATCGCGGGTATGCGATCGAGGAGGTGCACCGTCCCCACTACTGGGAAGGCGAGGGCGATCTGCTGCCGGCGGATGGGCGGGCCTTCGGCGGGCATTTCTTCCGCACCGAAGAGCGCTCGTACGATCATCTCGACGAGCTGCTCGGCGTCACGATCGAGCGGCTCGAGCTGACGGACGACCGCTTCTACCACCTGGACACATGCTTCTGTCCCCTGGGCGAACGGCGCGCGCTCTACTACCCGCCGGCCTTCGCCGAGTCATCGCGCGCGCTACTCGAGCGGTCATTCGACGACCTGATCGCCGTGCCGGAGGCGGAAGCGCTGCGCTTCGCGTGCAACGCGCTCGTCGTCGACGGGGGGGCCGTGGTCATGAACACGGGCTGCCCCGAGACCGAAGCGGCACTCGCCGCGCGCGAGCTGCGCGCGGTGTCCACACCCACGGACGAGTTCATCAAGGCCGGCGGCAGCGTGAAGTGCCTGGTGCTCATGCTCGACGCGTACGGCAGCTAGCGGTTTCTGTTCGGGTGCGCTCGGTCCGTTCGTGGTGAGCCGGTTCCGTTCATGGCCGGGTTCGTTCGTGGTGCACCGGTTCCGTTCCTGCCCTATCCGTTCGTGGTGAGCCCAGCCGAACCATGAACCAGCGCTGCGCCGAGCAGCGCACCCCGGGTGCAGGCTCGAGAGCGCGAACGCTCCGGGCCCGCCCGGTGCTTCCGGCACCGGGCAAGTCATGGTTCGACTGGGCTCACCACGAACGGATCAGGCGCCGGCCGCGATCGACGTCTCGAGCGTGAACTCGTAGTAGGTCATCGCCTCGCTCAGGGCGAAGCGATCGCGCGCGAACACGATGCGGGGCTGCTTCGCGAGCACGGCGTCCACGTCGAGGTTCGCGCCGAGGGCCGGCCAGCGCATGGCCAGCGGTACCGTCCGCCCGCTCATCGTGGCCACGGCCTGATCGAGCAGCTCGGGCTTGAGACTGAGCAGCAGCAGATATGCGTTGGCGAGGGTCCGCACCGCGTCGGTCGCCCGGCCGGCACGCATCAGCGTGTGCGCGGCCGCGATCAACTCGCGCAACTCGGGATGCTCTACCTGTTCCGGTGTCGCCATGGGGGACCTCGCTCGGCTATCCGGCGCGGCGAGCGCGGGCCTGCAGGCTAGATCGAGGAGTTGATCGGGAACTCGAGCCCGCGGAGCTGCTTCGCTCTCCACGTGCGGTGCACGCTCTCGTGCCGCTCGTGGAACTCCGGCAGCAGTTCCCGTCCGAACTGGTCGATCGACTCCATGATGTGCTCATGCCGGCGGTCGCCCGCCTGCGCGACGAACACCATCACGTCGAGGTGCTGATTCTCGTACTGCTTGAGCGTTTTGCGCAGCCGCTTCGTGCTGCCGATCGCGTTCCCGCTGCGGGCCGCGCGATAGAGCGCCCGCTCCACCTCGTCCTCTGGCTCGCCTTTGCGTATCTCCGCCTCGCTGAGGAAGCCGCGCCGTTCCACGGACTCCTGCGCCGCCTGCTCCGGTGAAGCGTCACGGTAGGCGCGGTACAGGTTCCGCCCGCCGGGCGGATGCGTGTCACCGGTGGCGGGCGTGTAGTAGTAGCCGAGCGAATACGAGAAGAACCCGGGGCCCCCGGCGCTGCGACGGATCGCCTCGTCGTCCGTCTTGCCCATCATGAACGTGTTCAGTACGGCCAGGCCCGGGTTGAGCGCGTGCCCGATCGGCATCGACTCCTCGCGCAGCAGCCGGTAGTACTCCGTGGCTCGCTCCCCCAGCTCTTCGGGCGTTTCGAAGCCGAAGCCGAGCGAGGCGAGGCCGAAGCGTGCCGCCACCATCGTCGTCTCGCGACGGGACGCGGCGACCCACATCGGCGGGTGCGGCTTCTGCAGCGGCTTCGGGACGACGTTGCGGGCGGGCATCGAGAAGAACTCGCCGTCGAAGCCGGGATAGGGCTCCGACGCCAGCATGTTCGCGATCTCGCGCGTGGCCTCTTCCCACATCGACTTCTTCAGCCCGCGATCGACCCCGAAGCCGCCGAGCTCCATCTCGGACGCGGACTCGCCCGTACCGAACTCGACGCGCCCATTGCTGAGGATGTCGAGCGTTGCGATGCGCTCGGCCACGCGCGCGGGGTGGTTGTAGGGCGGCGGGGTGAGCACGATGCCGTGCCCGAGCCGGATCTGCTTCGTCCGCTGCGACAGCGCGGCCATCATCAGCTCGGGCGCCGAAGAGTGTGAGTACTCCTCGAGGAAGTGGTGCTCGACCTCGAAGACATAATCGAACCCGAGTTGATCAGCGAGCTCGACCTGCTCGAGCATCTCGTGAAAGACGCGCCGCTCGGCGTCGGGATCCCAGCTATCGCCGTCGTACGGCTTCGGCGTCTGGAGTTCGTAGAACAGCCCGAACTTCATGGCGTGACCCCGGCGAACGCGTGGCGGTGAAGCGTGAGGGCGTGGGGTGGGCGAGCGTTCATGGGCGCCACGCGACGTAAGGCATCGATGCTAACACGCGTTCGCGGCGCGGTCGGACGCGGCGAGCAGCGGGTTCCGCGCCACCCGCGCCGTGCGCAACAGAGCCCCGTAGGACAGCAGCCCGCCGTCTGCGTTCGCCACCGACGGTGGCACACGGCGCGGGTCCGAGCGGTTCCCGACACATGGGCGGAGCACGATCAGTCGACGAGTCCTTCGAGGAAGTCGATCAACGCCGCGTTCACCTCACCCGGGCGCTCCTGCTGGATCCAGTGTCCCGCGCCGGGCACGAGCAGCCAGCCGCGCAGATCCGGCACGGCGCGACGTACGTGCTCCTCGAGATCGTCGCCGGCCCCCATGATCCCACCGCGCACGATCACGGGATCCTGCTCGCCGGCGATGAAGATCGCCGGTTGCACGACGGGGGCGCCGGCGAGCTCGGGTGTGAGCTCCCAGTTGCGATCAAAGTTCCGGTAGTAGTTCACCGGCCCGCGGAAGCCCGAGCGCTCGAACTGCTCGACGTAGTAGTCGAGCTCGGCGGCAGTCAGCCAGGCGGGAAGTCCCGCCGGCTCGGCGAGGCGGCCGATCCAGCCGCCCGCGCTCATCAGTGGATCGCTGATCTCGGGAGGCGCGGCGATCGGTGATCCGGGCGACTGATAGAGGCGCTGCAGCAGCGCGCGGGGGTTCGTATCGAACTCGTTCTCGGCGATGTCTGACTGCTGGAAGTAGAGGATGTAGAAGAAGTTGTCGCCGAAGCGCCGGCGCCACGCGGAGACGGGGGCGACCGGCGCTCGCCCCGTGTACGGCACGCTCAGCCCCGCGACCGCGCGGAAGCGGTCCGGCCGGAGCAGTGCGCACTGCCACGCGATGATCGCGCCCCAGTCGTGCCCGACCACGACCGCTCGCTCCTCGCCGAGTGCCTCTACGAGCCCTGCCGCGTCCCCCACGAGATGCGTGATGTCGAAGTCCTCGACATCCGGCGGCGAGTCCGATTCGCCGTAGCCGCGCATTGCCGGCGCGACCACGTGATAGCCCGCGTCGGCGAGCGCGCCCAGCTGGTGCCGCCACGAGTACCAGGACTCGGGGAACCCGTGCAGCAGCAGCACGAGTGGCCCCGTGCCTGCCTCCGCGATACGCATGCGAATGCCGTTCGCCTCAACGAAGCGCGACGTGACGCCGGGCAGGGTGGGATCGGTCATGGGGCACCTCCGTTCGGCGAGTGTACGGAGGGGCTGACCGGTGGGCGCGAAGGCTCGCGTGCAATCGGATCGCCGCCCGTTGCCGCGCTAGAATCGCCCGCGAACGAGGAGGTCGAGGCGATGGTCGATCAGCCGGTGCGCCCCGAGGCGCACGTCGGCGATGCAGAGCACCTTGGCGCGTTCAGCGACCCGTTGACGCCGCTTGTGCTGCTTCAGCGCACCGCGCGCGTGTTCCCGACGAAGGAAGCCGTCGTCTACGGCGACGAGCGCATGGACTGGGCCGGCTTCGCCGAGTTCGTGGGGCGCTTCGCGGCCGCGCTCAAGCGCGACGGCATCGGCCTCGGCGATCGTGTCGCGGTCATGCTGCCGAACGTGCCCGTGCACCTCGCCAGTACCTTCGCCGTGCCGCTCACCGGAGCAGCGCTGGTCGCGATCAACACGCGGCTCGCACCGGCGGAGGTCGCGTACATCATCGAGCACTCCCGCTCGAAGCTCGTCTTCGTCGACCCCGAGCTCGCCGGGCAGGTCGACCTGTCGCGCGTGGCATCCGACGTGCGCGTGGTGAACGTGCTCGACCGCCAGGCCGGGCTGACCGACTCACCGCTGCCGGGACCGACCTTCGACGACTGGATCGCAGGCGTGGACCCGCTGCCGATCGAGAACACCGTCGCCGACGAGTTCCAGATGCTTTCGATCAACTACACGTCGGGCACGACCGGCCGGCCGAAGGGCGTGATGTACACGCACCGCGGCGCCTACCTGAACGCACTCGGCGAGATCGCCTCGCTGCGCTTCGGGCAGGAGACCGTCTTCCTGTGGACGCTGCCGATGTTCCACTGCAACGGCTGGTGCATGCCGTGGGCCGTCACGGGCGCCGCCGGGACGCACGTCTGCCTGCGCGCGGTGCGCCCGCCGGAGATCATTCGCCTGATCCAGGAGGAGCGCGTCACGAACTTCAACGGTGCGCCCACGGTGCTGCGCATGATCGCCGGCGACCCGGCCGCCCAGGGCGTCGTCTTCGAGCCGCGCGTGCGCGTGTGCACCGGCGGGGCGCCGCCCTCGCCGGCCGACCTCAAGAAGATGGACGCGCTCGGCGTCGATGTGACCCACCTCTACGGCCTGACCGAGACCTACGGCCCGCACGTGATCTGTGAGATCCAGGACGAGTGGCGCGGGCTGTCACTCGAGGAGCGGGCGGAGCTGATGTCCCGGCAGGGCGTGCCCTACATCTTCTCCACCTACCTGCGCGTCGCCGACCCCGAGACCATGGAAGACGTCCCCGCGGACGGCGCGACCATGGGCGAGGTGATGATGCGCGGCAACAACGTGATGGCCGGCTACCTCGACGACACGGAGGCGACCGCGACCGCCCTCTGCGGCGGCTGGTTCCACTCCGGCGACCTCGCGGTCATGCACCCGGACGGCTACATCGAGCTCCGCGACCGCTCGAAGGACGTGATCATCTCGGGCGGCGAGAACATCTCGAGCATCGAGGTGGAGAACGCGATCTACGAGCACCCCGCCGTACACGAGGTCGCGATCATCGGCGTGCCGGACGAGAAGTGGGGCGAGGTCGTGAAGGCATTCGTCACGCTCAAACCCGGCGCCTCAGCGACCGCGGAGGAGATCATCGCCTTCACCCGCGACCGCATCACGCACTTCAAGTGCCCGCGGTCGGTCGAGTTCGGCGATCTGCCCAAGACCAGCACGGGCAAGATCCAGAAGTACGTGCTGCGCGAGAAGGAATGGGCAGGCACGAAGAAGCTGGTGAACTAGCCGCAGCGGTCGATTTCCGGCGCCCCGCCCATCTCCCGGGCTAGCCCCGGCTGACAAGCCGCGTTGCGCAGACCACGCGGTCCGCGAGACCTGGAGCGTTTGGCGATGCGACGGGCGAGCCCTCCCGCCGACTCGTGACGAGTGGCTGACGGCGATGCGGCGTCTCTGCGCAGCCCGGCTTGTCAGCCGGGGCTAGCCGAAGATTGGGCTTGCCGAAGATGGTGGCGAGAGAGTCGGCCCGCCGCGTCCCGGCGTGCATAATGGCGCCCGACGCCCGACGCCCGACGCCCGACGCCCGACGCGGGCGCAGGCGCAGGATCCAACGCACATCTGAGGAGCAGTGCCCATGACCGAACGACCGACGCGCATGAAGTTCGGCATCTTCCTGGCGCCGTTCCACCACTCGGGCGAGAATCCGACGCTCGCGATCGATCGCGATATCGAGCTGATCGTGCACCTCGATCGGCTCGGCTTCGACGAGGCGTGGATCGGCGAGCATCACAGCGCCGGCTGGGAGTTGATCGCGGATCCGGCGCTGATCATCGCGGCCGTCGCGCCGCGTACGCGTTCGATCATGCTCGGCACGGGGGTGACCAGCCTCCCGTACCACCACCCGCTGATGGTCGCCGACCGCATGGTGCAGCTCGACCACATGACGCGGGGACGCGCGATGCTCGGCGTGGGGCCGGGCGCGCTGTCGTCGGACGCCTACATGATGGGCATCGAGCCCACGAGCCAGCGTCAGCGGATGAACGAGGCGCTGGCCGGGATCATGGCGCTGCTGCGCTCTCCCGATCCGGTGAACATGGAGACGGACTGGTTCACGCTCCGCGACGCGCGCCTGCAAATCGCGAACTACACACAGCCGCACCTGCCCGTAGCCGTCGCGCACAGCTTCTCGCCGGCCGGGCCACAGGCTGCGGGCCGCTACGGCGTCGGCATGCTGTCCGTGGCGTCGTTCCAGGCCGGTGGCCTCATTTCGCTGCCGGAGGCGTGGGGCTGGGCGGAGGAAGCCGCCCGCGCAGCCGGCACCACGGTGCGACGCGAAGACTGGCGCGTCGTGATCCCGATCCACATCGCCGACACGAAGCAGCAAGCGATCGACGACGTGCGCAACGGCGCGCTGCAGTGGAATACCGAGTACTTCGCGCAGACGCTCGGGCGGCCGACGGCGCCTGGCACCGAAACGATTGAGTCGATGATCGAACGCGGTGGCGCGATCATCGGCACGCCGGCCGACGCAATCGAGGCGGTCGAGAAGATCATCGAGCTCTCCGATGGTGGCATCGGAGGCCTGCTCGGTCTCGCCCACGAGTGGGCGGGGTCGCAGGAGCGCATCTTCCGCTCGTACGACCTCTGGGCTCGGCACGTCGCGCCGCACTTCCAGGGCGCGATCGCGCCCGTGCGGTCGAGCCAGGACTGGGTCGCCGGCCACAAGGGCGACATCTTCGGACCGCCGGGCGCGGCGGTGCGCAAGGCGTTCGAGGACGGCGGCGTCTCGCTGCCTGAGGGCATGGAGAATCAGTTCCAGCGCGGGCGGACATAGGCGGCGCACAGAACCGGCGATCTCGGCGCTATCGCGTGACCGTGGGTCCGCGTCGCGTGGCGCCACGCTTTCGCGCGGCGCTCGCACGAGGGCCAGCCCGAAGAGCGCAGGCCCTTGCCTTCGCTCACGACAGCTAGATCAGCACGCGCGAAGCGGGCGCGAGCGCGGAAAGAGGCAGCACGATGGCGGCAGTGTTGACGGGGCTCCAGGACAAAGTGGCGGTGATCACCGGCGCCGGGCGCATGCGCAGCATCGGGCGCGAGCTGGCGAACGCGTTCGCGCACGCCGGGTGTGACGTCGTGCTCACGGGCACCGGGCGATCGCCCGATCGCTACCCGGACGACGAGCAGGCGGCCGGCTGGCGTGACATCGAATCTGTGGCCGACGAGATCCGCGGGATCGGACGGCGCGCGCTGCCGCTCGTCAGCGACGTCTCCGACGAGGCCGCGGTGCGGTCGCTGCTCGAGCGGACGATCGCGGAGTTCGGGCGTGTCGACTTCGTGGTCAACAACGCCGCCGCCGCGCGCGGCGCCGACCGCGTGCCGCTCGTCGACATGCCGGTCGACGTCTGGGACACGGTGGTGCGCGTGAACCTGCGCGGCACCATGCTCGTCTCGAAGATCTTCGGCCAGCATCTGATCGACCAGGGCGAGGGCGGGGCGATCATCAACATTTCGTCGATCGCCGGGAAGATCTTCGGACCGAATACCGGCGCCTACGCGTCGAGCAAGGCGGCGATCCAGGCGCTCGGTTCTGTGATGGCGCGCGAGGTCGGCCAGTTCGGCATCCGCGTGAACACGATCTGCCCCGGCATCATCGACAACAACCGGCTGGACGACGTCCCGCGGGACAGCGACCGCTGGCAGGCCATGGTGGCGAGCATTCCGCTGCGCCGCCCGAGCGCCGGCTCGGACGTGCCGAACATGGCCGTCTTCCTCTGCAGCGAGCAGGGCTCGTGGATCACCGGCCAGTCAATCAACGTCGACGGCGGCCACGTGGTCCAGCACTAGCCGCTGCACGGAAGGGGCCCCGTTGAAGATCACGTCGCTGCGCCACTACCTCGTGCATCCGCCCGCGGCGAAGAACCTGCTCTTCGTGCGCCTGGAGACGGCCGACGGGCTGCATGGCTGGGGCGAGTGCTACACGCAGGCGGATCGCGACACGCAGGTCGTTGCGCACCTCGATCAACTGAAGCGCTACATCGAGGGCTGGGACGCGCGCGAGATCAAGCAGTTCACGCGCTCGATGTACGACGACTTCTCCGCGCGTCGCGGCGCGATGGACTTCTACTCGGCGATCAGCGGTATCGAGCAGGCGATGTGGGACCTCGCGGGCAAGCGCCTCGGCGTGCCCGTCTACGAGCTGCTCGGTGGCGCCTGCCGTGAGCGCATCCGCGTGTACGCGAACGGCTGGGCGAAGAGCGACTCGCTCGAGTCGCTCGCGGAGAGCGCCCGTGCAGTGGTGGCGCGTGGTTTCACCGCGCTCAAGTTCGACCCCGTGCCCGGCCGCTGGCGCACCTTCATCAGCCGCGCGCAGGAGCGCATCGCGGTCGAGCGCGTGCGCGCCGTGCGCGAGGCGGTCGGCGACGACGTGGAGATCCTCGTCGAGATGCATCGTCGTCTGGCGCCGATGCACGCCGTGCGCATCGCCCGCGAGATCGAGCCCTTCGCACCGTTCTGGTTCGAAGAGCCGGTGCTGGCCGAGAACATCGACGCGCTCGCGGCCGCGAAGCGTGAGATTCGCATCCCCGTCGTCACGGGCGAGGAGCTGTACACGAAGCACGAGTTCCGCGAGGTCTTCGAGAAGCAGGCGGCAGACATCATCAACCCCGATGTCTGTAACGTCGGCGGCATCCTCGAGCTCAAGGAGATCGCGGCGATGGCGGAGCCGTACTTTGTCGCCGTGTCGCCGCACAACTACAACAGCACAACGGTCGGGCTCGCGGCGACCGTGCAGGTCTCGGCGACGCTCACGAACTTCCTCATCACCGAGTACTTCGTGAACCTCGAGCCGTGGGGCCGTGAGATTGCGCGCCCGCCCTTCGAGGTCGTGGACGGGCACATCGCACTGCCGCGGACGCCCGGGCTTGGCATCGATCTCGACGAAGCGGCGCTGGCCCGCTTCCCGTACGAGCCGTTTCCCCCGCGCGCGCCGGCGCGCGCCAGCGACGAGTCGCCGTAGCGGCTGACGCCGCGTGAGCTCTGGCACCCCGCGTGCCGTGCGAGAGGAAGAACAGATGACCGGCCAACCAATGCGCGAGCTGGGGCGAACCGGCGTGCAGGTGACGACCCTCGGCTACGGGGCGATGGAGCTGCGTGGAGGCTCGCGAGGACGAGAGATCCCGGACGAGCAGGCGGAGCGAGTGCTCAATGCCGTGCTCGATGCCGGCATCAACTTCGTCGACACCTCGCCCGACTACGGGCGCAGCGAGGAACTGATCGGGCGCTTCATCGCGCACCGGAGAGACGAGTACTTCCTCGCGACGAAGTGCGGCTGCATGGTGGCCGTCGAGCAGGTGGAGGGCGGACCGCGACACGTCTACACGCGCGAGAACATCCGCGCGGCGATCGAGCAGAGCCTGCGCCGCATGCACACGGATCGGCTGGACCTCGTGCAGTTCCACGGCAGCCCGTCAAAGGCGGAGCTCGAGGAGCACGGCGGGCTGGACGAGCTGCAGGCGCTGCAGCGGGAGGGCAAGGTGCGCTTCATCGGCGCTTCGTCGACGCTGCCGCACCTCGCGGACCACATCGCGATGGGCGTCTTCGACGAGTTCCAGATCCCGTACTCCGCCCTCCAGCGCGAACACGAAGCGGCGATCTCCGCGGCCGCGCGCGCCGGCGCCGGCACCGTGATCCGTGGCGGCGTGGCGCGTGGTGCTCCGTCTGAGGACAAGCAGTGGGGGACGAGCCCGGTCGGCGCGTCGGGCCCGGCGCCGAAGGACCTGTGGGAGCACGCCCGGCTCGACGAGATCCTGCCGGAAGGCATGAGCCGGATGGAGTTCACGCTCCGCTTCACGCTCAGCCACCCGGATCTGCACACCACGATCGTCGGGACGGCGAACCCCGAACACCTGGCACAGAACCTCGCGGCAGCGGCGAACGGCCCGCTGCCCGCGGATCTGTACGACGACGCCCGAGCGCGCCTGGCCACTGCGGGGTCTGCGCCCGCCGGCTCGTAGGCTGACGACTCGAAACTCACCGAAACAGGGCCGAACGCCCGGCCCGAGCCGGGACGAAGGGGAGCATGCACATGATCTACGAGCTGCGGATTTACACGGCGATGCCGGGCAAGATGGGGGCGCTGCAGGCGCGCTTCCGCGACCACACCACGAAGATCTTCGAACGTCACGGCATCAAGAACGTGGGCTACTGGACGAACGCCGTGGGCGGCCGCAGCGATGAGCTCTGGTACATGGTTGCGTACGAGGACGTGGGTTCTCGACAGAAGGCATGGGCGTCGTTCGGTGCGGATCCCGAATGGCAACAGGCGCGGACCGAGTCCGAGAAGGACGGTGCGCTCGTGCACCACATCGAGAACCGGCTGATGGCGCCAACGGACTTCTCGCCGCTGGGCTGAGCGGAGCGTCGCAGGCGAGCCGGAGCGCTCAAGGGGCCGGCGGCGGGCAATCCGCTGCCGGCCCCTCCATGTGCGTTCACGCGAACGTGACGGCAGCCTGTGCCATGACACGACTCCGCTCGCGCCCCGGCGCGGCTCGCGAGCGTGCGGACCAGTGGCCGGATCGCTGTGCGGGCGGACCAGGGCAGACCTGGGGCAGGGCTGGAGGTCGCGGTGGGCGAGCGGCCGGCGGGCGTGTACCGGAGACAGCCTGCATGCCGAAGGCACTCGGCCCGGTTAGGATGCGCGTCCTGAGGGAGGTGACCCGTGGAAGTTCCGCTGCTCGTCAACGATTTCCTGCGTCGAGCCGTCAAACTCTACGGCGAAAGCGAAGCCGTCGTCGACGGGGCAAATCGCTTCAGTTACGCCGAGTACGGCGCGCGCTGCTACCAGCTCGGACACGCGCTGCAAATCCTCGGGGTGAAGAAGGGCGACCGCGTCGGTATCCTCAGCCCGAACAGCCACCACTTCCTCGAGGCCTTCTACGGCACCGCGAGCATCGGGGCGGTGCTGGTGCCCCTCAACTACCGGCTGATCGCTGCGGACTTCGAGTACTGCCTGCAGCACGCGGGCGCGAGCGTGATCCTCGCGGACTCCGATCTCACAGAGTCCGTCGACGCGATCCGCACGAGCCTCCCGGACCTGAAGCACTTCGTCGTGGCCCGCTACGGCGACGCGCCGGTCGCCGACGGCTGGACAGACTGGGAGACGCTGATCGCGGGTCAGCCGACGACCCCGCCGGTCGACCCCGGGCTCGATGAGAACGACCTGGTGAGCATCAACTACACGTCGGGCACGACGGCGCGGCCCAAGGGCGTGATGCTCACGCACCGCAACTTCTACGTGAACGCCTACAACTACATCTCTCACTTCGGCATCACCCACGACGACGTGGACATGTGGACGCTGCCGCTCTTCCACTGCAACGGCTGGGGCGGGCCCTACGCGCTGACGGCGATGGGGGCGAAGCACGTGATCGTGCGCGCGCCGAACGACGCCGAGATGTACGAGGTGATCGAGCGCGAGGGCATCACCTTCGCCTGCATGGCGCCGGCAGTGCTCGCGCGCATCCTCGAATACGCGCACAAGGACCGGCACAACATCAAGACGAAGCCGCGCTTCGTGATCGCCGGAGCGCCGCCCCCGCTCACGTTCGTGAAGCGGCTCGAAGAGGAGCTCGGCTGGACCTTCATCCAGATTTACGGGCTCACCGAGACCGCCCCGATCCTCACGATCGCAGAGGTGAAGCCGCACCTGAACGCGCGCGGCGACCAGGCGATCGCGATCAAGGGTCGCGCCGGCCAGGAGGGCGTGGGGGTCGAGATCCGCGTGCTCGGCGAGGGCGGCGAGGACGTCCCGTGGGACGACGAGACCGTCGGCGAGGTGTGCGCGCGCGGGAACATGGTCTTCAAGGGCTATTGGAACCAGCCGGACGAAACCGCGAAGGCGATCGTCGACGGCTATTTCCACACCGGCGATCTCGCCACGATCAACAAAGACGGTTACATCAACATCGTGGACCGGGCGAAGGACGTGATCATCTCGGGTGGCGAGAACGTCTCGTCGATCGAGGTCGAAGACACGCTGTACAAGCACCCCGCGGTGCTCGAGGCGGCGGTGATCGGCGTGCCGCACGAGCAGTGGGGCGAGACGCCGCTGGCCGCCGTCGTCTTGCGCGAAGGCGCGAAGGCGACGGACCGCGAGCTGATCGAGTTCTGCCGCGAGCGCATGGCGCACTTCAAGGCACCGACTCGCATCGAGTTCGTGTCGGCGCTGCCCCGGACGGCGACGGGCAAGCTCAAGAAGTTCGAGTTGCGCGAGGAATACTGGGGCGGCAAGACACGGCGCGTGAACTGAACGCGCGCGCACCTGATCCGAGGCCCGTCTGCAGCGCCCACGCATAGCGCTCAGCGCGTAACAGGCGGAGAGTGGGAGAGGTGGGCGCGTCTCCCCGCGCACAGATCCCGCCACCAAACGATCTGCACCACTCACGATCCGTACGCCGGAAGAGGCTGTGGCATGCGCATTGAGAACGATGATGGACTGTCGGCGCTCCTCACGTCGAAAGACGAGAAGAAGCTCTGCACCGGCTTCACCTTCACGGAGGGGCCGCTCTGGATCGCGTCGGACAACGCCCTGCTGTTCAGCGATATCCCCGGCAACCGCACACATCGCTGGCGTCCCGGCATGAAGGCGGCAGAGGTCTACCGCGAGCCGAGCGGCTTCGCGAACGGCCTGGCGATCGACGCCCGCGGCACCATCCTCGCGTGCGAGCACGGCGGCCGCCGCGTCTCGCGCTCGCCGTATGTGCCCGACGGACCGAGCGCGACCCCGACCGTGCTCGTCGACCGCTACGACGGCAAGCGCCTGAACAGCCCGAACGACATCGTGGTGCACTCCTCTGGCGCCATCTATTTCACCGACCCCACCTACGGCCTCCCCCGGCCCGGGGCGAAGCTGGTGATGGGCGAACCTCACGCGCGGCAGGAGCTCCACTACCAGGGCGTGTACCGCACTGGTCCGGACGGCTCGTTTGGCGTGATCATCCAGGACTTCACTCAGCCGAACGGCCTCGCGTTCTCACCGGACGAGTCCGTGCTGTACATCGGCGACTCGCAGGACCGCATCATCCGTCGCTACACCGTGCAGCCGGACGGATCGCTCCGCGGCGGCGACGTGTTCGTGGACATGAGCGGCGACGAGCGTCCCGGCGTGCCGGACGGAATGAAGGTCGACGAGGACGGGCGGCTCTGGACCACCGGCGCCGGCGGTGTGTGGGTGATCACGGCCGAAGGCAAACCGCTCGGCGTGTTCGAGTGCGACGAGCACGCGGCAAACATCGCGTTCGGCGGAGCAAAGTTCTCCACACTCTTCCTCACCGCTCAGACGAGTGTCTACAGCGTGGAGACCAAGGTGCGCGGCATCGGCCCAGGCTCGCGCAAGTAGCGCAAGCATTCGCGAACCTGCCTGATGTCAGACCTGTGGAACAGGCCTACGGGCCTGTGCGACTCGCCCGGCCACCTGCCGGGGTGGAGCCGTGGCACTGGCTTCCGAGCCTGTGCGCCCCAGCCGCCGGCGGGCATTAACCTGCCGCTCTTCAGTGCCGTGGAACGAATGGATGCTCCGCATGGCGCAGCTGCTGTCGCTTGGCGTTGCGCTCCTGATTGGGCTCGGCTTCGCGGTGCAGACGTCGATGCTCGGGTCAGTGGCGCGGCAACGCGGGTCCACTGAGGCCGCGTGGATGTCGTTGCTGGCGACGGTCGCCGGCATCGCGCTCTTCTTCGGGCTGCGCGCGCTGCGCGGGGCGCCGCCGCTGCTGCCGTCGCCGCTCGACCGTGCGTGGATTCACGCCATCATCGCCGTATGCGCCGGCGTCGCGCTGATCGTGACGATGCGCGGTCTCGATCTGTACTACGCGGCGGCGGGCCTGTTTGGGCTCGTGATGATCGTGGGCATGGGCGCACTCGCGCCGAGACTCGGGATCGCGCTCTTCGTGAGCGCGCTCGTCGCAGGCCAGCTGATCGGCGGCCTGACCATGGATCAGCTCGGCGCGTTCGGCGGCACGGTGCATCGAGTGAGCGCGCTGCGCGTGGCCGGCGCCGGTGCGCTGCTCGTGGGCGTGATCCTCGTGCGCGGCGGGGGCGACTGACGCGGCGGCAACGCCATAGTCGTCGTCTAGACTGCGTGTGAGCCGGTGTTTCGCGCCGGACCACCGAGGAGGTACCGATGGTCAGCTGGTTGATGAATCTCATGAGGCGCGGGACCGCCGTCGATCCCGTGTGCGGGATGGACGTCAACAAGCGCGCACCGGGTGGCGGCAGCTCTGAGTACGAGGGGCAGACCTACTACTTCTGCGGCCACGGATGTCGCGCCGAGTTCGAGGAAGATGCGGAGGGCTACCTCTCCGGACGCAAGAAGATGGAGATGTAGCAGGCCGGCAGAGCCGGAGCGTGACGGCGGTGATCGAGTGCGACGCGCGTACGGCGCTCGTGATCGTCGATGTCCAGAACGACTTCGCGGATCCCTCTGGCGGGCTCTATGTGAGCGGCGGAGAAGTGATTATCGCCGGGATCAACGACGAGGTGGAGCGCGCGTCTGCTGCCGGCGCGCTCGTCGTGTACACGCAGGACTGGCACCCGCCCTCCACCCCGCACTTCGCGAAGGACGGCGGCATCTGGCCCGTGCACTGCGTGCACGACACCTGGGGCGCGGAGTTGCACCGCGAGCTGACGGTCGCCGGTGAGATCGTCCGCAAGGGCGTGGCGGGCGAGGACGGGTACTCCGGCTTCACGATGCGCGACGCGGCCACCGGACACGAAGTGCCGACCGCGCTCGAACCGATGCTGCGATCACGCGGCATCGAGCGTGTCGTCGTCGTCGGGTTGGCGGCGGACGTGTGCGTGAAGGACACCGCACTCGACGCACGGGCGCGCGGCTTCGCCACGCTCGTGCCACGCGACCTCACGCGGGGCGTCGATCTCGCCCCGGGTGACACGGAGCGCGCGTTCCAGACCCTGACGCTGGCCGGCGCCACCATCGCGTGAGCGAACCACCCCACGACTCGGACGATGCGTTTGGGGCGTTCGAGCCGGCGCTCTTCACCGACCTGTATCAGCTCACGATGCTCCAGTCCTACGAGGCCGAGGGCATGGCCGCGCGCGCCGTCTTCTCGCTGTTCGTGCGCACGCTGCCCGCGGAACGTAACTACCTGATCGCCGCCGGGCTCGAAGATGCGCTCGCGTACCTCGAGGTGCTGCGCTTCGGGCCGACCGCGCGCGGCTACCTGCGCATGATGCCGCAGTTCTCGAACGAGTTTGTCGACGCGCTCGCCGACTTTCGCTTCACCGGAGACGTCTATGCAGTGCCCGAGGGCACCCCGGTCTTCGCGGGCGAGCCGCTGCTCGAGATCGAGGCGCCGATCGGCGAGGCACAGGTGGTCGAGACGTACCTCCTGAACCAGGTCACATTCCAGACGCTGATCGCGTCGAAGGGCGCGCGCTCCGTGCTCGCGGCCCGGGGCAAGCCCGTGATCGATTTCGGCACGCGGCGTGCTCACGGAACCGACGCGGCGCTGAAGGCGGCACGTGCGCTCCACATCGTGGGCTTCAATGCGACGTCGAACGTGGAGGCGGGGCGACGCTACGGTCTGGCCATGACCGGCACGATGGCACACAGCTACGTGCAGGCACACGCGAGCGAGCGCGAAGCGTTCGCCGCGTTCGCGGCGCAGTACCGCGGGACCGTCTTGCTTGTGGACACGTACGACACGGAGCAGGGCGTGCGGCGCGCCGTCGCGCTGGCGACCGGTCCGGACGCTGGGGTGGACCTCAGCGCGGTGCGTCTTGACTCGGGCGATCTCGACGCGCTCTCGCGACGCGCGCGCGCGATCCTGGACGAGGCCGGTCTCCCCGACGTGGGCATTGTCGTGAGCGGTGGGCTGGATGAGCACGCGATCGCCGCGCTCGAGCACGCCGGCGCGCCGATCAGCGCCTATGCGGTGGGCACGCGCGTGAGCACGTCCGCGGACGCGCCGACGCTCGACAGCGTGTACAAGCTGACCGCCTACGCGGGGGTCGGGCGGGTGAAGCTCTCCCCGAACAAGCTGACCATGCCGGGACGGAAGCAGGTCTTCCGCCGCTTCGTCGACGGCGTTGCGGATCGCGATGTGATCGCTCGCGAGGGCGAGGCGATCGATGGTGAGCCGCTGCTCCGGTCGGTGATGCGCGACGGGCGCCGGCTGCCGGACGAGACACGGTCCCTCGCCGCGATTCGCGAGTACGCCAGCGATCAGCTGCGGCGACTCCCGCCCGCGCTGCGGAGCATCGAGCGGGTGGAGCCGTACGCGGTCACGGTTGGCGCGGGCCTGGTGGCCGACAGCGCCGAGGCGGAAGAGGCTGCGTCGCGCGCGGGTCTCGCAGACTGAGCGCGCTCACAACCAGCGCATGACCGCCCGCGCGGCGGCCTGGTCGCGCCGGCTCTTCTCGTCCCAGCGCTGGAGCAGGCTCGCCGGCAACAGCGGTCGAGCGTCCGGCCACGTCAGCGGCTCGTCGCCGCTCATCCGCTCGCGGTGACGGACGGCGACGAGGTAACCGGTGGCGTCTCCCCAGTCGAAGGCGTTGAGCACTTCGGCGTCGATGTAGCCGGTGCCGCCGGTGAAGTACGGATCGCCGGCCGCCGTCAGCTCATGGTCGGGCCCGGCGAGCTTGTTGCCGGCACGCCCGCTGCCCAGCCCGAGCGGCCCGATCAGGCCGCTCTGCGCCTGTCCCAGCAGCGTGACGGCGAGCGTGCCGCTGGTGGCCACCAGATCGTGCGTGAAGTTCTCCTTCCACAACCCGATCAACAGTCGCGGTCGCTCCGGCACGATCGACGCGCCGAAGACGGAAACGCAGATCTGCGCGTTCGGCCATTCGCCGTGCGACCCGACGGCGCACAGCGGGGACCAGAAGTACGACAGCGGGTCGCGGGCTCGTGGCTCGACCATGGCGCGAGCGTACCGGTCCGCCTAGTAGTGGATCGCTCGCGGCGCGCCGCCCCCAACGGCGATCGTGTCGCCGTTGATCGCGATCGACAGCGGTGAGGCGAGGAAGGCGACCACGTAGGCCACCTCCGTCGCGTCCACCAGGTGGCGGATGCTGTTGCCGGAGGCCATGCGCTGCTCCGCCTCCTCCGGCGTGATGGACTCGGCCTGTGCGCGTGCCGCGACCACGCCCGGTGTCGCCTCCGTGCGCGTGAGGCCGGGGTGCACCACCGTCACGTTGATCCCGTGCGGTCCGAGCTCGTCGGCGAGGTTCTTCGTCAGCGCGGCGACGGCCACGTTGCGCACGCTGCCGATGGTCGAGCCCGACTGCCGGGCCGCCAGGCCGCTGATGTTCACGATCCGGCCCCAGCCCTGCCGCTTCATCACCGGGGCGACCTCGCGCGCGCACCGCAGGTAGCCGAGCACTTTGACGTTCATGTCGTCCCAGAAGTGGGCTTCGGTGATCTCCTCGAGCCGTGGCACGGGCGCCTGGCCGCCCGCCTTCGCTGCGGCGTTCACCAGGATGTCGATGCGTCCGAATGCCGCCTCCACGGCGGCGACCATCGCGCGTACGGACGCGTCGTCGCCGGTGTCGACCGTGAAGGGCTCCACGCGCCGTCCGCTCGCGGCCGCGAGCTCGGCGGCCGTGGCGGCGAGCGCATCGGCCCCACGCGCCGCGATCGCCACGTCGGCGCCCTCCCGCGCGAGTTCGCGCGCGATCGCCTTGCCGATGCCACGGCTGCCGCCCGTGACGATTGCCACCTTGCCCGTCAGCTGGAGATCCACGCTCGCTCCCTTCGCACCGCTCGCGTCGAGGGACGGACTCTAGCGGGCGCCGCCACGTCGCGGGCTTCCCGGTGACCGGGCTGAGGGAGTCTCCGTAGGGACCGCTCCCGATTCGCAGGGGGAGTCGCGTCCGTCATGCTGAGTGTTGTGAACGACTCATCGCCATCCGACCCTGACTTCTGGAGCGTCGCCTCCGAAGTCGAGCTGTTCGCGGGCATCGACCCCGCGGGCCGTGACCTGCTCGCCGCGAGCTCGCACCGTCGCGTGTTCCGCGTGGGCGATCTCGTCGCCGGCGTTGGCGTGGCGATCGACAGCGTCTACATCGTGGAGAGCGGACTGCTGGGCGTCGCCATCCCGGACGAGCGCGGCGAGGCGATCGAGGTCGCACGGCTCGGGCCCGGCGACTATTGCGGCGAGCTGTCGCTGATCCGCCACGAGCACTCCGGCGCTCGTGTCGAGGCGCTCGACGACGCGATCGTGTGGGAGGTGCCGCACGTCGTGCTCGCCGAGGTCGCTGAGCGATCGCCGCGGATGATGCGCGAGCTCGCCTCGAAGATCGCATCCCGGCTGAGCGACACGAACCGTCGTCTGAAGCGCATGCACGCACGCGGCCGGATGGTCGGAGCGGGGAGCTTTGGCGACCCCGGTTGGGCGGTCGCGCTGCTGGCGCGTACGGCGCTCTCGGCAGCGCGCACGCTCGAGCGGCCGGTGCTGCTGGTGGACCTCACCGAGGCGACCGTGGTGCCGACGTACGCGCACGAGCTGCCGAGCCTGCGCGAGCTGCTCGCGCAACCGGCGCAGTTCGCCGTGCACGATGCGTTCGCGACCGGAATCGGTGCGCGCGTCGGCGTGGTCCGGCACGGCGAAGGGCGGGAGCTGAACCGCACGGTGGTGATCGATCTGCTGAACGAGCTCGCCGGTCGTTACCCGCTCGTGATCGCGCACGTGCCGATGACGTCACAGACGCGCCCGACGCTCGTCGCCGTCGCGGACACCATGATCGCGATCGGCTTCGACCGCCAGCTCGACGTGGTCCGACGTAACCGTCTGCCCGCGGAGCGTGACGTGGTGGTGCTCTCCGAGAGTGGCTCCGTGGACAACGAAGCGGAGCGCGGCCGGCTGAGCGAGCACTGCCGCGCGCGCGTGCTCCGCGTGATCCCCGGCGGGCCGATGCCGCTCTTCCGCAGCGCGGAGACCGCCGGTGAACCGGGCCAGTCGATCGACTGGCTCGCGCGCCACTTCCTGCAGCGCAAGGTCGGGCTCGCGCTCGGGGCCGGGGGGGCGAAGGGCTACGCGCACCTGGGCGTGCTCGCCGGTCTCGAGGAGCACGGGATCACCGTCGACTACCTGGCCGGCAGCAGCATCGGCGCGCCGCTCGCCAGCGGCGCGGCGCTCGGCATGTCCGTCGACGAGATGCGCGGACATATGGACCGGATCTTCCGTGAGCTGGCGAGGCCGCGCCTGCCGTGGCACTCGATGTGGAGCGCCGGGGCGTTGCGGGGCGGCTTCGAACGGCTCTCCCAGGGACGTACGTTCGGCAGCCTGCGGCTCCCGCTCTCGATCGTTGCGGCCGATCTCGACCGTCGCGAGGAGTACGTGTTCCGCAAGGGACCACTGACGGACGCCATCCTCGCCAGCATCGCTATCCCGGCGGTCTATCCGCCGGTTGAGTTCGATGGCCGTCGCCTCGTCGACGGCGCCGTGTTGAACCCGGTGCCGACGAACACCGTGGCGGCGGACGGCGCCGACATCGTGATCGGCGTCATGCTCTCGCCGCCGGCCGCGCGCGCGGAGCGACGCACCGGCTGGCGGGCCCGCCTCTCGCCACCGATTGTCGACACCGTGATGCGGGCGTTCGACGTGATGCAGTGGAAGATCACCTCGGAAGGCGCATCGCGCGCAGACGTGAGTCTCGAGCCCGTGTTTCACGGATCGACAGGTCTGCGGGACTGGCACCGGGCGGACGAGTTCATCGAAGCCGGCCGCCTGGCGGTCGAACTCGCGATGCCCCGGCTGCGCGCTCGGCTGGCACTGGGCGAGCTCACGGACGAGGGACGGACGGTCGCCGCGTGAGCCGTCCGGACACGCATCGTCGGCCGATGCCTGCACCTCGCGAACACCCGTGGCGCAGCGCCGGACGTGCGGCGCCCGCGCTGGTCGTGGTCACGGGCCCATCGTCTCTGTTCGTGCGGAGTGTGCGTGTGCTCTAGTGGGCTCCTCGTTCCGAGGAGGGCTTCCATGGACGATGTCCACGACCCGGCGCATCGCATGTTCGTCAGCTATATCGATAAGTCGCGCGAGTACTACCTCGCCCACGGCTACGGGAACCCGTACCGCTGGGCCCACCACGAGGACGCGCCGTGGGCGCCGCTGGCGAAACCGCTCGCGGAGAGCCGGGTGGCGCTGATCACCACCGCGTCGCTGATCGAAGGCGACACGGACCCCGACCCCGACCGCGTGCCCGCGGGTGAGCCATACGCGTCGCCGGTCGAGCCGCCGCCTGCGCGCCTCTACACCCAGCACCGATCGTGGGACAAGGACGCCACGCACACCGAGGATCTCGACTCGTTCTTCCCAATCCATCGCCTGCAGGAGTTCGTTGCCGACGGGCGCATCGCGGAGCTCTCGCCTCGCTTCTACGGCGTGCCGACCGACTACAGCCAGCGGCGCACCGTCGAACTGGACGCGCCGCGAGTGCTCGACTGGTGTCGCGAGGACGGCGTCGATATCGCGATGCTGGTGCCCCTCTGACCGGTCTGCCACCAGACCGTGAGTCTGGTTTCGCGGCACCTCGAGGCGAACGGCATCCCCACGGTGATCCTGGGCTCGGCGCGCGACATCGTGGAGCAGTGCGGCGTGGCGCGCTTCGTCTTCACGGACTTCCCGCTCGGCAACCCGACGGGCAAGCCATACGACAGCGAGATGCAGCGCGCGATCGTCGCGTACGGCTTCGATGTGCTCGAAAGCGCACGCTTCCCGCGGACCACGGTGCAGACGCCGTTCACCTGGGACGACTCCGCGTGGTGGCGAGACAACTACATGCGGGTCGACGACACGAACCGCGAGTTGCTCCGTCGCGCGGGTGAGCTGAGGCGACGCCAGCAGTCGCGGCGCAAGGTCGAGGGGCACGCTCGCGCGACATGAGCGCTGTTCACAGCCGCGGTCGCAGATCTCAATACCGCTGATCGAGATACGCCAGTTTCGCGCAGATTACGTATGCTCCTACCCGCTCCCACGGCTGTGCGCATTCTGCGACCCAGCATGTGTGAGCGGGTCAGCCGCGCTGCGCGCGACGCCCGGGCCGGGTCACCCACGCGGTGGTGTGTCCCCTGGGCGCGATGTCGCGGTAGCGGCATCTGGAGGACTGCATGAGCTGGTTGAGCAAGATCATGGGACGAAAAGCTGCGAAAGCGGCGCCACCGATCGCTGTGCAGTGTCCGCACGTGACGCTGGTCCCGCGCTGGGACAGCGCGGAAGACATGGGGCATGAGGACCGCGCGTCGAGCTACAAGTGCGACTCGTGCGCGAGCACGTTCACACCGGTAGAGGCGCGCGAGCTGCGGCGCACCGAGGCTGAGCGGCTCGCGCGGGATCTGCCCCACTAGCGTTCGGCACACCGGAAATCGAGAGCCGCCCAACAGGGCGGCTCTCTGCGTGTCCCGGAAGGACTCTCCCCGCGGGGCTAGCCGCCGGGACGCCCCTTGGACCGGCGCGACCGATCGTTCTGGTCGAGCACGACCTTGCGCAGGCGCACGGCGCCGGGCGTGACCTCCAGGCACTCGTCTTCTCGCAGGAACTCGAGCGACTGCTCGAGCGAGAGCGGGGTGTGCGGGTAGAGCCGCTCCGTGCGATCGGAGCTCGAGCTGCGCATGTTCGTGAGGTTCTTCTCGCGCGTCGGGTTGACGTCCATGTCCTCGGTGCGGGCGTTCTCGCCGATGATCATGCCCTCGTACACGTCGGTGCCGGGCGGGATGAACAGCACGCCGCGCTCCTGGAGGTTCAGCAGCGCGTACGTCGTGGTCGCGCCGCGGCGGTCGGCGACGAGGCTCCCGGTCGGGCGCGTGCGCAGCTCGCCGTGCCACGGCTCGTAGCCGTGGAAGAGGTGGTTGAGCATCCCGGATCCGCGCGTCTCCGTGAGGAATTCCGTGTGGAAGCCGATCAGTGCGCGCGCCGGGACGATGAACTCCATCCGAACGCGTCCCGTGCCATGGTTCACCATCTGCTGCATGCGACCCTTGCGCAGCGCGAGCAGCTGCGTAACCACTCCCAGGTACTCCTCCGGGATGTCGACGAAGAGCTGCTCCATCGGCTCACACAGCTTGCCGTCGATCTCCCGCGTCACGACCTCGGGCTTGCCGACGGTGAGTTCGTAGCCCTCGCGGCGCATGGTCTCCACGAGCACCGCGAGCTGGAGCTCGCCCCGCCCCTGCACGGTCCAGGTGTCCGGCCGGTCCGCCGGTGAAACGCGAATCGAGACGTTGCCGAGGATCTCGGCGTCGAGCCGAGTCTTCAGCAGGCGGGAAGTGAGCTTGTCGCCCTCGCGGCCGACCAGCGGCGATGTGTTGATGCCGATCGTCATCGAGAGGCTCGGCTCATCGACGCGGATCACCGGCAGCGGTCGCGGATCGTCGGCGTCGGACAGCGTTTCGCCGATCGTCACGTCCTGCATGCCGGCGACGGCGATGATCTCGCCGGGGCCGGCCGAGGCGGCGTCCACGCGATCGAGCGCCTCGGTCACGAACAGCTCGGCGACGCGCACCCTGTCGATCGTGCCGTCCTCACGGCAGTGCGCGATCATCTGGCCGCGCTGAATCTCGCCCTCGAGTACGCGGCAGATCGCGAGCCGGCCCAGGTACGGCGAGGCGTCGAGGTTGGTCACGAGCGCCTGGAGCGGGTGCCCCTCGCGGTAGACCGGCGCGGGAATGCGGGCGAGCAGGAGGTCGAACAGCGGAGCGAGGTCCGTGCCCGGCGTGTCCGCGTCGAGTGATGCGACGCCCGCGCGCGCGTTGCAGTACACGATCGGAAACTCGATCTGCTGCGCGTCGGCGTCGAGGTCGAGGAACAGCTCGTAAACCTCGTCCACGACTTCCTTGATGCGCGCGTCCGGCCGATCGACCTTGTTGATGATCAGGATGATCGACATCCGTCGCTCGAGCGCCTTGCGCAGCACGAAGCGGGTCTGCGGCAGAGGCCCCTCGCTCGCGTCGACGAGTAGCAGGGCGCCATCTGCCATCGTGAGCCCGCGTTCCACTTCGCCGCCGAAGTCCGCGTGGCCCGGTGTGTCGATGATGTTGATCTTCACATCGCGGTACCGGATCGCGGTGTTCTTCGCGAGGATCGTGATCCCCTTCTCGCGTTCGAGGTCGCCTGAGTCCATGACCCGGTCGGTGAGTGCCTCGTGTGCTGTGAAGGAGCCGGACTGACGCAGCAGCCCGTCCACCAGCGTGGTCTTGCCGTGGTCGACGTGCGCGATGATCGCGACGTTGCGGATGTCGTCTCGAATGGGCATGGGGTCTCCGATGGGCCGGGCACGTGATCACACGCGCATCGGCGGGCGTGATCGGGCGTCGGCAAGGACGGGTGTGGTGTTGAGCATTCAGTGTCGCACCCGCGCGAGCTAGCCGCCTCTGGTCACTCCCCACCTTGGTTTCGGGGGAGCGTTCCTCACGGCGCGTGAGCGCCGTCACCCCTCGCCCCGAAGGGGGAAAGGGGTCGCTGCGGAAGCAGCGGGGCAGAGCTCCGCGCAGTGGGGTGACGCCGAGCGGGGAGGTACGCGGAGCGGGAAAGTACATCGCATGGTCGGTCCGTTGTCTCGGCTCGCGCGCCGTCGCTAGGATGTGCGCGACCGCGCACGCGCGGCCCCATGGGACACGGCACGAGCACAGACGGTGGGCGCGCCGCCCTGGCGTGAGCACCAGTGGGATTCGAGAAGCAGGGAGCGACCCGATCATGAGCGAAGACATCGTCATCGTCAGTGGGGTGCGGACGGCGATTGGTCGCTTCGGCGGCTCTTTCATCGAGACACCGGCCTCGGACCTCGGCGCCGCGGTCATTCGTGAGGCCGTGAAGCGCGCGGGCATTGAGCCGGGGCAGGTTGAGCAGGTCGTGATGGGCTGCGTCGGCCAGGTGGCCGAGGACGCCTACATCGCACGCCATGCCGCGATCGACGCCGGGCTCTCGATCGAGACGCCCGCCTACACGGTCAACCGCCTCTGCGGGTCCGGGCTCGAGGCGATCACCACGGCCGCTCGCTGGCTGCAGACGGGCGAGGCGGAGATCGTGATCGCCGGCGGCACCGAGAACATGACGATGCTGCCGTACTACGACCGCAGCGCACGCTTCGGCCTGCGCATGGGCAACGGCGTGCTCGAGGACGGCATCCCGATCCTGCTCTCGGATCCGTTCAACAACTACCACATGGGCGTCACGGCGGAGAACCTCGCTCAGAAGTACAACATCTCGCGCGAGGACATGGACATCTTCTCGGTCGAGAGCCACCGCCGCGCGGTCGCGGCGACGACCGAGGGACGCTTCAAGGAGGAGATTCTCCCGCTCGAGGTGAAGGTGGGACGCGAGACGAAGATCGCCGACACCGATGAGCACCCACGAGCCGACTCCAGCATCGAGCGCATGGGCAGCCTGCGGCCCGCCTTCCAGGAGGGCGGCAGGGTCACGGCCGGCAACGCGTCGGGCATCAATGACGGCGCAGCCGCCCTCGTCATGATGACGGCGAAACGGGCGGCCGAGCTGAACCTGAAGCCGCGGCTGCGGTTTGTCGGCAGTGCGGTAGCGGGCGTCGACCCGGCGATCATGGGCAGCGGTCCGATCCCCGCGACGAAGAAGGTGTTCGAGCGCACGGGGATCAAGCGCGACGAGCTCGACAGCATCGAGCTGAACGAGGCCTTCGCGTCGGTCGCCCTGGCGTGCACGCGTGAGCTGGACCTCGACCCCGAGCGCACGAACCCGAACGGCGGCGCGGTGGCGCTCGGCCACCCCGTCGGCGCGACCGGTGCGATCCTGACCGTCAAGCTCATGCACGAGCTCGCCCGCACAGGCGGCAAGTACGGGCTCGTCTCGCTCTGCATCGGCGGGGGCCAGGGCATCTCGGCGATCTTCGAGAACCTGAACTAGCGCAGCCCCCGGGTCGACGATCGTAAAGGCGGCCGCCCCGGAGGGCGGCCGCCTTCGTGTCTCTGGCGAGCGGCGGCTTCGCGCGCTCCGCTCGCCGGAAGCGGGCGCTATCGTCGCCCGCGGGGACGAAGGAGGACGGCATGGCGGGCAGGCTGGCGGGCAAGGTTGCGATCATCACCGGCGCGAGCCGCGGACTCGGCGAGTACTGCGCCATCGAATACGGGCGCGAGGGAGCGACCGTAGTGATCGCCGCGCGCACCGAGCAGGTCAGCAACCCGATCCTCGAGGGCACGATCTATTCGGCGGCGATCAAGGTCGACGAGGTCGGCGGCGAGGGCTTCCCCGTCGTCTGCAACGTCGCCGACCGCGCGTCGGTCGAGCAGATGGTTGAGACCGTGCTCGCGAAATACGGGCGGATCGACATCCTCATGAACAACGCGGGCGTGCTCGTGCCCGGCGCGCTGTCTGATCTCCAGTCGCGTCACTGGGAGCTCCAGTTCCGCGTGAACGTGAACGGCCCGTTCTTCTGCACCCGCGCCGTGCTTCCGACCATGGTCGAGCAGCGCAGCGGGAGCATCATCAACATCTCGTCGGTGGCGGCCGACCGGGAGGACTCGGGGTCGTACGGGATCACGAAGCGCGCGGTCGAGGACTTCACGCGCCAGCTCGCGCGCGAAGTGCGCGCCCACGGGATCGCGGTGAACGCACTGAAGCCCGTGGCGGCGATCGAGACGCCGGGCATGCGCTTTGGCCACGGCGGCGATCTCGCGCCGGACGTGCGCGCCGGCCTGCCCACGGCGGCGAGCTACGTCGAAGCCGCCGTGTTGCTGGCGCTACAGACGCCGGACACGTGCACCGGCGAGGCGTTCAACGACGAGCAGGCCGTCGAGCGGCTCGCGGACGCGGCGACGAAGGCCCGACTGCGTTCGTAGGGCAGGCTGACCAGCCTGCCCGGCGAACATCGGCGGTGCTCGGCAGGCTGGTCAGCCTGCCCCTACAAGCCCCTACAACACCCGCATACGATGGGGCTGCTCGGAGAAGGAGTGCTTCATGTTCGACGAGAAGACGGCGAAAGCCGCCCGCGAGGCGCGCGAGCGCTACGAGGCCGAGGTGGCCGCGGAAGGCCGCGAACAGCCTGGTCCGTTCATCACGACATCGAGCATGCCAATCGATCGCGTGTACGACGCGACGAACGTCGCGAAGCTCGACTACGAGCGCGACCTTGCCCTGCCCGGCGCCTACCCCTTCACCCGCGGCGTCCATCGCACCGGCTACCGGGCGAAGCCATGGACGATCCGCATGTTCGCCGGTTTCGGCTCCGCCGAGGAGACGAACGCACGCTATCGCTACCTGATCGAGCACGGCGACGACGGACTGTCGGTCGCCTTCGACATGCCCACGCTCATGGGCTACGACCACGACGAGCCGGAGGCCTTCGGCGAGTTCGGCCGCTGCGGCGTGGCCATCGACTCGCTCGCCGACATGGAGATCCTGTTCGACCAGATCCCGCTCGACAAGATCTCGACGTCGATGACGATCAACTCACCGGCGGCGGTGATCTGGGCGATGTTCATCGCTGCGGCGGAGAAGCAGGGTGTCGACCGCAGCACGCTGCGTGGCACGCTTCAGAACGACATCCTCAAGGAGTACATCGCCCAGAACGAGTACATCTATCCGCCCGAGGAGAGCATGCGCCTCGTGGTGGACACGATTGAGTACGCGTCGCGCGAGATGCCGGAATGGAACAGCATCTCGATCTCCGGCTACCACATCCGGGAGGCCGGCTCGACGGCGGCGCAGGAGCTCGCGTTCACCCTCGCCAACGGCATTGAGTACGTGAAGTGGGGGCTGGAACGCGGCCTCGACATCGACGAGTTCGCGCCACGCCTGTCGTTCTTCTTCAACTGCCACAACGACTTCTTCGAGGAGATCGGCAAGTTCCGCGCGGCGCGGCGCATCTGGGCGCGCCAGATGCGCGAGCGTTTCGGCGCGAAGAACCCGCGCTCGTGGCTGATGCGCTTCCACACGCAGACCGCCGGCGTCTCGCTGACGAGCCAGCAGCCCGAGGTCAACCTGATCCGCACGACGATCCAGGCGCTCGCCGGTGTGCTCGGCGGCACGCAGTCGCTGCACACGAACTCGTGGGACGAGGCGCTCGCGCTACCGAGTGAGAAGGCCGTGCGCCTGGCGATGCGCACGCAGCAGGTGATCGAGCACGAGTCCGGTGTCGTGAACACGGTGGATCCGCTCGGCGGCTCGTTCTTCGTCGAGTCGATGACCGACGAGATGGAGCGCATCTGCCTCCAGTACTTCGACCGCATCGAGGATCTCGGCGGCGTGCTGCCGGCGATTGAGCAGGGCTTCTTCATGTCCGAGATCGCGGACGCCGCGCAGGTCTATCAGCGTGAGATCGAGCAGCACGAACGCGTGATCGTGGGCGTGAACGACTACGTGCTCGACGAGGCGCTCGACATCCCCATCCTCGAGATGGACCCCGACGGGGAGGCGCGACACCTCGAGCGGCTGCGCCGCACGCGGAAGACCCGAGACGCCGCCCGCGCCGCCCGTGCGATGAGCGAGCTCGAGCGGGCGACGAAAGACGGCGAGAACGTGATGCCGTACCTCGTCGAGGCCGCGCACGCGTATTGCACCGTCGGCGAGATCTGCAACATGTGGCGCCGGGTGTTCGGCGAGCAGCCGGTCTACGTCGCGATCTAGCTAACTCGCCTGCCACCGGGGCAACACTCTCGACCCGCGGTTGTCCGCCGAGGGCTCTCAGTTCTCCGAAGCTCTGCTCGGATTCACGCTGCGAGGGGCACCCAGCGCATGAGGTCGTGCGTTCCGGTCTGCCCGGTCACCTCGAACCCCAGGCGCTCGTAGAGCCCGCGAGCCGGATTCACTCGAAGCACGCGGAGCTCGACCGGGACGCCTTCCTCGCTGGCGCGAGCTAGCAGATCGCGAATGAGCGAGGCACCGATCCCATGTCGATGCCACGCTGGCGCGAGCACGATGTTGTGGAGGAACCAGCAACTCGGCTGGCGCTCCGCATCGAAGTAGCCAACCACGGCGCCGTCGTCGGAGAGGATGGCCTGGGCTCGACCCGGGAGGAAGTGGTCGCGGCACCAGCGTTGCTGGAAGGCCTCGTCCCAGGCCCCCCACGTCGCTGTCACGAATCCCTGCAGCGCTTCGCGATTGATCTCGTAGAGCAGTTGGAAATCGTCCGCTCTCGCCGGTCGCAGCGTGGCCATAGGCTGACTCCCGCGGTGGTCCGGCCGCGCGCGGCCCTCACTCTCCGCCGAAGCTGGCCGCTCGCTTCGCGAGGAACGCGTCGATGCCCTCGCGGGCGTCGGCGCCTCGGGCGATCTCGGAGATGGCGCGCGTCTCGCGCTCCATCTGGCTCTCGAGGCTCTCCGAGCCGCCCGAACGCATCAGCGCCTTTGCTCCGGCGAATGCACTCGTCGGTCCGGCCGCGAGTTCACGCGCGATGCGCGTCGCTTCGGCCTCGAGTTCGTCCGCAGGCACGACCCAGTTCACGAGGCCCCAGTCGCGCGCCTGCGCCGCGTCGAGCGTGGGGTTGGTGAGCGCGAGCTCGAGCGCGCGCTTCATGCCGATCGTGCGCGGCAGGGAGTAGCTCGAGGAGCCGTCGGGCGTGAGGCCGATGCGGGTGTACGCGAGCGTGAACTTCGCGTTGTCGGCGGCGATCGCCAGGTCGCAGGCACCGACGAGGCTCATGCCGAAGCCGGCGGCGGCGCCGTGCACGGAGGCGAGCACGGGTGCGCGCATGCGCGCGAGTCGAGAGACCGCGGCGTGTGCGTAGGTGGTCACGTCCTTGAGATGCGTCGGCAGCGCCTCGCCCTGTGCGGCGAAGCTCTTCAGGTCGCCGCCCACCGAGAACGCGCGGCCGGCGCCCGCGATCACGACCGCGCGTACCGCTCGGTCGTCGTCGCAGGCGGTCGCTGCCGCGAGGAGTTCGCGCGCCATCGCTTCGTCGAGCGCATTCAGCGCTTCGGGTCGATTGAGCGTGATGCGCGCGACGCCCTCGTCGCGCGTCAGGGTGAGGGTGGTGTAGTCGGCCACGGCGACGTGCTCCTCGTGCGCTGTGCGGTGCGGGTTCGCGCGCGACGGTACCATCCAACGCGGCCCCGCCCGGCCCGCCCGCGCGACCCGTCGCGCGGCGCGGTGAGAGGCGTGGCCGACATTGCCGGTTCGTGGCCCTGCCACGTCGCGAAAGGACGATCGATGGCCGATCCAGAGTTCAAGACCGTGCTCTACAGCCACGTCACGCCGGAGGTCGTCCGCGTGGCGCTGAACCGCCCCGAGGCGCGGAACGCCCAGGACGCCCAGCTCCTCTACGACGTGAACGACGCCTTCGATCACGCGAACGCCGACTCGAACGTGAAGGTGATCATCCTCTCCGGCGAAGGCCCGCACTTCAGCTCCGGCCATGACATGCGCGGCGGTACGGGCGCGAAGATCGAAGACTTCAAGACCGTCGGCACGTGGTCGAACTTCGAGCTCGAGGGCGCCGAGGGGCCGATGGGCCGCGAGGAGGAGATCTACCTCCAGATGACGCGCCGCTGGCGCAACATCCCGAAGCCAATCATCGCCGAGGTGCAGGGGGCCGCGATCGCGGGCGGCCTGATGCTGATGTGGGCCTGCGACATCATCATCGCCGCCGAGGACGCGCGCTTCCGTGATCTCGTGGTGGCATGGGGCATCCCGGGTGTCGAGTACTTCGCGCACCCGTGGGAGCTTGGCCACCGCAAGGCCCGCGAGATGCTCTACACGGGCGACTGGGTGAGCGCGCAGGATGCGTTCCGGCTGGGCATGGTGAACCACGTCGTCCCGAACGACGAGCTCCGCACGTTCACCGAGGACATGGCCAAGCGGATCGCCGAGAAGCCGCTCTTCGGTCTCAAGCTCACGAAGGAAGCGATCAACCAGACGCAGGACGCGCAGGGCCAGTGGACGGCGATGCAGGCCGTCTTCATCATGCACACGCTCGCACACACCCACTGGCGCGAGGTCGGCGGTGCCGGGCTCTACCAGGGCGAGGGCGCGGCCGCGGTGCCGGGCCGGGGCAACCGCTCCAGCTCCTGAACGTCCGTACACGGAGGGTCCCGCTGATGACAATCATGCTCGAAACGGAACAGATGCTCGCTCGCGTCGAGGACGGCATCGGCTGGATGACGTTCAACCGGCCGGAACGCCGCAATGCGCTCTCCGGCGAGATGCAGCGCGTGATCCCGGCGATCCTCGAAACGTTTCAGGCCGACCCCGACGTGCGCGTCGTCGTGATGCGCGGCGCCGGCGACAAGGCATTCGTTGCGGGTGCGGACATCGGCGAGTTCGGCCGCGAGCGCGGGATGCCGCGACGTGACGGCGGCGACGACGGCCGCCCTCGTGACGGCTTCGCGCTGCTCGAGAAGCCACTGATTGCGATGATCCGCGGCTACGCGCTCGGCGCGGGCCTGCTGACCGCCCTGCGCGCGGACATTCGCATCACGGCGGAGGACGGGCGCTTCGGGATCCCGGCGGCGCGGCTGGGCCTCGGCTACGGCTTCGAGAGCACGAAGGCGATCGTCGACGCCGTGGGCAAGACGGCCGCCGCCGAGATCCTGCTGACCGGCCGCCAATTCAGCGCGGAGGAGGCGCTCCGGCTCGGGCTGGTGAGCCGCGTCGTGCCGGTGGACCAGCTGGAGCCGACGGTGCGCGAGCTTGCGTCGACGATCGCGGAGAACGCGCCACTGACCGTGCGCCTCGTGCGCGAGTCGATCCGGCAGTCGATGCTCGAGCCGGAAGAGCGCGACATGGAGCGCGTGCGCGCCATGGCTGTGGATTGCGCCGAGAGCGATGACTTCCTCGAAGGCCGCAAGGCCTTCGCCGAGAAGCGCCGGCCGCAGTTCACAGGGCGCTGACCTCTCCCTCCGGCGCTTCCGCGCCGACCCCTCCCCCGCTTCCGGGGGAGGGGTGCACTTTGACGCGGCCGCAGGAGACAACTACCCCTCGCCCCTTTGGGGCGAGGGGTCGGCGCGGAAGCCCCGGGGGAGAGGTAGACGAACAGGCCCCGGCGGGTCCCGCCGGGGCCTTTCGCGTTCTCGGAGGCGCTCCGACCTACGTCGCCGCGGCCGCCCCCTTGATGATGTCGTCCACCACCGCCGGCTCCGCCAGCGTGGTCACGTCGCCGACGTTCTCCGGCTCACCCTCGGCGACCTTGCGCAGGATGCGGCGCATGATCTTCCCCGAGCGAGTCTTCGGCAGCCCTTCGACGAACTGGATCTTGTCCGGCGTGGCGATCGGGCTGATCTCCTTACGCACCATGTCTCGCAGCTCCTTGGCGAGCTCCGGCGAGGCCTGCTGGCCCGCCTTCAGCAGCACGTACGCGTAGATGCCCTGGCCCTTCACGTCGTGCGGGTAGCCGACCACAGCGGACTCCGCGACCGAGGAGTGCGCCACGAGGGCGCCCTCGATCTCGGCGCTGCCCAGGCGGTGGCCGGCGACGTTGAGCACGTCGTCCATGCGGCCCGTGATCCAGTAGTAGCCGTCCTTGTCGCGGTAACAGCCGTCACCGGTGAAGTAGCGGCCGGGGAACGTCGTCAGGTAGGTCAGCAGGAAGCGCTCGTGGTCGCCGTAGACCGTGCGCATCATGCCCGGCCACGATTGGTCGACGCAGAGCGCGCCGCTGACGTCATTGCCCTCGATCAGCTTTCCGGCCTCGTCCACCATGCTCAGTTTGACGCCGAAGAACGGGAGCGAGGCCGAGCCCGGCTTCTGGTCGATGGCCGCGGCGAGGCCGGTGATCATGTGGCCGCCGGTCTCCGTCTGCCAGTAGGTGTCGACCACCGCACAGCGCGCATCGCCGACGACGTTGTAGTACCAGCGCCACGCCTCGGGATTGATCGGCTCGCCGACCGTGCCCAGCACGCGCAGCGTCTGGCGGCTGTACTTCTTCACCGGCCCGTCGCCATCGCGGGCGATGGCGCGGATCGCGGTCGGGGCGGTGTAAAACACGGTCACCTTCAGCCGGTCGACCACATCCCAGAAGCGCCCGTTGTCCGGGTAGCTCGGAATCGACTCGAAGACGACGCTCGTGCCGCCGTTGCCGAGCGGGCCATAGACGATGTAGCTGTGCCCCGTCACCCAGCCGATGTCGGCGGTGCACCAGAAGATGTCGTCGTCCCGCAGGTCGAAGACGTACTTCTGCGTGAGCATCGTGTAGAGCAGATAGCCGGCCTGCGTGTGCAGCACGCCCTTCGGCTTCCCGGTCGAACCGGACGTGTAGAGGATGAAGAGCGGGTCTTCGGAGTCCATCACCTCGGGCTCGCACGTGGTGGGCTGGCCCGAGACGGCGTCCGACCACCAGATGTCGCGGCCCGCGTCCATGTTCACGTCGGCGCCGGTGTGCTTGAGCACGACCGTGAACTCGATGGTGTGACCGGGATCCTTGAGCGCGTCGTCGACGTTCGTCTTCAGCGCCACCGGGCGCCCGCCACGCTTGCCCCAGTCCTGGGTGATGATCGCCTTGCAATCGGAGTCGTCGATGCGGTCGCGGATCGAGCGCGCCGAGAAGCCACCGAAGATCACGGAGTGGATGGCGCCGATGCGCGCGCATGCAAGCATCGCGACCGCGAGCTCGGGGACCATGCCCATGTAGATCGCGACGCGGTCGCCCTTGCCGATGCCCTTCGAGCGCAGGTAGTTCGCCATCTGGCACGTCTGCTCGTACAGCTCGCGATAGGTGATCGTGCGGTTGTCGCCGGGCTCATCGCCCTCGAAGATCAGCGCGGCCCGATCGCTCTTCGTCGGCAGGTGCCGGTCCAGGCAGTTCACCGAGACGTTCAGCTTGCCGTTGAGGAACCACTTGATCTCGCCCTTGGCGAGGTCCTCCTCATGCACCTTGTCGAACGGAGCGATCCAGTCGATGTACTGCGTTGCCATCTCTGACCAGAACGCGTCCGGCTCTTCGATGCTGCGTCGATAGAGCTCGTCGTATTCGGCGCGACTCTTCACCAGCGCGCCGGTGCGCACGTGATCGGTCGGGCTGTACTTCTCGTCGACCGGGAAGCCGATTTCCGTCGATTGCACCACGTTCTGACTCCTCCCCCTCACACGACCAGTCGGGACCGCCGTGACCGGATCATGGCCGGACGGCGGCACGCTCTCGTGGGCAAGGCACTGACTACCACCTCGCAGCGCGTGCCGCCAGCCTCTGCCGCGCTCCCGGCGTCCGGGTCGCGGAGCTTCGCCAGTATGACGCGTCTCCGCACGGACGAGACATTGCGATCTTGATGATGGTCGGGACGGTGCGTGGCAGTCGACTCAGTCGCGGTGTGCGCCCGGGAGCACCGGCTCACGTTCGTCTACAGCCGCGGGCACGGATCGGCCACGAGCGCGCCGGCGTGACCCCGTCGCCCAGGCGACCGGCGTGAGCGCGAGCACGATCAGCGCGGCCACGATCAGGGCGGCGCGACGCGGGTCGCTCACGAGCGAGTCGCCGACGGCGACGACGCCGATCACAGGAACGACGATCCCGGCGAGGCTGGCGCTGGCGAAGGAGAGGAATCGCATCTGCGTGAGCCCCGCCGCGTAGCTGATCCAATCGAAGTGAAAGAGTGGGATCAGGCGCACGAGGAAGATGCCGCGCCAGCCCAGCCGGTCGGCCAGCCGATCGACGAACTCGACCGAGGCAGCCGGTACGTAGCGCACCACCGCCGGCCGCCCGAGATGACGCGCGAGCAAGAAGGCGATCACGCCACCGAGTTCGATCCCGATCAGCGTGTAGATCGTCCCCCAGACCAGGCCAAACGCGAGCCCGGCCGCGACGTTCAGTGGCACCGACGGGATCGGGGAGACGACGATTGCTGCCACGAGCAGTGCGATGTACGCGAGGGGCGCCAGCGGTCCGCGCGCCTGCAGCCAGTCCCGCAGCGCTTCCGCGTTCACCTCGTACACGGAGCCGAAGATCCACGCGCCCGCGACCGTCAGCAGCAGCCCACCGCCGACGAACGCCGCGACCGTCCACGACTGCGCGGCCGAAAGCCCGATGGCCGACGGCCGCACGACGCGAGCGCGATCGCGGACGCCTCCGAACGCACGCGCCGCCCGGCTCTCGCGCAGGCGCGGGGAGCGGTGTGGCAGCTCGTCGATCACTAGCTCGCGATGCCGGCGTCGGGGGCAGCTTCGCGCTGGCCTTCGACATGGATGCGTGGCAGGGCGCGGTCGAGCCAGCTCGGCAGCCACCAGTTCCAGCGGCCGAGCAGCTTCATCGTCGCCGGCACGAGCAGCATGCGTACCAGCGTTGCGTCGAGCAGCACTGCCACGGCGAGCCCGAGGCCGAAGAGTTTGATGATGCGCTGATCCTCGAACATGAAGCTCCCGAAGACCACAACCATAATCGCCGCCGCCGCCGTGATCACGTGCGCGGTGGAGGCGAGCCCGTCCGCCACCGAGCCCACGGGGTCGCCCGTGCGGTCGAACTCCTCCTTGACGCGCGACAGCAGGAAGACCTCGTAGTCCATCGAGAGTCCGAACACGATTGCGAACATCATCATCGGGAGGAACGGTTCGATCGGCCCACCCGTGATGCCGAGCCAGCCGCCGAGCCACCCCCACTGGAATACGGCCACGACGATGCCGTACGCCGCGCCAATTGAGAGCACGTTCATCAGTACGGCCTTGATCGGCACGAGCACCGAACGGAAGACCGCCATCAGGAGCAGGAAGGAGAGCGCCAGCACGGCGCCGAAGAAGATCAGGATCCGTCCAGAGAGGTAGCTCGTGAAATCCACGCCGACGGCGACGTTGCCGGTGACGCTCACGGCGAGTGTGCTGCCTGCGACGGCGGACGGGACCGCGCTGCGCCGCAGCAGCTCAACGAGCTCGTCGGTCGCGCGATCCTGTGGCGACGTGGTGGGGATCACCTGTATGAGGTAAGCCGCGGCGCTCGCCGGCTGTGCGCGGTCGCTCGGTAGCGGCGGACCCACGTTCGCCACGCCCGGCGCGCTCGCGATCGCATCATGTACGGCCGCAACGGCATCGCGATCGGACGGCTGCCCGAGCACCAGCGTGACCAGCAGCGGCCCGTTGAAGCCGGGCCCGAAGCCGGCCCCGAGCATGTCGTACGCGCGCCGGGTGGTCGTGTCCTCGCCGAAGTTGCCTTCGTCGGAGAAGCCCATGCGCAGCGAGAGCACGGGCGCGGCGAGCAGCAGCAGCACCCCGGCGCCGGCGATCACGCCGGTCCAGGGGTGCGACTGCACGAGCCGGCTCCAGCGATACGCGAGCGAGTCGCGGAGCGCCCGGCGCGGTCGCCGCGGCACGTCGACGCGCAGCGCCGGGACGAGCAGGCCCGCGACGAACACGAGCACCGCAGCCGGCGCGGCGAACAGCAGCGGCCGCAGGCCGAGGCCCGCGCCCAGCAGCGCCGCGGCGAGCAGCGCGGCCGCGATCAACTCCGGCCAGCGCGTAATTTCGACGCGGTGCCCGGCGAATCCGAGGAAGGCCGGGAGCAGCGTGAGCGACGCGAGCATCGTGACGGCGACCACCGTGGCGGCACCGATGCCGAGCCCCGAGACGAAGCTCAGGCCCATCAGCAGCATCCCGAGCAGTGAGATCACGACGGTGATGCCCGCGAAGAACACGGCCCGCCCGGCGGTATCGAGCGCGCGCTCCGTGGCCGCCTCCGGCGTCAGTCCGCTGGCGAGGCCCTCGCGATAGCGGGTGACGATGATCAGCGCGTAGTCGATGCCCACACCGAGCCCGATCATGGCGCCGAGCGTCGTCGCGAAGTCCGGGACCGGTTGCAGGTTCGAGATCAGCGCGATCAGCCCGGCGCCCACGCCTACGCCCGCAACGGCCACGCCGATCGGCAGCCCCATCGCGAGCACGGAGCCGAATGCCAGGATCAGCACGACCACCGCGAATGCCAGCCCGACGAACTCCGATTGCGGCGGCTCGAACGGCGCGAGCGCCTGGCCACCCACCTCCACGGTGAGGCCGTCCATGGCCGGCGCTTCGTCGATAATGGTCTGGCCGATCACCGTGGATTCCGTCATGTCGATGTCGACGGCGAGCGTGACGGTCGCGTACGCAATCATGCCGTCTGCACTGACCTGCTGCGCGCCGAACTCCTCGTAGGGGCTCGTGACGGACACGCCCTCGATCGCCGCGACGCGGGAGAACAAGCCCTCCATCGCCGACTGCACGGCGGGATCCTGCACACCCTGCTCGGCGCGGAAGACGATGGACCCGCTCTGACCGCTACCCACGCCGCCGAAGTGCTCGTCGAGCGCATCGAATCCGCGACGGCTCTCGGACGCCGGAATCTCGAATGCGCCGTCGAACGCCGAACCAATCACTGCGCCCGCGCCGAACACGACGACCACCAGCGCGAGCCAGCCCGCCAGCACCTTCCAGCGGTTGCGGAAACACCATGTGCCGAGACGAGCGAGCATGCGTCGAGCCTTCCCAGACATTGTGCGCGGGTTCACTAATGTACCCCGAAGGTCCGTCTTCGTCCGCCCGGTCGGTTGTCGGATGCCGGTGGGATCGGGGGGTACCGGCGGTGCGTTCGGCCGGTGTGCCCTAACCTCGGGACTCCGTGGGGTCTCAGTTCCCTCGTCGGCCTCCTCCAGCGAGCGAGCGGGTCAGTCCCGACGGATATGACGATGCAGGAGCGAAGATGAGTGCACTGCCCTCCGTGGTCGGCGTGAGCGGCCGGCGGATCATGGCCGTCTACGGCCATCCGGACGATGAAGGCCAGGTCACCGGCACGCTTGCAGCCTTCCTGGCGGAAGGCAACGCCGTCACGCTCGTGTGCACGACACGCGGCGAGGTGGGCGAGATCAGCGATGCCACGCTCGCAACGCCAGAGACGCTCGGCTACACGCGCGAGCTGGAATTGCGCGCGGCGATGGCGCAGATCGGGCTCGCCGAGGTCCGTCTCCTGCCGTTCCGCGATAGCGGCATGGCGGGCACGACCGAGAACGACGACCCGCGCAGCTTTCACCAGCAGCCGCCCGCAGTGGCTGTCCCGGCGCTGCTGGCGATCATGCGCGAGGTGCGCCCGCACGACGTCTTCACGTGGCAGCCCGACGGCGGCTACGGCCATCCCGATCACATTGCGACGTACATGCACACGGTCGCGGCCTTCGATGCCTGTGGCGATCCGGGGGCTTTCCCGGAGACGGGCGCGCCATGGGCACCTGAGCGGCTCTACTGGGGCGCGCGCACGATGAAGCAGTTCGCGAACGTGCGACTGGAACTCGAACGGCGCGGGCTCGCCCCGGAGCCCTTGGGTGAAGACATGCGCAAGCGTTTTGAAGAGGCGCTGGCCCGCCCGGACCCGCCCGTGAGCGTGGTGATCGACTGCGCGGCATACGCCGCGGCGAAACGCCGCGCGGCGGCGATGCACCGCAGCCAGTTCGGCGAGAGCAGCATGTTCGCGCGCATGCCAGAAGACCTCGCCGAGCGCTTCTTCGGTGAAGAACGCTTCTACCGCGCCCGCCCCCCGTTTGGCGAGGGCGAGCCCACGCTCACTGACTTCCGCTGAAGCACCGCGTCCCGCCCGGGGGCGACGACCGCCGGGTGGAGTTGAGGCGTCCTCACGGGTGGGGCTCGACGGTGTGGGTCCGCTCGGGGCCGTGCGGTGCGGCGAAGAAACCAATGCAAACCTCATCTATCCACGCACTATCAACACGTGCTGGTGTCGATTATGGTCTCGTACGGGCCGGCCGAGCAGTCCGCTCAGCTGGAGGCTTGCATGGTCGCGATTTCGGACGCGTTCAGCCACGCCCTGCTCGACGCAGCCCCCGACGCGATCGTCGGTCTCGATGTCGACGGGCGCGTCTGCTTCGCCAACGAGCAGGCGCAGCGGCTCTTCGGCTACGGCCCTGCAGATCTCCTCGCGCAGCCACTCCAGACGTTCCTCCCGGTCGATCTCCAGACGCTGCGCACGCGTGGCGATTGCGAGGACAGGTCGTGCGCACAGAGGGCGCGCGGCCGAATCGAGCTGATCGGGCGTCGCCGTGATCGGTCGGAGTTTGCCGCAGAGGTCACACTGAGCGAGGTGGACTCTGCGGACGGCGTCGTCACCATGCTCGCCATCCGCGAACGGGGCGAGCGAACACCACCGGTCACAGAGGTGCGCCGCCTGCTCGAGGCGGCGCCGGACGCCACGGTGATCGTCAATCGCGAAGGCCTGATCAGTCGCGTCAACCGGCAGCTCGAGACGCTCTTTGGCTATGAATCCAGTGAGGTGGTTGGGCAGCCGGTCGAGTTGCTCGTCGCGGAAGCCGGGTCAGCGCTCTGTGCGCAATTTGAGACTGAGGCTCAACCGGCGGACGCGACGGGACCCCGGGGTTGGCGTGCGGAGCTGACCGGCCGTCGCAAGGACGGAACGGAGTTCCCCGCAGAGATCTCGGCGATCGTCTTCGACTCCTTCGCGGGGCCCGTGGTCACCGCTTCGGTCCGTGATATCACGGAGCGCGTCGAGTCGACTCGAGCCCGCGAGCGCCTGGCCGCGTTGCTGGAGCAGGATCAGCTGCGTGCACAGCTCGCGCAATCACAGCGGCTCGAGAGCCTCGGCCAGCTGGCGGGCGGCATCGCCCACGACTTCAACAACCTGCTCGGCGTGATTCAGAATTACGCGGCGTTCGTCGGTGAGACGCTGTCCACGCGCGCACAGGACTTTCCTGCCGACTCCCGGCTCGCCGAAGCGCGGATCGATATCGAGCAGATCCAGTCGGCGGCCGAGCGTGCCGCGCGGCTCGCGCGTCGCCTGCTCGCGTTCGCGCGACGCGAGACGATCCAGCCTGAGGTCATCGACCTGAACGCGCTCGTCCGCGACATCGAACTTCTGCTCACTCACACCATTGGCGAGCACGTGTCGTTGAAGACGGAACTCGATCCGGAGCTTCCACCGATCGAGGCGGATCGGGGCCAGATCGAGCAGATCCTGGTGAACCTCACGGTCAATGCACGCGATGCCATGCCCGACGGTGGCACGGTCACCATCGACACCGCAGCATTCCTGGTCGACGGCGCGAACGCCGAATGCCATCCCACGCTCGAGCCCGGGCATCACGTCCGCCTGCGGGTCAGCGACACCGGGACAGGCATGAGCGCGGAGGTGCTGGATCGCGCCTTCGACCCCTTCTTCACCACCAAACCGACGGGCGAAGGTTCGGGCCTGGGGCTCGCGACGGTGTACGGCATCGTCACCCAGTCGGACGGGAGCGTGCGGCTCAGCTCGGAACTGGGGGTCGGTACGACCGTGACGGTGCTGCTGCGCGCGGCGACCGCTCCGGTTGCCGCCGGCGCCGAGGATCCGTCAGCGCTGCCGCCGCACACTCCGCGTGCCGGCACGGTGCTGATCGTCGAGGACGACGCATCGCTCCGCGAGGTCGCGCGGCGCATCCTGAAGCGCAACGGCTACCGCGTGCTCGTCGCGTCGAGCGCCGCACGGGCACTGGAGATCGCGTCGGACCGGACGAACCAGATCAGTCTGCTATTGACCGACGTGGTCATGCCGGTGATGGGTGGCTACGAGCTCGCCCAGCGATTCGGCGAACTGAGCCCGCTGACGCCTGTGTTGTACATGTCCGGCTACGCGGAGCCCGCGATCGCCACCCACAGTCCCCCGGGGCGCCCCAGGGGACTGGTCACCAAGCCCTTCGTGGAGAGCGCGCTGCTGGCGGCGATCCACGCGGCACTGGGTGAGACCACGAATGCGCCCTGTGAGCTGCCGGTCGCCCGACCCGGCTATCCGGCGAGCACCAGGCCATAGGCGACGAGCGCGATCGTGAGCACGGTCCCGAGCACCGGAACGATCACCAGCCAGAACGATCCCCCGTCGCGGACCCAGCGGGCGAGGGTCGCGAGCAGCTGGATGAGCTGGACGGCGACCAGCGCCGCGAACGCGATCGCGGCCACACCCACCAGCCAGTCGCGGTAGCCCTCGATGCTCAGGCCGCCGAGCGACGTCGGCAGCAACTCGTCCAGCACGCGGCCGCGGAAGCTGACCGCGGGCACGCCGAACAGCGTGTCCTTGCCGAGCAGCCAGCGACCGGCGAGTGCGGCCCGCGGTAGCAGCGCGATGAACCCGAGCATCCCGAGGTAGACCGGCAGTTGCCGGCGCAGGACTTCGTTCCGGTGCGGACGGCCGCGGGCCGTCCGCCGTGCCACCTCCGACGCCAGTCGTGTGAGTGGACTGGTGCCGAAGGCGACATCCTGCGGGTCGATCTGTCTGTGGGCGAGCGTGTCGGACATCACGACGAGCGCGACCCGTGAGAGCACCTCGTCCCCGTTGCTCCAGTAGCCGAAGTGGTCCGTCGCCGGGAAGTCGTCGTTCACGACTCGCAGGCACACGTACGGCGGCCGCTGTTGCCCGGTGTCGGGGGGAACGTCGAGCCACGGGTCTCGCCCGACGAGCGCTTCCACTAGCGCGCCGGGCGCCGGACCCTGCGGAATCGGGTCGTAGCGCGCGTAGATGTTCAACCAGTTTACGTAGCCGTCGATGCGACGCCCCCAGAACGCGTTATCGCGCTGTGAGCGGCGTCGGCGCATGCGGTACGCGAGGTTCAGGCCGCTTCCCGCCGTGATCCAGTTCACGCGCGTCGGCCGCTCGATCCCCTCCGGGACGGGCTGCGCCATCCAGTCCTGGACCTGCGTCGCCAGCGCGTCGTAGGAGACGATCGTGCCACCCGAGTAGGCGACCACCGTCACGGTGCGGTATCCGGCGAACGCCGGGTCACGGTCGCGCTCGGCCGCCAGCGCTCTCGGGTCGAGCATGGGCGCCAGCGCGCGCGAGACCTCGTTCGCGGCGGCGGCGAGCGCGAACCGGCGCGTGGTCGTCGCCTGCTGATCACCGACGCCACGCACGAGCGTGCCCACGATCGCTCGCTGCACCCGCGACACCTGTGGAACCAGCATCGCGAGCGGGGTGAGCAGGAGCAGGTAGACGGGGATCACGATCAGGAGACCCGTCACCGCGACGACCAGGTAACCGGCGGTGATCAGCATCCACACGAATGCATCGAGTAGCGCCTTCATGCGCGCGGCGCCGGCGACCACCCATGCGCCCTCGTCCGCCTCGCCGAGGCGACGGGCCGTGCTCGGGCTGAGCGGCCGCCCGCGCAGGTCCGCACGCGCGAGCGGGAGCTGCTCGTAGCGGCGCGGCATGAGGAAGCGCAGCGCGTTGCGGACGAAGACGTTGCGGAAGGTCATCCACATCGACGTGATGCCGGCGATGATGCCCCAGTACAGCACCACCTGAGAGCCGCTCGCTGCGAACGACCGCGCCCACCAGGCGTCCTGGATGCGCCACTCTTCCACGACCGCCCGCGTGTTCTCGTCCCGCAGACGCAACGTGGCGGAGCTCATGCGGCCGATGTCCGCTTCGTTGCTGACTTCGATCGCCACGTTGGCATCTTCGATCGCGTCGCCGACGAAGCGCGCCAGCGGTTCCACGAACAGATCGAGGTACCCGCCTTTGCCGGCTTCGCCCACGCCGTGGACGATCACAATTCCACGATGCACAACCACGAGTCGCCCCCCCGCACCCCCTCCGGCCCGCATCCGATCGCCGTGTCGTCGCGCGATCCCGCGCGCGGCGCGCTGATTATGCGCGCCGATCGGCGGGCGCGCCCTCGGCGCATCCGGATTGCGTGCGTATCGAGCGGCGGACATGACCGGACAGATATGTGGCCAGAGAGAGGGACTGGGTGGGGACCTGGTCTGCCAGGCGATGAGCGGCATGCTCGGCCTGTACGGCTACCGCGAGGGGTGCCCCGCGCGCTTTGGCCCGGAGCAGGCGTCGGAGCTGGCGGGACTCGCCGCCGCGCTCGGCGCGCTGATCGCCCGCCGCTCCGCGCGCATCGGGGGTGGTGGCGATGTCGTCGACATCGCGATCGAGCGCGTCGCAACGCTGGTCACGTTCCAGATGCAGAACGCGTCGCTCTACCACCAGTTCGGTTTCGAGCGCGGTCGCACGCCACGCGGCGACGGTCTGCCCAACGGCCTCTACGAGGCGGCCGACGGCTACGTCGCGTTCAACCCCTGGCGCGACCCGGAGGCCATCGCGCTCGTCGGCGAACTCAGCGGCGAGGATGCACCGGCCGTCGTCGCGGAGCTGCGCGCGCTGCGCGCGCTGCGCGCGGACCTCACCCACGATCAGTTCATGGCGGACGAACGTCCCACCCGGCTGATCGCGCGGTGGGTTGGCACGCAGACGCGAGGCGTGTTGGTCGATGCGGTCCAGTCGCGCGGGCTGCTGGCGCTGCCGGTGCACGACGCGGCCGACCTGCTGCGGGACCCCTTCCTCGAAGCCCGTGCGTTCTTCGTCGACATCGACCATCCGGAGCTCGCGACCGTGCCGCGCGATGCGGGTCTGCCGATGCGCTTCGGCGTCACCCCCGGGGGCGTGGGCGGGCGCCCCCCGCGACTCGGGGAGCACAACGCCGAGGTGTACGGCGCCATTGGTCTCGACGGCGCGGCGCTCGCCGGGCTGCGCGCTGAGGGCGTGCTATGAGCGCGGGCGATCACGCCCCCCGGCCGCTCGCGGGAGTGCGCGTGCTCGACCTCTCGTGGATCATCGCGGGCCCGTTCGCGGCGCGGCTGCTGGCGGACTTCGGCGCGGACGTGATCAAGGTGGAGTCACGCAAGCGCATGGAGGTCGGACGAGCGAACCGCACGCCGCTGTTCGGCGTGCTCCCGGGCGACGCGAATTCGGATCCCGACAGCGGTGGATATTTCCAGGACGCGAACTCGGGAAAGCGATCGTGCACGGTGAATCTCGGCTCCGCGGAGGGCCGCGAGCTGCTCCAGCGGCTAGTCGCCGCGTCCGACGTCGTGCTGTGCAACCTTGCTGGCGATCAGCTCGAGCAGTGGGGCGCGGGCTACGAGCGCGCGCGCGATCTGAACCCCGGCGTGATCGTCGTCAACATGCCGAGCATGGAGAGCAGCGGGCCGCGCGCACGCTGGCGAGGCTTCGGCGACATGTTCGCGGGCGTGGCCGGGCTGAAGTCGGTCTCCGGCCACCCCGGCGAGCCGTCGTTGCCCTGGGGACACCAGTACGCCGACTTCTCGTCGAATCCGTTCCATGCCGCGATCGCCGTGCTCGCCGCTCTCGAACACCGCGATCGCACCGGCGAGGGGCAGTTCATCGAGCTCAGCCAGTACGAGTCGACCATCGCGATCATGGGGCCGGCGTTACTCGAGTACGGGGCGACGGGGAGCGCGCCGGCGCCAATCGGGAACGACGACGCGAGTGCTTGCCCGCACGACTTCTTCCGCTGCGCCGGCGAGGATTCTTGGTGCGCGATCGCGGTCTACGACGACCGGCAGTGGCAGACGCTGGTCGCGCTGTCGGGCGTCGACGCACTGCGCGACACGCGCTTCGCCACGCTCGATGGCCGCCGCGCCGCCGGCGAGGAGATCCGCGACGCGCTGGAGGCGTGGACGCGCGCATTCGACCGGCATGAGCTGGCGGAACAACTGCAGGCAGCCGGCGTGCCGGCCGGTCCGTATCAGACCATCCCGGATAGCGTGCATCGCGATCCGACGCTCGGCGGCAACCAGTTCCACGAGACCGCGCCCGGGGATCATCCGTCCGGGCGATCGTTCTTGATCCATCGCAACCCGATCCGCTCACGGGCGCATCCGCCTGTCACATCACGCGCGCCGCTGATCGGCGAGCACACGTTCGAGGTGCTGACGGAGGTGCTGGGACTGAGCGCGGACGAGATCGCGGACTATGCGGCGGCGGGTGCCATGGAGTAGCGCCGCCCGGGAGGTACTGACATGACCTGGCAGCCAGAAGTCGAAGAGATCGAGCGTCGCCGGAGGCTTGCCGAGCAGATGGGCGGTCCGGCCGCCGTCGAGCGGCAGCACGCGCGCGGCCTGCTCACGATTCGCGAGCGCATCGACGAGCTCGTGGACGTCGGCTCGTTCCAGGAGATCGGCCGGCTCACCGCCTCCGCCGAGCGTGATGACGACGGCAACCTCGTTTCGCTGACGCCCTCGAACGCGGTGATCGGCACCGCACGCATCGACGGGCAGGACGTCGTGATCGGTGGCGAGGATGCGACGATCCGCGGCGGCGCGTCGGACGGCGGCGGCAGCGCGAAGGGCTACTACATGGAGCACCTGGCGCGGCGCATGCGGCTGCCGCTGGTGCGGCTGCACGAGGGCGCCGGCGGCAGCGTGCGCACGAACCGCAGTCGTCACTCGGGCAACGCGATCTCTGGCCAGCCCGTGTCGCCGCACGCGGATCTGCTGGGCACCGTGCCGGTGGCCACCGCCGCGATGGGCGCGTGTGCAGGGATCGTTGCCGCGCGCGTTGCGCAGTCGCACTTCTCGGTCATGGCGCGCAACACCGCGTTCCTGTTCGCGGGCGGACCGCCGGTGGTTGAGCGCGCGCTCGGCTGGTCGGTGTCGAAGGAAGATCTCGGTGGTTGGCAGGTGCACACGCGCAGCGGCATCGTCGACAACCTCGCCGAGGACGAGGCCGACTGCCTGCGCCAGGTCAAGACGTTCCTGTCCTACATGCCGAGCAACGCCTGGATGCTCCCGCAGCGTCGCGACTGCGCGGATCCGGCAGATCGCCGCGATGAGGATCTGCTCTCGCTGATGCCGCGCGACCGCCGGCGGCCCTTCAACCCGCGCAAGCTGATCGCGTGCGTGCTCGATCAGGACAGCTATTTCGAGCTCGCGCCGTACTTCGGCCGCTCGCTCATGACCGGGCTGGCGCGGCTCGACGGCTACCCGGTGGGTGTCACGTGCAACAACCCAAACTTCGAGGGCGGCGCCATGACCGCCGACTCCTCCGAGAAGCTCACGCGCTTCATCGACCTCTGCGACTCGTTCCATCTGCCGGTCCTGAGCTTCGAGGACGAGCCCGGGTTCATGGTCGGTGTCGAGGCGGAGACGGCGGGCACGCTCCGACAGGGCGTGCGCGCACAGTCCGCCGTGAGCCAGGCGACCGTGCCGTGGATGAAGTTCATCGTGCGCCGCGCGTACGGGGTCGCGGCAGGGCTGCACCACAACGGCAACGGCCCGGTCTACGCGTGGCCGTCGGGCGAGTGGGGCTCGATCCCGATCGAGGGCGGCGTGTGGGCTGCCTATCGCCGCGAGATCGAGGCCGCGCCCGATCCCGATGCCCGCCGCCAGGAACTGGAGGATCTGCACTCGCGCGACCGCTCACCGTTCTTTCGCGCGGAGTCGTTCGGGCTGTACGACCTGATCGATCCGCGCGAGTCGCGACCGCTCGCCGTGCAGTTCATCCGGCACGCGCAGATCCAGCTCGCCACACGCGAGCTCGGCCCGCGTATGCGGACGATGCGCCCGTAAGGGCAGCCCGGACGCCGCCGCCGGCCGCACTCGCCGAAGGGCCGGCCGCGATCGCTCCATGGGGCTGCCTCAGATGCGGACAGCGCCGGGGGACGGACGCGCGCACCCCGGGCACGTCGCACCGAAGGCGCCCCCGGCGTTGAGATACGCTGCCAGACCGACGCCGCTCCGGGACCGGATCGGCGCGCTCCCTGGGAGAAGGCGAACCAGATGCCCCTGCAACTCCGTTCCACCATCAGCAGTGCCGGCCAGCTCAAACTCGAGCTTGTTGACGTGGAGACACCGTCGCCCGGCCCGGACGAGGTCGTGATCCGTGTCGAGGGCACACCCATCAACCCCTCCGACCTGGGCCTCTTGCTCGGCCCGGCCGACATGACGAAGGCGAAACTGTCAGGCACGCCGGAAGCACCGGTCGTGACCGCACCGATCGCGCCGGCGCTGCTGCCGATGGCGGCGGCGCGCTTCGATCAGCCGATGCCTGTCGGCAACGAGGGCGCCGGCGTGGTCGTCGAGGCCGGTTCGGGCGAACTGGCGCGGTCGCTGCTCGGGCGGACGGTGGCGGTGCTCGGCCGTGAGATGTACTCCCAGTTCCGCGTGGTCAAGGCGGACCAGTGCCTGCTCCTGCACGAAGGCACGACGCCCGCGGAAGGCGCGTCCTGCTTCGTCAATCCGCTCACGGCGCTCGGGTTCGTGGAGACGATGCGGCTCGAAGGTCACAGCGCGCTCGTGCACACGGCGGCAGCGTCGAATCTGGGCCAGATGCTGGTGAAGATCTGCCTCGCCGACGGCGTCGAGCTCGTGAACATCGTGCGCACACCCGAGCAGGTGGCGCTGTTGAAGTCGATTGGTGCGAAGCACGTGATCGACTCGAGCCAGCCGTCGTTCATGCCCGAGCTGACGGCGACGCTCACGAAGACGCGCGCCACGCTCGCCTTCGACGCCGTGGGCGGCGGTCGCCTGGGCAGCGACATCCTGACGTGCATGGAGGCGGCCGCGAGCGCGAACGAGCCGGGGTTCAACCGGTACGGCTCGTCCGTGCACAAGCAGCTGTACATCTACGGTGGCCTGGACACTTCGCCGACGGAACTCCGCCGCGCGTATGGCATGGCGTGGGGTATCGGCGGGTGGTTGCTCACGCCGTTCCTCCCGCGCATCGGCCCGGAGGCAACGGAACGCCTGCGCCGGCGGGTCGCCGACGAGGTGAAGACCACCTTCGCCAGCCACTACGTCCGGGAGATCTCGCTCCGCGAGGCGCTGAGCCTGGAGCACATCGCGGTCTACAACAGGCGCGCGACGGGCGAGAAGTATCTGATCAACCCGAACAGGGACGTTGCCTGAGCAGTGCCCGGGCCGGGCAGACGTCTCTGTGAGCGACCGCATCGTGCGGACCGCGTACGCCTCGCCGAGGCCGTTCAGCGGGTCCCAACGGTGGAGAGGGGTCGACTAAAGTGGGGCCGATCTGGTCGAGTACGCCAGGCGGCACGACATGAGGTACAGCGATGGCTGATCTGCGGTTCGGTGCGTTTCTCGCGCCCTATCACCCGATCGGTGAGCACCCGACGCTCCAGATTCAAAGCGATCTGACCTTCGTCGAACACATCGAACGCCTGGGCTATGACGAATTCTGGTGCGGCGAGCATCACTCCACGGGCTGGGAGGTGATCGGGTCGCCAGAGCTCTTCCTGGCGGCCGCTGCCGAGCGCACGCATCGGATCAAGCTGGGCACCGGCGTGGTCTCGCTGCCGTACCACCATCCGTTCATGGTCGCCCAGCGATTAGTGCAGCTCGATCACCAGTCACGCGGTCGCGTGATCTTCGGCTCCGGTCCCGGTGCGCTGCCTTCCGACGCCCACACCCTGGGCGTCGACCCCATGGTGCTACGGGACCGTCAGGATGAGGCGATGGGCGTGATCCGGCGCCTGCTCGCGGGGGAGCGGGTCAGCCATGAGTCGGAGTGGTTCACGCTCCGGGACGCAAAGCTGCAGCTCAGGCCGGTCCAGAAGAGCATGGAGTTCGCGGTCGCCTCGATCGTGAGTCCGTCCGGTATGACGCTCGCCGGCAAGCACGAAACGGGCATCCTGTCGCTCGGTTCGATGTCCAGGGAAGGCATCCGCGCGTTGCCGATGCAGTGGAGCTTCGCCGAAGAGTCGGCGGCGAAGCACGGCAAGACGGTCGACCGCAAGAACTGGCGGGTCGTCCTCAGCTGGCACATCGCCGAAACCAGGCAGCAGGCCCGCGAGCAGGCGCGCGACGGCTTGATGCGGCACAACAACGAATATCAGGTGGGCACGCTCGCGGCCGGCGAGGGGCCGATCTTCGGCACGCCGGACGAGGCGGTTGATGCCGTCGCGTTCTCCGACGTCAGCACGGCGGTGATCGGTACGCCGGATGATCTGGTGGAGCGTATCCGTCAGATGGAAGAGCTCACGGGCGGATTCGGCTGCGTCGTCGGCTTCGTCCACGACTGGGCGAATCGTGAGAACACACTACGAAGCTGGGACCTGGTGGCGCGCTACGTGATCCCGCAGATCAATGGACTGCTCGACGACTACCGAGAGTCGAACAAGTTCGTGATCGAGAATCGGGGCACGTGGCAGCGGGCGGGTGAGGCGATCGAGAGCAAGATCCGCGAGAACGAACGCGCGCTTGCCGCGGCTGAGGAAGACGAGGCGCTGGGCCGGCCGGTACTGCGGGGCGGGCGCCGTCTCACCCCAGGCGTCGCAAATATTCAGCCGGACAACTGACTCGACAGAGGCGGGGCGTTCCCGCCGAGGACGCGCCGACGAGCGTCGCGCACGCGCCCGTGAGCCCGGACACGTCGCGCGGGCTGCCGCTTCTCAGCCCTGATTGAGCCTGAATTGATGATGCCCCTGATCGCATGGCAGCGGTCAGAGGCATCATCGCGTTCGAAGTTGGTAGCAGGGGGGAGAGTTGAACTCCCGACCAAGGGCTTATGAGTCCCCTGCTCTACCACTGAGCTACCCTGCCGCGGTCGCCCATTCTAGGTAAAGACTCGGCCCTCGGTCGAACCCGTGTCGGAGCGCGCCGACGCCGCGCCGGTATCGTGCGACCGCCCCGAGCCGCCCCGGAGGCGAACCCGTCGCGTTCCCCGTCAACGTGAATCGAGCAGCGATGACCGACGAGTCCTTCCACGTAGCCCGCCGACCGGAGGACGAGCAGCCCGTCGAGTCGCGCGTGACCGCGAACGGCGTCGGGCTGTGCGTTTTCGAGTGGGCCGGGGACGGTCCGCCGCTGCTGTTCGTGCACGCAACGGGCTTCCACGCCCGCTGCTGGGACGAGGTGATCCGGCGGCTGCCCGGCCGGCGCGCATACGCCGTCGACATGCGCGGGCATGGCCGCAGCGAGCGGCCGGATGGGCCGTATGCCTGGGCGCGCTTCGGCGATGACCTCACCGCGCTCGTGCGCGAGCTCGACCTCACGCGCATCGTTGGCGTGGGCCACTCGATGGGCGGGCACTCGGTGATGTACGCGGCCGGACGCGAGCCAGATCGGTTCTCGGGGTTCGTACTCGTCGACCCGGTGATCGGCGGCGCCGCGCGGCCCGACGCCGCCGACGGTGAGCCGCCGAGCTCGTCGTTCGTCGCGCGCCGGCGTGACCGCTGGGCGTCGCCGGAGGAGATGATCGAGCGGTTCGCAACGCGACCCCCGTTCAGCGACTGGGAGCCGGCCGTGCTCGATGACTACTGCCGCTACGGGCTGCTGCCCCTAGCCGAGGGTGGCTTCGAGCTGGCGTGTCCACCGCTCGTCGAAGCGGACGTCTACGCCCACGCGGGCAGCACGGACGTCGCGGATGAGGTCGCTCGGATCACGGTCCCGGTGCGCGTCATTCGCGCGCCGGCGCAGCCGGTCGCGGAGGCGGGCGCGCCGCGCGCGTTCACGTCGTCGCCGACGCCGCCGGACCTCGCCACCCGCTTCGCTCACGGCGAGGACGTGCCGCTGGATCACGGCACGCACTTCATCCCCATGGAGTCGCCCGCGCTCGTCGCGCGGCACGTCGATGAAGTCGTGAGCCGCCTCGGCTGAGTCGGCTGACCCCCGTCGCACGCCCGTCTCGCCTCCCGCCACGCCTCGCGTTGACAGGTCGTGATGGCGTCTGTAATGCGTGCGTGCCGGGCAGCGTGTGACGAAGCCGCGGCTTCGACGGCAACCGGGTGCGGGCAGCGACGCCGCGAACGGCGTGCGCGATGTGGAGGCGGAAGCGTGGAACTGAAGCACGTCCTGTACGAACAGCGCGATGACATCGTGAAGGTGACGGTCAACCGTCCCGAGAAGCGCAACGTGATCAGCCGCCGCGTATACGCGGAGCTCGACGAGGCATTCGCGCGCGCGGAGGGCGACGACAGCGTCAAGGTGATCGTGGTGGCCGGAGCCGGCGATCACTTCGGCGGCGGGCACGATCTCGGCACGGACGAGGCGCGGGCGGAGCTCGAGGACTTTCCGCGCGACACGTCGGCGCTCGGCCGGCTCGAGTCGATGGATCGCGGCGTCTACTGGCGGTTGCACGACCGCTGGCGAAACATCGGCAAGCCGACGATCGCGATGGTGCAGGGCTACTGCATCATGGGCTCGTGGATGCTCGTCGCCGCCTGCGATCTGGCGGTGGCGGCGGACGACGCGCTCTTCGCGGACCGATCGGTGCGCTGGGGTGGTGCCCATCACGAGTACCCGACGCACTTCTGGGAGCTCGGCATCAAGAAGGCGAAGGAGCACCTCTGGACGGGCGACTTCGTCGACGCCGAGGAGGCGCATCGCCTGGGCATGGTGAACCGGGTGGTGCCGCGAGCGCAGCTTGAAGACGCCACGATGTGGCTCGCGCGCCGGGTGGCACTGAACGATCTCTATGCGCTGAAGCTCTCGAAGATGTCGATCAACCAGGCCGCGGACATCATGGGGCAGAGCGCCGCCGTGCGCGCCTCCGGGAACTTCTGGCTGATCGGTGGCTCCGGTGGCGCCGCAAGCGACGCGGACGCGAATCGCGTGGCGTGGTCGAAGGCACAGAACGCGCGCTTCGACGAGCAGGCCAGCGAGGGCACGCCGTGGTGACGTGCTCGGTCGCGGCAGGCCGCCCCGGGTCCGGCCGGCCCGATCCGCAGATGCGTCCGTCCCGGCCGTTGCGTGCGTATGGATCGTCGGTGAAGGCGTTGTTAGGTTGAAGAACTGTGCACGGGCAGACGCACGTGCGCATCAAGAGCTGTATTCCGGAGGACAAGAGATGCGATTGAGTACCCGATGGGTACGTGTGAGCTGGCTGCTGGTGCTCATGCTCGCGATGGCGCTGACCGTCGTCGCGTGCGGCAGCAGCGACGATGAGGCTACTGGTACGCCTGTCGCTACAGGGACGGCAGTTGCAGGTGGAGCCACTGCCACGGTGGCACCACCGGAGTCAGGCTATCCGGTGATCACCGTGGGTGCCGGAGAGCCGATCAAGATCGGTATCTCGACGATTCTCACCGGCGACCTGCAGGCGCTCGGCATTCCGATCGCGCAGGCGGCCGAGCTGGCCGGCAAGGACGTCACGATCGAGGGTCACGCGATCACGTTCGAGCGCAAGGATGACCAGTGCTCGTCCGAGGGCGGCACGTCCGCGGCACAGCAGCTGATCGACGCCGGCGTCGTCGGCGTGGTGGGCCCGGTGTGCTCTTCGTCCGTAATCGCGTCACAGCCGCTCTACGAAGAGGCCGGCATCACGACGATCTCGCCGTCTTCGACGGCAGTCGCCAGTACTGCGCCGGCGGGGCGCGCCCCGTACGCGACGTTCTTCCGCGTCACGTACAACGATGCCATTCAGGGGCCCGCGCTCGCGAAGTTCGCGAGCGAGACGCTCACCGCCGCGAAGGTCTACGTGGTCTTCTTCAACGACGCCTACGGCCAGGGCCTGAAGGACGAGTTCGAGAAGGCCTACACCGGCGAGGTGCTCGGTAGCGAGGGCTTCGAGAAGGGCGCGACGGACTTCTCCTCGATCGTCACGAACATCGAGCAGGCAAAGCCGGACGCGGTCTTCTTCTCGGGCTTCTTCGGCGAGGCCGTGCCCTTCATCACGCAGCTTCGCGAGAGCGGGCAGACGATGCCGTTCCTCTCCGCGGACGGCGTGCGCGACGAGCAGTTCATCACGCTCGCGGGCGCGGCGGCCGAGGGCGCGTACCTGTCGCTTCCGAGCCCGACCCTGAGCGGCGATGTGTACACCACGTTCAAGACGGGCTACCTCGCCGCCTACGGCAAGGAAGCGGACACCTCGCCGTTCACCGCTGAGTCGTACGACGCCGCTTCGGTCCTGATTGCCGCGCTGAAGCAGGTCGCGGAGGTCGACGGCGCCACGCTGAAGATCGACCTCGGCAAGCTTCGCGACGCGATCGCGGCGTCCGACTTGACCGGCGCGATCGGGCGCATCGCGTTCGACGAGAAGGGCGACAACGCCGGCGGCGAGACGCCGGTCTCCTTCTTCATCGTCAAGGATGGCCAGTTCGTTCCGTTCGAGGGGTAGCCTCGACGGCGGCCACGTCACGTCACGGGAGGCGTCGCACGGGCGGCGCCTTCCGTTTGTCCGCATTGATCGGCCGCGTCGGGGCCGGGGACGGTAGCATCGCCGCGTGTTCTGGTTTGATCAGTTCGTCAACGGCCTCACGGTCGGCAGCGTGTACGCGCTGATCGCACTTGGCTACACGCTCGTCTACGGCATCCTGCAGATGATCAACTTTGCCCACGGTGAGATCTTCATGATTGGCGCCTTCGCCGGGTGGGCGGTGCTGCTGCTGCTCGGCGGCTCCGCGATCGCCGGGCCGATGCTGATCGTCGCGCTGCTCGCGGCGATGATCGCGGCGGCGCTGGCATCCTCGTTCTCCGCGGTGGTGATCGAGCGCGTCGCCTACCGCCGGCTGCGGAACGCCCCGCGGCTGGCGCCGCTGATCAGCGCAATCGGCGTGAGCATCGCGCTGCAGAACGTCGCGCTGAAGCTCACCGGCGGCCGCGACCGCGTCTACCCGCGCGTCTTCCCCACCGGTGAAGTGGGGCTCGGAGACTTCTCGGTTGGCTACATCCAGGCGTTTCTGATCGGTTCGTCGGTCGTGATGATGGTCGGACTGATCGTCTTCATCCAGCGCACCAGGACCGGCCGCGCGATGCGCGCAGTCTCCGAGGATCGCGCCACGGCGTCGCTTATGGGCGTGGACGTGGACCGGACGATCGTGACCACCTTCATCGTGGGCGCCGCGCTGGCGGGAGTGGCCGGGGTGCTGCAGGGGCTGTGGATCCCGAACATCCGCGGGACGATGGGGTTCCTGCCGGGCATCAAGGCGTTCACCGCCGCCGTGGTCGGCGGCATCGGCAGCGTGCCGGGAGCGATGGCGGGCGGCTACTTCCTCGGGCTCAGCGAGACCGTCGGTCGGGAGCTGCTGAACGAGCTGCCGGGCGTGTCCCTGCCCAACGAATGGCGCGACGTGATCGCATTCAGCCTGCTCGTGATCGTGTTGATCGTGCGCCCCACGGGCATCTTCGGCGAACGGGTGAGCAAGCGTGCGTGAGGCGATGGAGCGAACGCGCGCGCCGTTCGCGGCGCTTCGCGAAGCCCTGCACGCCGCGGAGGAGCGCACGCGCCTGCCGGTCGCGCGGCTGCTGCTACTCGTGCTGCTGCTCAGCGTCCCGCTCTGGCCGATGGTCGATTCGCGCTGGCTGCGCATCCTCGTGCTCGTCGGCATCTTCGTCGTGCTCGGTCTCGGGCTGAATATCGTCGTCGGTTACGCGGGACTGCTCGACCTCGGCTTCGTCGCGTTCTTCGCGACGGGCGCGTACACCTACGCGATCCTCGCGTCCCCGGCTTCGCCTGCGCTCCAGGCCGACCTGAACTGGTGGCTCGCGATCCCCGTCGTGCTCGCGCTCGGCGCAGCGGTGGGGGTGATGCTCGGCCTGTTTGTGCTGCCGCTCCGCGGGGACTATCTCGCGATCGTCACGCTCGGGTTCGGCGAGATCATCCGCATCCTGCTGCTCAACGTGCGCGGTCTGACGAACGGCGCGCAGGGGCTGTTCAACATCCCCCGTCCCGAGCTCGGGGGCTGGGTGCTGCGTTCGCTCGACCAGTGGTACTGGCTGCTCGTGCTGAGCGCGTTCCTGATCGCGACCGCGGTCGGTCGCATGCGCGCGTCGCGCATGGGCCGTGCGTGGGAGGCGATCCGCGAGGACGAAGACGTGGCCGCCGGCATGGGCGTGAACACCGTGAAATACAAGCTGATGGCGTTCGCGATGGGCGCGTCGATCGGCTCGTTCGGTGGCCTCGTGTTCGCGGGCTTCTTCCAGTTCGTGAACCCCTCCTCGTTCACGCTCGCGGTGTCCATCAACGTGCTGAGCATCGTCGTGATCGGGGGCATGGGCAGCACGCCCGGCGTGCTCTTCGGGGCGCTGATCCTGATCGGCCTCCCGGAGGTGATGCAGTTCTCGGAGACGGAACGCCTGCTCTCCGTGATCAACCCCGCGGTTCCCTTCGCGGACACCACCGACTGGGGTCGGCAGGTGGCATCCGCGCGCTTCATTGTGTTCGGCGTGCTGCTGGTCGCCGTGATGGCGCTCCGGCCCGAGGGGCTGTTCCCCGCCCGTCGCCCGCAGGCGCGGCTGCCCGAGCGTCACGAGTCGACGGCATGACGCTCGCAACTGTGGCCGCGACGACCGCCGACGGGGAGGCGACGCCGCGGCTCGCGGTGCGCGGGCTGACCATGCGCTTCGAGGGCCTCGTCGCGCTCGACGACGTCGAACTCGACGTCGCCCCGGGGGCGATCCACGGGCTGATCGGTCCGAACGGTGCGGGCAAGACGACGCTGTTCAACGTCGTGAGCGGCTACTACCGGCCGACGGCCGGCATGATCACGCTGGACGACCAGCGCATCGACGGGCTGTACCGCCACGAGATCGCCGAGTCCGGGGTGTCCCGCACCTTCCAGAACATCCGCCTCTTCTCGGCGATGACCGTGCTCGAAAACGTGCTCGTCGGGCATCACGCGCGTATCGGCGCGCGGTCGGGTGAGCGGCGCGCCGATGCGCGTCGCCATCGCACCAACCGCGTGCTCTCGGCGATCCAGCTGCTTCCGGGCGTTCCGGCCGCGCTCACGCATGGCGTGCTCGAGGTCGCCGGCGCGATTATTCGTCCGCCGGCGGTGCGCGCTGCGGAGTCCGAGGCGGTCGCGCGTTGCGCGGAGCTGCTCCGCTTCGTCGGTCTGAGCGGTCGCGAGAACGTGCTGGCGCGCAACCTCCCGTACGGCGACCAACGCCGGCTCGAGCTCGCGCGCGCGCTCGCGACCGAACCGCGCCTGCTGCTGCTCGACGAACCGACCGCCGGGATGAATCCCGCCGAATCGGCAGCCGTCGTGCAGCTCGTACGTCGCATGCGCGACGAGCTCGGCGTGACCGTGCTGCTGATCGAGCACGCGATGAGCGTGGTCATGGGCGTGTGCGAGCGCATCACCGTGCTCGACTACGGCCGCAAGATCGCGGAGGGCGCGCCGCGCGAGATCCAGCGCGATGCTGCCGTGATCGAGGCGTACCTCGGGAGCGGTACGCCGGTGGGCGGTGAGGAAGACGGTCATGCCGCTCCTCGCGCTTGAAGCCGTTCATGCCGGGTACGGCGCCATCCGCGCCGTCCGCGGCATCAGCATCGAGGTCGATGAAGGCGAGACCGTCTGTCTGATCGGCTCGAACGGCGCGGGCAAGAGCACCACACTGCGAGCGATTTCGGGACTGGTCCGTGTGACCGACGGCGGGGTGCTGTTCCGCGGTCGGCCGATCACCAACGAGGCGCCACATCGGGTGGCGGCAGCGGGCATCGCGCACGTGCCCGAGGGCCGCGGCATCTTCGCTCGTTTGACCGTGACCGAGAACCTCGAGATGGGGGCGTACCTGCGCCCGCGCGGCCCCGAGATCGCGCGCGACCTCGAGCGCGCGTTCGAGACGTTCCCTCGCCTCCGTGAGCGCGCACATCAGACGGGCGGCACGCTCTCCGGCGGCGAGCAGCAGATGCTCGCGATCGGCCGCGCGCTCATGGCGCGGCCGGTCCTGCTTCTGCTCGACGAACCGTCGATGGGCCTCTCCCCGATCCTCACGCAGGCGATCTTCGAACGCATCCGCGAGATCAACCGCGAGGGCACGACGATCCTGCTCGTCGAGCAAAACGCCACCAGCGCGCTTGCGATCTCCAACCGCGGCTACGTCGTTGAGTCGGGCCAGATCGTGCTCTCGGGTACCGGCCCGGAACTGAGCGCGAACGACAGCGTGCGCCGCGCCTACCTCGGCGAGTTGTGATCCGCGAGCAGTCGATCGCCGTCGGTACCGCACCCGAGCACGCGGCATCTGCCCGCCGGTGGCGTGATCGACCGCGAGCGTTCGCTGCTGGATTCGCGCGCTGACGCCTTCGTCAATTACGCTGTGCAGGCGACGCTGGCAGAATCGGTGACGCCGAGGGGGCAGGGCCAGATGACGAATGAACCGCAGCAGACGGACGAACCCATGCAGCTTCCGAAGGTCACCTTCACGGACGCCGCCGCCGAGAAGCTCTCCGATGTGATCGGCAGTCACCCGAACCCGGTCGCCGGGCTGCGGCTCCAGATCATGGGACGTGCGGAAGGTCAGTTCCAGCACATCCTGAGCCTGGTCGAGGACGGCGCGCAGGTCGAAGACGACCTCGTCGTCGAGACCGAGGATGGGCTCCGCGTCTACATCGAGCGCCGCAACGCGCGCTACCTCGACGGCGTCGAGGTGAACTACGCACACAAGGGTCCGGACCGCTCCGGGCTCGAGTTCACGAACCCCAACCCGCTCTGGCTGAGCGAGACCGAAGAGATGATCCAGCGTCTCTTCGACGAGCAGATCAACCCGGCCATCGCCGCGCACGGCGGCGTCGTCAACCTGCTCGCCGTCGAGGGGCCGATCGCCTACGTCGAGTTCGGCGGCGGCTGCCAGGGTTGCGGCATGGCGAACGTCACCCTCAAGCAGGGCATCGAAGTCGCCGTGCGGGAACAGGTCCCCGGGATCGAGCAGGTGCTCGACTCGACCGACCACGCCTCGGGCGACAACCCGTACTACGAGCCGGCGAAGAAATAGCCCACCGATGACCGCGTCGTCGACGCCGGCGAGATCGGCCGTGCGGTCGCTCGCGCTCGACGCGTCGCTGCGATCGCTGCGATCGCTGCGATCGCTGCGATCGCCTCGCCCGGTGGGGGACGCGCGCGCATTGCGCGTGCTGCTCGTCTCGACGTATGAGCTCGGTCACCAGCCGCTCGGGCTGGCCGCGCCGGCCGCTGCGCTGCGGCGCGCCGGTCACGACGTGCGCACGCTGGATCTCGCCGTGGAGTCGCCGGAGCGCGAGCGCTTCGACGACGTCGACCTCGTGGCCATCTCCGTGCCCATGCACACGGCGGCGCGCGTCGGCATCGATCTCGCGACACGGCTGCGGCGGCGCGCGCTCCCGCTGCGCATCGCCTTCTACGGGCTGTACGCGTCGCCGCTGTACGCGCGCCTCATGCGCGACGGGCTCGCCGACGCGGTGATCGGCGGCGAATACGAGCCCGCGCTCGTGGCGTTCGCCGCGCAGCTCGCCGCGCGCGCTGCGGGAGCAACGCCGGCAGGCGCGCTGCCGGGTGTCGGCGCGGAGCCGGCGTTCGCACGACAGGACTTCCCGGTGCCGGATCGGCACGGGCTGCCGCCGCTCGACGCATACGCGCGGCTCGCGCACGGAACGGCACGCCGGCTCGTGGGCTACGTGGAGGCGACCCGCGGGTGCGCGCACCAGTGCACGCATTGCCCGCTCACGCCGGTGTACGGCGGGCGGCTGCGGCTCGTCGCGCGCGAGACCGTGCTGGCCGACATCGATCAGCTCGTGGCCGCCGGCGCCGAGCACATCACCTTCGGGGACCCCGATTTCCTGAACGCCGCGCCGCATGCGCTCTCACTCGCCGAGTCGCTCCATGAGCAGTACCCCGCGGTCACCTTCGACGCGACGATCAAGGTCGAGCACCTGATCGAGCACGCCGACGTGTTGCCGCGACTGCGCGCGCTCGGCTGTCTGTTCGTGACGTGCGCGTTCGAATCGACGAACGACGAGACGCTCGCGATCCTCGAAAAGGGCCACACGCTGGCTGACATGGAGCGCGCGCTCGCGCTCGCGAGTGCCGCTGGCATCGCGCTGCGACCGACCTGGGTGGCGCACATGCCGTGGACGACTGCGGTGGACTTCCTCGACCTGCTGGCGTTCATCGAGCGCCACGGGCTCGTCGCGAACGTACAGCCGGTGCAGTACGCGATCCGCCTGCTGGTCCCGCCCGGGTCGCCGTTGATCGCGCGCCTCGACTGCGAGGGCCGGCTCGGCCCGTTCGACGATGACACGCTGACGTACACGTGGGCGGCGGCCGACCCGCGTCTCGACGCGCTTCAGCGCGAGCTCTCGACGATCGTCGAGTCCGCGGCGTGCGAGGGCTGTGACGATGACACTGACGCGATCGAGATCTTCCGTCACGTGAAGGCGGCGGCGTACCGGCACCTGCTCGGCGTGGAGGGTCCGGTCACGGTGGCCGCACAGCCCGGCGCCACCGTGCCTGGCCTGACCGAATCGTGGTTCTGCTGTGCCGAGCCAACGGAGGCGCAGCTCGCGCCGCTCGATCGGGCGCTCGGGCTCTAGTCCTGCGCCGGCGGGAGGTCGCCTCGTGACCAACCGAGTCATCCCGCTCCGCCTCGCTGAGGTCACGACTCCCGATTGGCATCCCACGCCGAACCTCGTGCTTCCGATTTATGGCTACCTCGTGCTCCGCGCGGGCGCGCGGCCATGGTTGGTCGACACGGGCGTGGGCGAGGGATCGGCGTTCATCGACGAGCAGTACCGGCCGGTTCGACGGCCGCTCGCTGGGGCGCTCGCCGAGCATGGCGTGGCGCCCGGCGACATCGAGGCGATCGTGAACACGCACCTGCACTTCGACCACGCCGGCGGGAACAGCGCCTTCCCTGAGGTCCCGATCCACGTGCAGGCGGCGGAGGTCGCCGCGGCGCGCGAGCCTCGCTACACGATCGCCGAGTGGGTCTGGTTCCCGGGCGCTCGCTACGTCGAGCATGCTGGCGACGTGGAGCTCGCACCGGGGCTCGCGCTCGTGTCGGCGCCCGGCACACGCCCGGACACCAGTGCGTGCTTGTCGAGGGTGTGGGCGGGCGGACGCTGATCGCCGGACAGGCCGAGGAGTTCGCAGACGCGCCGGCGGTGGAGCCACTGCGGGCGCTGGGCGCAGACGTGGTGCTCCTCAGCCATCTCGACCCCGGCCCCGTCGCGGGCTGACGCGTCCCGCCGGGCGCGCGATACGCCGCGCGCGAGACACGGCGCGGGCTCCCGGCTACGCGATCTCGAATCGCAGCGCCGCGTGTGCGGAGCGCAGCGCGGCCTCCACGGCAGCGGGCCCCTCGCCGCGCGCAAAGATGAAGCCCAGGTACTCGCTGCCCTCGGGCAGCGGCGTGATGCGGCTGCCCACGTGCATCGAGATCGTGACGGACTCGATCAGCGGGACCGCCTCGGCGGTGGCGACGCCAGCGACGCCGCGCAGCGTGCCGCCGGCGGGGATCGGGATCATCATCACGCCCGCAGCGGCGGACTGCCGTTCGAACGACGGCACGTCGGCGCCGATCGCGTGCCGGAGCAGCAGCTCCTCGAGCGACATGCCCGTCCCGAACGAGAGCGTGCGCGCACACAATCCGCCGATCGAGCGCGCCGCGATGTCGATCGCGTACGCCCCGTCCGCGTTCAGCCGCAGCTCGGCGTGCACCGGTCCGTCGACGAGCCCGAGCGCCGCACACGCACGCTCGGCCGTCTCCGCGACCAGTCGTTGGTCCGCGTCCGGCAATCGTGACGGCGTGACGTAGATCGTCTCTTCGAAGAACGGCCCATCGAGCGGATCGGGCTTGTCGAACAACGCGAGCACACGCAGCCGGCCATGGTCGAGCAACCCTTCGAGCGAGACTTCCGTGCCGGGGATGTAGCCCTCCACGAGCACACGGTCGGCCAGCTCCGCGCCGCACTCGGCGCGCGCCTCATCGCTCGCGAGGATCGCGCACACGCGCGCGAAGGCGTCCACGAAGGCGTCGGCGTCGTCGGCGCGGATCACGCCGCGGCTGGCCGACAGCGCGAGCGGCTTCAGCACCACGGGGTACGCCAGCGCGTTCGCCGCGGGGCGGGGATCGTCGCTCGTGCGCAGGACATGGAAGGCCGGCGAGGGCAGCCCCGCGGCGGCGAGACGCTCGCGCAGCAGCGACTTGTTGCGCGTCGCCTCGACCGCGGAGACGGGGTTGTACGGGAGCTCCAGCCGGCGCGCGGCGCGCGCCGCAATGAGCGCCCCCGCGTCGTCGACGGCGACGATCGTGTCCAGCGGGTGCGTCCGCGCGAACGCCTCGATCTCGCTCGCACCGGTGTCGGGGTGCGCGAAGTCGAGCCCGACGGTGCGTCCGCCGTTGAGCGCCTCGAGCGGGCTGCGGGCGTCTGAGCCGACGACGACCTCGATGCCGAGCTTCGCCGCCGCGTCCATGAAGTCCGGCGCGCGATAGCTCCTCGTGGGGATCAGCAAGAGCACGCGGGGCATGGCGCCTCCGACAAGCAAACAGCCGGCCCATTCGGGCCGGCTGTCATCGTAGCGATCGTGGAGACGACGGCTGGTGCCGCCGCCCGGGGGTTAGTGCGCGCCGCCGCCGCAGCCGCAGGAGCCGCCGCCCATCTCCTTCGCCTTTGGTGCGTCGATCGCGAAGCCGGACTGGAGGACGTCGTCGACAAAGTCGATCGAGGCGCCTTCGAGGATGTCCGCCGAGGTCGGGTCGACGAGGAACGTGAGCGTCCCGATCGTCAGCACGGCATCTTCGCCGGTCGGCTCGTCGAGGCCCATGCCGAAGCGGGGACCGCTGCAACCGCAGCCGCCGGACTGCGTGAAGATACGGATGCCCTGTGCCGGGCTGGTCTTCCGCTCTTCGACGAGGGTGCTGAGGCGCTCCTTGGCGATGTCCGTGATGGTCAGGTCCATGCGGGTCACTCCCCTGTCGTATCGAGTGTTGCTCGAGTGCTGCCGAAAGAGCAGCGTCAACTTCGCTAATGATGCCCGACGTGTGAACACCCGCGCAAGTCGGGGGTGCCCGCGTACGGCGACGCGGGGTTCATCGCCCCGGCTCGCCGCGTTCCGGTGGCGCCGTCTCGGGGTCGCGGATTACGCCGAGCAGCGCTTCCCCGAAGCGTTCCACGCGTGCCTCGCCGAGTCCCCATACCCCGAGCAGTTCGTCGCGCGACCCGGGCCGCACGGCGACCAGCTCCCGCATGGTGCGGTCCGAGAAGAGCACGTACGCCGGCACGCCGTCCTCGCGAGCGCGCCCCGAGCGCCAGCGCCGCAGAGCGTCGAACAACGGATCGTCGCGCACGGCCTCGATGCCGGGGTCGCGCGCATCCCTGTCACTGCGAGCGGCGCGGCCGCTCCCGCCTGAGCTGCGGCGCCCGGACGCGGGCGGGGCGACGCTCGGCGGCGGCGCGTCGGGGTGCGCCGCGTTCCACTCGTCGATCGCGGCGACCAGCTCCCGGCCGAACCAGTCCGCGCGCCGCTCACCCATGCCCCAGACGGCGAGCAGCTGCTCGCGGGTGCGCGGCCGCTGTTCGGCCAGTTCGCGTGCGGTGCGCAGTTCGAATACGCGCGACGGGTCCCGTCCGCTCTGGCGAGCGATCTGTTCGCGCAGATCGAGCAGTCCCTCGAAGAGATCCGACGGGTAGTCCGCGCGCTCGGTGGTCGCGGTACCCAGGCAGATGTCACAACGCTCGCAGCTCTCCTCCGGCGTCTCGCCGAAGTAGCGGAGGATGAGCGCGCGCCGGCAGTGGTCCGTCTCGGCGTACTCCGACATCTCGCGTAGCCGCGCCTCGGCGTACGCCCGGTGCTCGGTGATGCTCGACAGATCGATCGCCGCGTCGGGGTCGAGGCTCGTGAGGCTCAGCGCGACCGGCTCGATCAGGCCGGAGTGGCGGAGGGCGGCGACCGTGATCGCGAAGCGCTCCACGTCCCCATCGGCGAGGCCGCTCGGCAGGCGCCCATCGCTGCTGCGGGCAAGCGTCACCCAGCGGCGCCACGTGTCGCGCACGGCCGCGGCGTCCGGGTGCGACTGTTCGATCATGCGCTGTTGCACGCGTCGATCGGAGGGTGCGAAGAGCAGCGTGCATTCTGCGGGGTCGCCGTCACGTCCCCCGCGGCCGGCCTCCTGGTAGTAGGACTCGAGGCGGGCGGGCATGTTGAAGTGCACGACATAACGGACGTCGGGCTTGTCCACGCCCATGCCGAAGGCGTTGGTCGCGACGATCACCGGGAGGTCGCCGACCGTGAAGCGCCGCTGCACGGTCGAGCGTTCTTCGCGCCCGAGGCCCGCGTGGTACGCGGCTGCCTGGACACCGGCTGCCTGCAACGCGCTGGCGAGCTCGTCGACGGAACGGCGCGTGCGCGCGTACACGATGCCGGCCTGGCCCGGACGCGCCTGTGCGTAGTCGATCACCCAGCGCGTGCGATCCGCCGGGCTGCCGATGGAGTGCACCGAGTACAGCAGGTTCGGCCGGTCCACGGTGGTGACGACTTCCTGCGCGCGGCCGCTGAGGCCGAGCCGCGCGAGCACGTCGCGACGCACGCGCGGATTGGCGGTGGCGGTGAGCGCGAGCGTGCGCGGATTGCCGAGCCGCGCGCGGATCGCGCCGAGCAGGAGGTAGTCAGGGCGGAAGTTGTGGCCCCACTCCGAGATGCAGTGCGCTTCGTCCACAGCGAAGAGGTTCACGCCGGCGCGCCGCAAGCCCTCTGTGAAGCGGGCGTTCGCGAAGCGTTCGGGCGCGACGTAGAGCAGCGAGGTGCGTCCCGCGATGAAGTCCGCGTAGCGACGATTCAGCTCGTCGCGGCCGACGTTCGAATTGATGAAGGTCGCCGCCACGCCGGCCGCCTGCAGGCCTTCGACCTGATCCTGCATGAGCGCGATCAGCGGCGACACGACCACCGTGCGGCCCACCTCGAGCGCGGGCAGCACGTAGCAGAGGCTCTTCCCGCTGCCGGTGGGCATGACGGCGAGCACGTCGCTGGTGGCGAGCGCGGAGAGCACCGTGGCCTGCCCGTCGCGGAAGTCGGGGTAGCCGAAGGTGTCGCGCAGGCGCTGTCTATACCGGTAGAGCTCGGTGGGGAGGCGGGCGGGTGCCGGCGCACCCGCTGTCGCCGGCGTAGCCGCGGGGCGTGGAAGCGGGCGTGGCGCGGGTGCCGGCGCCGGCAGGTCGCCCGGATGTGGCGGCGCCGCCTGGGCGACCTCGCCGCACTCTGGGCAGAACGCCACATCGCCGGCGAAGGTGGCGTCGCAGGAAGCACACCGGGTCGAAATGATGAGTGCGGGTCCCCTCGCGAGTGTGGTGGCTCTCGAAGGGATTCTACCGCGTGGCGCTTTCAAGCCACGTCGGCGGGCGGGACGGGCGCCCTCGTCAGGCGGCGGCGCGTGCGACGAAGAGGCCGCGGTACCAGGCGATCTTCATACGGATGCCCGCCGACCCGCCCAGCGAGCGCACGACGGCGCCACCGGGGCCGACTTCGACCGGGACCGCCGGGGTGGCCACGCTGACGCCGTCGCCGAAGCCGAGCATGACTGCGAGCGAGCGGCCGTTGAACGTCACCCACGCGAGCGCCGAGCCGTCGCCCACGTGGTGCTGTGCGATCGCGTCGACCATTTGGGGCGGCAGGCCACAGGCCGCGGCCACGTCTCGCCCGACCGTGATGTGGTCGACGCCGAAGACCGCGCGCTCGGCCTCGTCGGGCGACGCGCCGCCCTGCACCCGACGGACGACGAAGCGGTAGCGCTCGGGATCGGCGCTGGCGAGCGCCAGCCGACCGATGTCGTGGAGCAGTCCGGTCGTGAAGGCCTCTGTGCGCGGCCCGTTCGGCCACGCGGAGGCGTCCGCGAGCAGCGCGGTCGCGAGCGTGTGATCCCAGAACGCATCGAGGTCGATGCCCGCGCGCGCGATGTCACCGAACGCGCTGTTCGTCGCGGTCGCGGTGACCACACGGCGAGTGGCGTTCAGCCCGATGCGCACGATCGCGTCGCTCGCCGTCAGCACGCGCTGCACCGGCGCCTGGCTCGCCGTGTTGGCGGCACGGAGCACCGCGATCGTGAGCGCCGGGTCACTCTCGACGACTCCCGCGAGCTCCGGGATCCCGACGTCGGGGCGCGAGGCGAGTGTGAGCGCGCGCGCTTGCGCGGCGGGCAGGACGGGCAGGACGGGCAGGACGGTGGGCGCGGGCGTCATCTGGTGCTCCTGCGATGAGCGAAGTTGCACGCGCCAGGCCGTGGCCCGTCGCGGGGCTGCTCGCGATGATCATCGGCGCGTGCGTGCCGCTTGCGCATCGCGCATGGTGCGGGGGCGCGTCGCGTTGACCCGGGCTGATCGCGCACGGAACATGACGGTCACGGGGCAGAGATGGGGTACGCGTGCAACGCAGCCGATCGGTCCGGGGAGCGCTCACGCTCGGAACGGCGCTGATCGCGATCAGCGCGGTCGCCTGCGGCGGTTCGAGCAACGTGACGCTGACGGCCACCGCGTCGCCGGCGGCGACGGCGTTGCCCGCGAGTTCGCCCGTGACCACACTGCGCGAGTCCGACTTCTCCGCTCCCGCGCTCGCCGGTGAGCTGATCGCGCAGGCGGGCGGCGGGGAGGTGCGCGCCCAGAGCGTGATCTTCGCCCAGCTGATCGCGGGCGGATCGGAGGAGGCGATCGTGATCGTCGACTCCGGCGGGACGGCCGGGGAGATTGGCGCCGGCGTCTATCGCCTGGTGGAGGGCCGGCCACTGCTCACGCGCTTCTTCTCGTACAACGGCCGGCTGCTCGTGAACCGCGAGCTGATCGTGATCCGCGAGGGCGTCTACGCGACCGGAGACGCGCAATGCTGCCCGTCGCAGCTGCATGAGGTCACGTATCAGTGGGACGGCGCGTCATTTGCGGTGACCACGGATCAGGTCGTGCCCAACCCCGATCGGTAGGCGCCGGCTCGAGCGATCGCGACCCCCTCCACACCTGACACCCCGGCGTCCGCAACCCGTCCGCACACTTTTCAACAAGTTATCCACAGGCGGGGATAACTACATTTTTTGATGAGGTGAAACTCCGGAATTGAATCGACATAACGGCGGAGATCAGGCGTATATCGCGGTCACGCGGACGGCAGGACACCGAGGGTGTGGTGTCAGGGCTCCGGGGCGGCCGCGGTGCGAGCAGCGGCGGCCTCCGCCTCGAGCACGGCCAGGCGCCGCTCCAGTGCCTGCGCGCAGCGTGCGGGCTCGGCGACGGCGATCTCGCTCAGCAACTGACGGAGCGTTTCGTGCCCCCACGGGGTGACGTGTGCCTCGGCCAGGCGCAGCTCGAGCGAACGCGCGAGCGAGGCGAGCAGTCGACGGTCTTGATCCAGGCGTGCCAGCAGTGCCGGGATCGCCGGGGTCGCGTACATCACGGCGGCGACCACGGCGGGGTGGCGGTCGCTGCGCACGTCTGGTGCGCCCCCGCCGGCGGCCACCGCCGCAAGGGTGCTGCCGGCGAGCTCGATCGCCGCGGCAAGCGCCGCGACGCGCCGACGTGGGTTGTCGCCCGCACCGTCGTCTCGCTCGGCCTGCACCTCGCCGATGCGGCGAAGCGCGGCGCCGATGCGACGGTGCAGCTCGCCGGACGCCTCTTCCAGCTCCGTCAGGGCGAGCGAATCAAACGGGTCACGCTGAGTCATCAGTCGATCTCTCCGCCGGGTCGGTTGGCGCTTCGCGCGGTTGCCGGGCGAAGCGTTACGCTGACGCCATGCGCCTCAATCCTCTCACGCACGTGCTGATCTTCGTCGCGCTCGTGACTAACCTGTGGGCGGGCGGCGATCTGATCCAGCTCTGGCTGGGCGGTCCGGCGCGTCAATGCTTTGAAGTCGTGCTCATCTTCGGGTACCTGTGGTTCGTGCTCGGGATCACCGTCCCGCTGCCGTGGCGACGACCCGCGGGCGAGCGAGGGGACGACGAACGTAGCGCTTGACCCCATCGCGGGCTCCCGGGATCCGGCGTCCCGTCGCGGGCTCCCGGGAGCCCGCGCCCTGTCGCGGGCGATTAGCTCAGTTGGCTAGAGCGTCCGGTTTACACCCGGAAGGTCGGAGGTTCGAACCCTCCATCGCCCACCATGACTCCGCACCCGTGGCGCCCGCCAACTGCTATGCGTGACCGGGCGCTCCCGGACTCGTCGTGTTGATCGACCTCATCTCGCGTACCTACACTCCGGCCCTCGACCACCCGTGCGAGTCCAAGCAATACCGGTGCGTCGCACTCGAGTGCGGCGGGGAACCCGAGGCGTACTGTGCCGAGTAAGAGCAACCAGGACTGGCTGAATTCCACGTACGGGAAAGCGGTCGCACGTAACCCCGAGCGCAAGGCGCTGTACGAGTCCTCGTCCGGCGAGCCCGTCGCCCCGCTGTACGGTCCCGAGGATCTCGCGGAGTGGAACTACCACGAGAAGCTCGGGTACCCCGGCGAGTTCCCGTATACGCGTGGCGTGCAGCCCACGATGTATCGCGGGCGCCTCTGGACGATGAGGCAATACGCCGGGTTCGGCGACGCCGAGGAGTCCAACCGGCGTTACAAGTTCCTGCTCGAACAGGGCCAGACCGGACTCTCGGTCGCGTTCGATCTGCCGACGCAAATTGGCTACGACTCCGACCACCCGATGGCGCTCGGCGAAGTCGGCAAGGTGGGCGTCGCCATCTCCTCGCTCGAGGACATGGAGATCCTGACGGACGGCATCCCGCTCGAGCAGATCACAACGTCGATGACGATTAACGCCACGGCGCCGATCTTGCTGGCGCTGTACGTCGCCGCGGCGAAGAAGCAGGACGCCGATCTCGCGAAGATCGGCGGCACCATCCAGAACGACATCCTCAAGGAGTACATCGCGCGCGGAACCTACATCTTCCCGCCGCGACCCTCGCTACGCCTGATCACGGACGTCTTCGCGTGGTGCAAGGACGAGCTGCCGGACTGGAACACGATCTCGATCTCCGGCTACCACATGCGCGAAGCCGGCTGCACGGCCGCGCAGGAGCTCGCCTTCACCTTCGGCAACGCGATCGAGTACGTCGACGCGGCCGTCGCCGTGGGCCTCGAATTCGACGAGTTCGCACCTCGGCTCGCCTTCTTCTGGGCATGCCACTCGAACTTCCTCGAGGAGGTCGCAAAGTTCCGTGCCAGCCGCCGCATCTGGGCGAAGATCGCCAGCGAGCGTTACGGCTCGAAGAGCGCCCGCTCGCAGACGCTCCGGTTCCACACCCAGACCGGCGGTGCCACCCTCACGGCGCAGCAGCCGCTGAACAACGTCGTGCGTACGGCGCTGCAGGCACTTTCCGCAGTGCTCGGCGGGACGCAGTCGCTGCACACGAACTCGTTCGACGAAGCGCTCGCCCTGCCGACGGAAGCCTCCGTCGAGCTGGCGCTGCGCACGCAGCAGATCATCGGCTACGAAAGCGGCGTCTCGGACACCATCGACCCGCTCGCCGGTTCGTACTACATCGAGGCGCTCACGGACCGCGTCGAGCAGGAGACGTGGGCGTACATCGAGCGCATCGACGACATCGGCGGCGCGCTCGTGGGTATCGAGCAGGGCTACCAGCAGCGCGAGATCCAGGAGAGCGCGTACCGCCTCCAGCGACTCGCCGAGCAGAAGCAGCGCATCATCGTCGGCGTCAACCAGTTCGCCACCGACACCACCGTCAACCCCGAGATCATGCGTGTGGATCCCACAGTGGAGGCCACGCGCGTCGCTCGCCTCGCCGCGCTGCGCAAGCGTCGCGACAACGCGGCCGTGGAGCAGTCGCTGACGAAGATCCGAGCCGCCTCACGGAGCAACGAGAACATGATGCCGCTGCTGATCGAAGCGGTTGAGGCCTACACCACGGTTGGTGAGATCTGCGGTGTGCTTCGCGAAGAGTGGGGCGAATACCAGGAAGTGCTCACGATCTGATCCGTGCCTGATCCGTGTCCGCGGGCGAACTTCCCGCGCGACGGCGGCACGGCTGTGCGGGACGCGCGATCGCGCGGGCGGGGGCGACGATGGCCGATGTGATCGACGAACTGATCGAGGGCAACGCGCAGGCGCGCGCTGAGCTGATCGACGTGATCGACGCGCTGCCGGCCGAGCGGCGAAGCGAGGGCTGGTTCGGCCCCGAGCAGTGGTCGGTGCATGACATTATCGGGCACCTCGGCGGATGGCAGGCAGGCTGGTCTCATGCCTTGGAGCTGATGGCTAGCGGCGAGCGCCCGGCCGTGCCGGGCTACGAGGGCGACGACGACGCGTACAACGCCGGCTCGGTGGCAGCCGCACGCGAGCGGTCGTGGGAGCAGCTCATGGTCGACTTCCGCCAGAACCGCGAACGCCACGAGGCGGCGGTGCGGGGCCTCCGCGGCACGATGGACCTGGAGCGCATCGTGCCCGGGCGCACGGCTCACAACCTCGCGAACGCGGGCGGCCACGACCGCGAACACATCGACGCGATCCGCGACTGGCGCCGCGCGCAGGGCATCTGATCACCGCGATCGCGATCCGCGACGACACGCACTCGAGATCACGAAGGAGCACTCCATGATCGATCGCGTCCACCACGTCGGCGTCGTCGTGCGCGACGCCGATGCCGCGCTCGGCTTCTTTCGCGACGTCATGGGATTGCCTGTGACCGAGGATCGCGTGATCGAAGAGCAGGGCGTGCGCGGCGTGCTGCTCGGACTCGGCGAGAACGAGATCGAGCTGCTGCAGCCGACACGCGATGACACCGGTGTCGCTCGCTTTCTCGAGAGCCGTGGTCAGACCCTGCACCACATCTGCTTCAACACGGACGACGTCGATGGCGAGCTCGCGCGCCTGAAGGCCGCCGGCGTGGAGCTCATCGATGAGACGTCGCGCGACGGCCTGGCCGGGCGCATCGGCTTCGTGCACCCGAAGTCCGTGCACGGTGTGCTCATCGAGTTCGCACAGCCGCCCGCCGGTGCCCACGTGGGCACCGGCAAGGGCTTCGATCACCTCGCCGTGACGGTTGCCGACTACCACGCCGCACAGGCGACGTGGAAGCGGATCGTCGGGCTCGAGGTGAAGGGCGAGGTGCGGGCTGAGGGCCGCGGCATGGTGATCGGCCAGATGCCGTGCAGCCAGTGCACGATCGAGTTGCTCGCTCCCACCGGTCCCGATTCGCCGATGGCGCAGCGCATCGCTGAGCAGGGCGAGCGCGCTGCGTCCATGGTCGCGATCGAGGTACCGGACATCGCGGCCGAGATTGCGCGCTACCGGGGGCACGGGATCGAGCTCCCGGATGCTCAGCCGGGGGTGCTGCCCCGGTCGGTCACGTCCACGGTCTCGGCGGAGCAGGCCTTCGGGCTCGGGATCCAGCTCATTCAATTCGAACGCTAGCCTCGCGCCGGCACGCGGCACTGTGGCGCGCGTGCCGCCGGGAGCACAGACTGTGAGCGCGTGGATACCGCGCGGTGGAACCGAACGAACGGCACCGCGGAGCACGGAGGAGATCTTGGCGAACGAACAGCGAATTCGTGTGCTGATCGCGAAGCCCGGCCTGGACGGGCACGACCGTGGCGCGAAGGTGGTGGCGCGCGCGTTGCGCGATGCCGGTATGGAGGTCATCTACACCGGCATCCGCCAGACGCCGGCCATGATCGCCGAAGCCGCCCTCCAGGAAGACGCGCAGGTCGTCGGCCTGTCCATCCTCTCGGGCGCGCACCTCGAGCTCTTTCCGCGCGTCGTGGACGAGCTCAAGCAACGAGGGGTCGATGACGTGTTGCTGTTTTGCGGCGGCATCATCCCGCAGGAGGACATCGAGAAGATCAAGGCGATCGGGTTCCAGGGCGTCTTCGGCCCCGGGACGAACACCGGCGACATCATCGAGTTCGTGAAGGCGCACGCGCCGGTGCGGACATAGCCGGCGTGGGAGCGGCCGAGCTCGCGGAGGGCGTACGCGCGGGCAACCGGCGAGCGCTCGCCCGCGCGATCTCTCACGTCGAGGCGGACTCGGCGATCGGCCGCGAACTTCAGCGGAGGCTGTACCGGTACACCGGCAACGCGCAGATCGTCGGCATCACCGGCTCCGCGGGAGCCGGGAAGTCCACGCTCGTTGGTGCGCTGGCACGTGAGCAGCGCCGGCGCGAGCGCACCGTGGGCATCGTCGCCGTCGATCCCTCCTCACCGTTCTCGCACGGCGCGATTCTCGGCGACCGCATCCGCATGCAGGACCTCACCGCCGACGGCGGCGTCTTCATGCGCTCGATGGCCTCACGCGGCAACCTCGGCGGCCTCTCCGAGACCGCGACCGGCGTGGCGGATCTGATGGATGCCGCAGGCTTCGACGTGGTCATGATCGAGACCGTCGGCGCCGGCCAGGACGAGGTCGAGATCGCGACCGCCGCCCAGACGACCGTGCTCGTCACAAACCCCGGCGGCGGCGACGAGATCCAGTCGATGAAGGCCGGCCTCATGGAGGTGGCACAGATCCTGGTCGTGAACAAGGCGGACCTCGCGGGCGCCGACACGGCCATGACGCAGCTGAAGGCGTTGCTCGCGATCGCCGATCTGGGCGCCTGGCGTCCGCCCATTCTGAAGGTCGTGGCGAAGACCGGTGACAGCGTGGGCACACTCGTCGACCACATTGACGAGCACCACGCCTTCATGCGCTCCAACGAGCACGGCGATCGTGAGCGCCGGGACCTGGCGCGCAAGCAGATCGTCGCGCTCACACGTGCGGCACTGCATCGCGAGGCGCTCGTGACCGCGAACCAGAGTGGCGCGCTGGCAGCGCTGGTGGACGAAGTCGCCGGCCGCAGGCGCGATCCGCGTTCCGCCGCCGGCGTGCTGCTGGAGGCCGTGCGCCGGGAGTGGGGCGCGGAGATCGCGTCGCGATAGTCGCGGCGGGACGGGATCGATCGGCGCCACCCCCGGCGCGTGCGTCCGCCCCGTTCGTATCATTGAGTGCCACATGAGCCAGCGACTGCGCATCACCTTCTCCACCACCGGCCCCATGCGTTACGTGGCCCACCTGGACACCATGCGCACCTGGGAGCGGGCGATTCGGCGTGCGCAACTGCCGCTCGTCTATACGAGTGGTTTCTCGCCGCACGCCCGCATGGCGCTCGCGGCGCCGCTGCCCGTCGGCGTCGAAGGTCTGAACGAGCTGATGGACATCTGGCTCGAACCGGCCGTCGATCCCGCGGCGGCGGTGAAGGCGCTGGTCGCCGTGTTGCCGCCGGGACTCGCGATCGTCGAGGCCGAGGCGGTCTCCGATGCGCTGCCTTCCCTCCAGTCATGCGTGCGCGCCGCACGCTACGAGGCGCGCCTCCCCGCCGCTGACGGCCTCTCCGCCGTGCACGCGCAGGTTCATCGCTTGCTCGCGCTGGACACGCTGGATTGGGAGGAGGAGCGCGGAGAGAAGACCCGGCGCTACGACCTGCGCGCCACGATCCTCGATCTCGTGGCGAGAGCAGACGGAGCAGGGGTCGTGCTCGAGCTCTATCTCTCGCTCGAGGTCGGCCGTACCGGGCGTCCCACGCAGGTCCTGCGCGCGATGGATCTCGACGCCGATGGCGTCGAGATCCATCGCCTCGCGCTCGAGCTCGACCCCGGCGCGGTCTCGCCGGGGGCCGTCGGCGCAGCGAAGCTCCCGGGCCGCGAGCGGCCATGACCGCGCGGCTGCTGCTGATCCGGCACGGCCAGACCGCCAGCAACGCCGAAGGCCGCGCACAGGGTCGGCGCGACGTGCCGCTCAACGCCCACGGCGAAGCCGAGGCAGAAGCCCTCGCGTCGCGCGTCGGCGAGCTGCTCGCCGCTGTCGTCAGCAGCCCTGCGTCCCGAGCGATTGCGACCGCGTCGCCACTCGCGGCCCGCCACGCGCTCACCGTCCGCGTCGACCCTCGCCTCGTCGAGCTCGACTTCGGCGACCTCGACGGCCTGATCCCACAGGAGTTCGCGCAGCGCGCTCCGGAGTTTCTCGCGCGCTGGCGCGTCGAGGATCCGGAGGAGCTGCGGATGCCCGGCGGAGAAACGATGGGCGAAGCGCGAGCGCGCATGGTCGCCGCGGCGTGCGCCCTCGCGGCGGAGTTCGACGGCGCCACCGTCGCCGTGGTCTCTCATCAGCTCGCGCTCAAAGCGCTGCTGAGCCACGCGCTCGGTGCGCCGCTCGCGGCGTTCCGCGGCCTGCAGATCGATCCGGCGTCTACGTCCACCGTCGACGTGCGCCTCGACGCGCCGTGGACCGTGCTTCGCCTCAACGAGCGCTGCGCTGTCGCCCGCGACCGGTCGTGACCGCTAGCGCTCGCCCTGCTACGGTGAATCGCGCGGGGTGGGCAAGGAACCGAACGGCGTGCCGCTCCGTCTCCCCACGTTTGGGCTCGCGCACATGGTGCTCGCCGTAGCACTGTTGCTCTTCGCGCTCTTCCTCTACGCAACTGTTCACACTGCCGCCCAGAGCTACCGCCTTCACCGCGAGCAACGCGTGCTCGAGGTCGAGGTCAACGTGCTCAGGCGGCAACATGCCGAGCTGCAGGGCCTGGTCACCTACCTCGAATCAGACGAGTACATCGAGGCGTTCGCGCGCTCGCAGTTCGGCCTCGTTCGCCCGGGCGAGATCGCCGTCGACGTCCGCGGTCCCGAGCGGATCGGTGAGTCGAGACATCCGGGCGAGCGATGGTGGGAGGCACTCTTCGGGCTCGGCGACGGCGTACGCTGACGGCGACTTCGCGGCGCTGCCGATGCACCTCGCCCGGAGCGGGAGCTACTCTCGATGACCGTCGGAGCGAGCACCTCGCAGCCTGACCCACTGCCCGTGAACCGCCTCACTGCTGCCTTCGAGCGGCGCGTTGCGCGTGTGCTCACGCGGCACGTCCGGGCGGAGGCGCCACTCGTCGTCGCCGTGTCCGGCGGACCGGACTCCACCGCGCTGCTCGTCGCGTGCGTGCGCGCACGCGCGCGGGCGGGACCGGCCGCCGCGCCGACCGTCGCTGCCTGTTTCGATC
>JAQBZW010000038.1 GCA_027622315.1 Chloroflexota bacterium | reverse complement strand
GTCTCGCGGAGGAAGCGGGCGGTGTACGACGTCTCGTGCGCGGCGACCGTCTCCGGCGTGCCGGCCACGATCAGCTCGCCGCCGGCGTCGCCGCCCTCGGGGCCGAGGTCGATCACCCAGTCCGCGTTCTTGATCACGTCGAGGTTGTGCTCGATCACGACCACCGTGTTGCCGACGTCGACCAGCGCCTGGAGCACGTCGAGCAGCGCCGCGGTGTCGGGGAACGAGAGGCCGGTGGTCGGCTCGTCGAGCACGTACACGGTGCGGCCGGTGGCGCGCCGTGAGAGCTCGGTGGCGAGCTTCACGCGCTGCGCCTCGCCGCCGGAGAGCGTGGTCGCCGGCTGGCCGAGGCGGATGTAGCCCAGGCCCACGTCCTTCAGCGTCTGCAGCTTGCGACGCGGCGAGGGGAAGGCGTCGAAGAACTCGAGCGCCTCGGTCACGGTCATGTTCAACACTTCGGCGATGTTGCTGCCGCGAAAGTGGATCTCGAGCGCCTCGCGGTTGTAGCGGTCGCCCTTGCAGACCTCGCACGGGACGGTCACGTCCGGGAGGAACTGCATCTCGATCAGGTTGTAGCCGTCGCCCTTGCACTCCTCGCAGCGGCCGCCCTTCACGTTGAAGGAGAAGCGACCGGGCTTGTAGCCGCGCGCGCGGGCCTCGGGCACCTGCGAGAAGAGGTCGCGGATCGTGGTGAACAGCCCGGTGTAGGTGGCGGGGTTCGAGCGCGGCGTGCGGCCGATCGCCGACTGGTCGATCACCACGACCTTGTCGAGGTGCATCAGCCCCTGCATACCGGTGTGCGCACCCGGCCGCTCGCGCGCGCCGTTGAGGTCGTGCGCCAGCCGCTTCGCCAGGATCTCGTTCACGAGCGACGACTTACCGGACCCCGACACGCCGGTCACGGCGATGAAGGTGCCGAGCGGGAACGAGACGTCGATCTGCTTGAGGTTGTTCTCGGTGGCGCCCTGGATCAGCAGCCGCTCGCCGTTCCCGGCGCGGCGCGTCGCCGGCATCGGGATCTGGCGGCGGCCCGAGAGGTACGCCCCGGTCACCGAGTCCGGGTGTTTCGCGACCTCGTCCGGCGTGCCGAAGGCGACCACGTTGCCGCCGTGCTCGCCGGCGCCGGGGCCGATGTCGATCAGGTGATCGGCGGCGCGCATCATCGCCTCGTCGTGTTCGACCACGAGCACGGTGTTGCCGAGATCGCGCAGGCGCGTGAGCGTGCGGATCAGCCGCTCGTTGTCGATCGGGTGGAGGCCCACGGACGGCTCGTCGCAGACGTAGAGCACGCCCATCAGCGCCGAACCGATCTGGGTGGCGAGGCGGATGCGCTGGCCCTCGCCGCCGGAGAGTGTGGCCGCGGAGCGGTTGAGCGTGAGGTACTGCAGCCCGACGTCGCGCAGGAAGATCAGCCGGGCGTCGATCTCCTGCAGGATCTGGCGCGCGATCGCGACGTGGCGTTCGGAGAGCGGCGTGTCGTCCGCGCGCAGCCGTTCGATCCACGGCAGGGCGACCGCCACCGGCATGCGCACCACGTCCACGATCGACTTGTCGTCGACGGTGACGGCGAGCATCTCTGGCTTCAGGCGCGCGCCGCGGCAGGTCGGACACTCGACCGCCACCATGTAGCGCTCGATGTCGCTGCGCACCCAGTCTGAGTCGGTCTCCTTGTAGCGGCGCTCGAGGTTCGGGATCACGCCTTCCCACGCGACGTCGTAGTTGTGCATCCGCCCGCGCTTCGACGTGTACGAGACCGCCAGCTTCGACTTCGTCCCGTTCAGCAACGCGTCGACGTGCGCGTCCGTCATCTGCTCGACGGGCTGCTCGAGCGTGAACCCGAGCGCCTCCCCCAGCGCGCCGAGCCGCCGGCGGTACCACGAAAGGCTGGTGCTCATGCGCTGGAAGGGCACGATCGCGCCCTGGTCGATCGAGAGCCGGCGGTTGGGGATCACGAGATCGGCGTCGAGTCGCATCTGGAAGCCGAGGCCCGTGCACGCCGGGCAGGCGCCGTGCGGCGTGTTGAACGAGAAGTTGCGCGGCTCGATCTCGCCGACCGAGTACGGCGGGTGTGACGTGTTCGGGCAGGCGAAGTGCTCGGAGAACGTCTGCTCCTCGGTGACCGCGCCGTCCTCGCCGATGATCGCGAAGACCATGATCCCCTCGCCGAATTTCAGCGCCTGCTCCACCGAGTCCGAGATGCGCTGGCGCGTGGCGTCGCGCTCCTCGTCGTCGCGCTCGGGGATCACCACGCGGTCGATCACGACGTCGATGTCGTGCCACTTGTTCTTGGCCAGCGTGATCTGATCGTCGATGCCGAGCACCTGGCTGTCGACGCGCACGCGCACGAAGCCGGCGCGGCGCACCGCCTCGAAGACCTGCGCGTGCTCGCCCTTGCGGTGGCGGATCACCGGCGCGAGCAGCATCGCGCGCGTTGCCGGTGCGAGCGTGAGCACGTGATCGACGATCTGCTGCACGGTCTGCCGCTCGATCACGTTGCCGCAGTGCGGGCAGTGCGGAATGCCCGCCCGAGCGAAGAGCAGGCGCAGGTAGTCGTAGATCTCGGTGACGGTCGCGACCGTCGAGCGCGGGTTCTTCGACACGCCCTTCTGATCGATCGAGATCGCGGGCGAGAGCCCGTCGATGTAGTCGACGTCCGGCTTCTCCATGAGCCCGAGGAACTGGCGGGCGTACGCCGAGAGCGACTCGACATAACGACGCTGACCTTCGGCGTAGATCGTGTCGAAGGCGAGCGAGGACTTGCCCGAACCGGAGACGCCCGTGATCACAACGAGGCGGTCGCGAGGGATCTCGACGTTGATGTTCTTCAGATTGTGTTCGCGCGCTCCGGTCACAACGATGCGGTCGAGTGGCACGCGATCACCTTTGCCTGCGGGGGAGTGTCGGCGCGGCGGGTCGGAGGGGAGGGCCGAACAGCCGTTCGAATAGCCATCGTATCGCTCGGGGGTGGGGGGCCTCAAGTGGTCCGGTGGACCGGTCGCGTACCCCTCCCCCGTCGCTGACGCGACGACGCCTTGTGGTTGACCCGGTTCGACGGACATCCAAGATGAGGGGCGCGGCGCCCCGGGAAGGATGTCCAGATGGCAGGCGAGCGTGAGGAACCACGGGCACGCCGTGCGTTCACGAGCGAGTTCAAGGCGGAGGTAGTCGAGCTGTGCCGCACAAGCGGGCTCTCGATCGCACAGGTGTGCCGCCAGATGAGCCTGGGTGAGACCGCGGTCCGCCGCTGGGTCGCGCAGGCGGACGTGGACGAGGGCCGGCGGGATGGGCTCACGAGCGACGAACGGGCGGAGCTCTCGCGGGTGCGCAAGGAGAACCGGGTGTTGCGCGAGGAACGCGACATCCTGAAGCGGGCCATGGCTTTCTTCGCCAGGGAGACCCGGTGAACGTCTACCCGTTCATCGAGGCGGAGCAGGCTGGGCGGCGCAACGTCAGCAGGGCGTGCGCATTGCTCGAGGTCTCCCGTGCCGCCTACTACCAGTGGAACCAGCACAAGGAGTCCGCCCGCGAGCGTGAGGACCACGTGCTCGCGGAGCGCATCAGCGCCATCCACACGGACTCGAAGGGCACCTACGGCGCCCCACGGGTCCACGCCGAGCTGCGCAAGGAGGGCATCCGTGTGAGCAGGAAGCGGGTTGGCCGGCTGATGCGGCTGCGCGAGCTGGTGGGGCGCTGCCGGCGGCGTTTCCAGCGCACGACCGTCGCCGATCCGGAGGCCGGGACCGTGGCCGCGGATCTGCTCCAGCGCGGCTTCGAAGCCCGGGCGTTCGCTCTCAACCAGGCGTGGTGTGGCGACATCACGTATATCCACACTTGGGAGGGCTGGCTGTACCTCGCCACCGTGATCGACCTCGCCAGCCGCCGCGTTGTCGGCTGGGCGATGGCGGACCATATGAGGACCGAGCTCGTGAGCAATGCGCTGCGCATAGCCATCGCATCCCGGGCACCCCGGGCGGGCACGATCTTCCACACCGACCGCGGCTCGCAGGACACGTCGGGCGACTTCCGAAAGCTGCTCGACAAGGCGAAGATGCGGCAGAGCCTGTCGCGACCGGGGCAGTGCTGGGACAACGCCGTCGCGGAGAGCTGGTTCGCGACGCTCAAGGACGAGCTCATCGACCGCCACAGCTGGCCGACGCGGGCACGGGCACGGCAGGCGATCTTCGAGTTCATTGAGGGCTTCTACAACCGCCGGCGCCTGCACTCCTCGCTCGGCTACCTCAGCCCCGCGGAGTACGAAGCACGACAGGTGCCGCAGTCACCGGCTGCTCCGGCGGCCTAACCAACGTGTCTGTCGAACCGGGACAACCCCAGACCCCTCCTCCCCCTTCGGGGAGGAGGGGTTCCCAGCGGGGAAGCGGTTCCGCAAGTTGGAGTGCCTCCGGCCCGGAGAAGCCTCGCGCTGGCACGTCCACATGACATGACCGGTGCCTCACCCCTCCTCCCCGGAGGGGGAGGAGGGGTCGGCGCGCGAGCGCCGGGGGAGGAGGTACGCGGGCGGAGGAGGGACGCGGGGAGGAGGTACGCGGGCGGAGGAGGGACGCGGGCGGAGGAGGGACGCCGGGGAGCAGGTACGCCGGCGAGCACGTACGCGGGGAGGAGGCACGCGGGCGGAGGAGGTACGCGGGCGGAGGAGGTACGCGGGCGGAGGCGGTACGCGGGCGGAGGCGGTACGCGGGAGGAGGCGGTACGCGGGAGGAGGCGGTACGCGGGAGGAGGCGGTACGCGGGGAGGAGGAAGGCCTACCGGTCGTCGAGTGGCCGCTCGCCGAGTGGCGCGTCCGGCTCGTCGCCGGTGTCCGTGTCGAGCGCTCCGGTCCCGAACAGCCCGCGCAGCTCGGGCGGGATCTCCCCGCCCATCGCCTCGATCTGTTGGCGAAGCTGTTGCTCCACCTCGCGCATCTGCTCCTCGGACACGCCCATCTGCGTGAGCGTCTCACGCAGCAGGCGCTGGACCTCCGCGCCGTCGCCGCGGATCACGGCGTCCGCGACCTCGAGTTGTGTCTCGACGGCGCGGAAGCGCTCGTGGCGTTCGGTCGCATTCTCGGTGCCGAGGATCGTCGCCATCAGGCGCGTGAAGAGGTTCGCGGTGCGGGCGATGCGCACGCGTTCGTCGCGGTCGTCGGGGAAGTCACCGCGAATCGTGACCTGCAGCCCGTTCCGGGCATCCGTGGCGCTGTATTCGTGCGGCATCGCGCTCCTGGGGCGGCACGCTACTCCGTGCAGGCGTGCTCACGGTTATCGTAGCGCGAGGCGATCGAGCGGTCCGTTGGAGGGTCGATGCCGGAGCTCACGCTGACCGATCTCGTGCGTAACGGCACGATGTCTCCCGCGATCGCGGCCACGATTGCCACGGCGGCGGCCGAACGGCGCTCGCTGCTCGTGTTCGCGATCCCGCGGCTTGCCGGCAAGACGACGACGCTGCGGGCGGCGCTCGCGTACGCGCCCGCGGGCACCGCCGTGCACGACCTCAGCGAAGCGCACGGCGCGGACCTGGGCATCCCCGAGCCGCCGGACGGCGGCTACCTCTTCGTCTCCGAGATCGCCGAGACGCCGTTCCCGGATTACCTCTGGGGCGAGCCCGTGCGGCGCGTGTTCACGGCGCTCGGTAGCGGTTTCTCGCTCGCCACGGCGCTGCACGCGCCAGGTATCGACGAGGCGTTCTCGCAGATCTGCCACGGCAACGGCGTGTCGGACGCAGAGGCCGCTCGCATTGATCTCGCCGTCTACATCCGATCGCTCGGACCGGACTGGCGTGAGCCGACGGCGCGTCGGGTCGCCGCCGTGCACGAGATCCAGGGTGTGACGGACGGCGTCCCGCAGACGCGCTACCTCTACTCGTGGGACGACCGCAACGACGGCTTCGAGACCGTGGAGGCGCCCATGCGCATCGGTACGGCCGGCGGCGAGTTCGATCGCCTCCTCGCGGAGTTCAGTGCCGCCGCCCCGGCGCCGAACGCTTAACGCGCCCGCGTGTTCCCGCTTCGGGATTTCGCACCCACACGCGTCGTCCCGCTCGTCACGATCCTGCTGATCGGCATCAACGTGCTGGCGTTTTTCGGCTGGCACCCGCTCGCCGATCCAGCTGCGCAGGCGCCGTTCCTCTACGAGCGCGCGGCGATCGCGTGCGAGATCACGACCGGTAGGCCGCTCACGCTCGCCGAGATCTCGAGCGGGCGCTGTGTCGAGGAGGCGCCCGGGCAAGCGGTGTTCCCGCAGAAGCAGGTCCTGCTGGCGGTGATTGTGTCGCTGTTCCTGCACGGCAACCTGCTGCACCTCGCCGGCAACATGTGGTTCCTCTGGATCTTCGGGAACAGCGTGGAGGAGGCGTTCGGCGCAGTTGGCTTCGTACTGCTGTATTTCGTCGGAGGCGTGCTCGCGACGCTCGGCTTCGTGTGGCTGCACCCGGCGAGCACAGATCCGCTGATCGGCGCCTCCGGCGCGGTGGCGGCGGTGCTCGGCGCCTATTTCGTGTTGTTCCCACGCAGCTGGGTGGTCTCGCTGATCGTGTTCTTCGTGACGCCCGTGCCGGCCGCGATCTTCCTCGGGCTGTGGTTCATCGGGCAGTTCGCGGTCGCCGACGCGAGCGTGGCCTGGGAGGCGCTCGTCGCCGGCTTCGCGCTGGGCATGGTGGTGGCGTTACTGCTCCGCCGGCCGCTCAAGTCACGCGTGCGGCGCATCCACTCCGGGACGCGCGCACAGGCGTGAGCCCGCGGCCGGAGGCTCGGGCGCGTCGCGCCGGGGGGATCGTGCGAGCTAGTCCAGCCCCGTGCCGGGCTCCGACGACCCCGGCGCCGCGATCCGGTTCGAGCCATCGACGTGAACGATGCACGGTCGGTGCGAAGCGACGGCGTCGTCGGCGACCGTCTCGAACGCGAGGATGATCACGAGATCGCCCGGCGCCACGAGGTGCGCGGCGGCGCCATTGATCACGATCGCGCCGCTGTCCGGAGTTCCGGGTATCGCATACGTCTCGAGCCGCGCGCCGTTCGTCACGTCGAGCACGTGCACGAGCTCCCAGCGGGCGATGCTTGCGGCATCCATCAGCACCGGGTCGATCGTGATCGAGCCCTCGTAGTTGAGGTCGGCGCCGGTCACCGTAGCGCGGTGGATCTTGCCTCGCAGCAGCGTGCGCATGGGGCTCCGTAGCGGTCTTGCGATCCAGACAGAGGGGTGTGACGACGGTCTCGGGCTCCTCGTCGCCTGCGGGCGGGTCGACGGGAGCTACATCCTAGCGGGCGACGGCACCGCCACGCTCGGGCGATCCGGTCGTGCGTGCCGCGTTCGAGCGTTCAGGCGGACGGTGCGCCGTCACCGGTACCGCCCCACTGCTCCCAGTGCACGTACTCGCCGATCGGCAGCCGCGCCTCGCCGCGCCCGACGGCGCGCCCGCCACGCGGGTAGCCGAAGGTGATCGCCATCGCGACCACGGTGTCGGAGGGCAGCCCCAGCGCCTCGCGTGCGCGCTCGTCGTGTTGGATGCCGACCGGGCAGCTGGCGATCCCGAGCTCGTGCGCTGCGAGCATCATGTTCTGTGCCGTGCGGCCGGCATCGAACGGGCGGCTGCCGTCGAAGCGGACGATCACGATCACGAGCGGGCTGTCGGGCAGATGCGTCGTGAAGTCGCCGCAGGCGGCGAGGGCTCGCTTGCGTGCGGCGTCGCGGATCACGACCAGCCGGATCGGCTGCGCGTTCTTCGAGCTGCCCGCCATACGCCCGGCCTGGAGGATGCGTCGCTGAGCGTCGTCGGCGATCGGTCTCGGTTCGTAGTCGCGCGTGTCGCGCTTGCCGCGAATCGCTTTCCACGTGTCCATGTCGCACCCTTCCCCGGGCCCACCGCGCGCATGCGGACAGACCGGGACGCGCTCGCGAGCACATGACCATGCCGCGCCGTCCGACGCAATCACGATCGAATCTTGTCGCGACGCGTCGCGATCCGTAGGGTGCGGACGCTGATCACTCCACTCGACGCAATCAAAGGAGAACCGCGCCATGTGTTTCGAAATCGACGCTATGCCCCCGATCCCGGTGATCGCCGGTGCGGCGATTGACTCCGAGGACCTCGTGCTCGAGGCCGCGGACGGGAACAAGTTCGCCGCCTTCAGCGCGCGGGCGTCCGAGCCGCTCGGGCCGGCAGTCGTCGTGCTGCCGGACGTGCGCGGGCTGTTCCGTTTCTACGAGGAGCTCGCGCTTCGCTTCGCCGAGCGCGGCTACGACTCGATCGCGTTCGACTACTTCGGCCGCACGTCGGGCGTGGGCAAGCGCGGCGCGGACTTCGACTTCATGCCAGAAGTGCAGAAGACGACCGCCGACGGGATCAACGCGGACGTCGCCGCGGTCATCGCCGAACTGCGCAAGCGCGACGGCCACGCCGATCGGAAGGTCTTCACGATCGGCTTCTGCTTCGGCGGCTCGAACTCGTGGAAGCAGGCGTCCGCCGGTCACGGGTTGTCGGGAGCGATCGGCTTCTACGGCATGCCGATACGCGAGTTCCCCGCGCCCGCGCCGATCGCCGTCGCCGGCGACGCCGAGTGCCCGATCCTCGGGCTCATGGGCGGTACCGATCAGATGATCACGAAGGAAGCGATCGACGAATACGCCGCCGCGCTCACGGCGGCCGGCAAGGAGCACGTGCTCGTCACGTACCACGGCGCGCCGCACTCGTTCTTCGACCGCTCGTTCGAGGAGCACGCCGCCGCGTCCGCGGACGCGTGGGGTCGCGTGCTCGGGTTCATCGAGGCGCACTCGTAGCGCACAGCGAGCCGCGGATCGCCGGCAGCACCGGCGATCCGCGGCTCGGCGTCCCTCCCTCATCGGCCGCGTGAGTGCTCAGTTCCGTCGCGGAGCCCTTGTGCCGGTCGTCCGCGCAGGCGTTTCGTGCGGGATCTAGCCTGCTGCAGCGACGCGAGGCGCTTGTGCGCGCCGGCATCGGAGCGCTCCCGTCTGCGCCCATAGGGCGTCTCAGCGGTCAGCGGCCCCGCCATCCATCCACCCTCCCTCCGGAAGAATCGCTTGTTCGGGTGCGGCAACCGCGCGCAGCGGCCCGCGGTTGCGCGCCGGCTGGGTAGCGCTTGCCTGAGGTATTCGGGCGCAACCACAGATGCATGCGAATAGCGCCGGCGCACGCAGCGCAGCACCGCGACGATCACTATAAGTGTGTTTGACACCCCCCCATCGTGCCGCCTATCCCGATGAGGATTTACACCATTACGACCGGCGTAATGGAGGCGGGGTGCAGCAGGGCGCGGTCCGCGCCCAACCAGGGGGACTGCGATGCGCGATCATGGGTACTGGGCGCGACGACCGATTGGCCGCCGCCAGGTCATGCGGGGGACCGCACTCGGGGCCGCCGGACTCGCCGCCGCGGCGCTTGTCGGCTGTGGCGGCGGTGACGAGGCACCGCCCGCGGCGACGGCCACGGCCGCCGGTTCGGCCGCACCGGCGGCGACGGGGACTGCTGCCCCGGCGAGTGCGATCAAGATCGGCGGCACGTTCCAGCACTTCACCGGTGGTGATCCGCCGACGATCGACCCCTTCGGCAACCTGAGCTTCCAGACCAAGGGCTTCGCGGTCTACCACTACGGCCGGCTGTTCCAGCGCGACACGAAGGATTGGCCGTTCCCGGGCGCCGGAACCGGCGTCAAGGGCGACATTGCCGAGAGCGCGGAGACCACAGACGGGCTGACCTGGGTGGTCAAGCTCAAGCCGGGAATCATGTATCCGAACGTCGCGCCGGTCAGTGGACGCGCGCTCTCCACGGAGGACGTCGCCTTCTCGTGGGATCGGCTCACGTCGGCAGCGGCAGCCGGCGCCGACTTCGTGAAGTTCGTGGACCGCATGGAGGTAGTGGACGACACGACGGTGAAGTTCACGCTGAAGGACGTGTTCCCGTTCTTCCTCGAGACGCTCGCCGATCCCACCATCCTCTACATCGTGCCAAAGGAGGCCGACGGCGGCTTCGACATCAACCAGACGAGCATCGGCAGCGGCCCGTTCATCCTTGACGAGTACCGGCCGGGCGAGGTCATCCGCCGGAGCGCCAACCCGAACTACCACCTCAAGGACGAAGACGGCGGCCGCTTGCCGCGCGTGGACGCCTATGAGGAAGCGATCATCCCCGAGTACCAGGCGCAGCTCGCACAGTTCGAGACCGGGCAGATCGCCTGGCTCACGCCGGGTGCGGATGACCTGCTGGACGTCAAGGGGCGCCACCCCGAGTACTGGTTCGCCGACAGCAAGGGCACTGGCGTCGGCTTCTTCATCTTCAGTGAGGCCTCGCACACGGACCAGCCGTGGGGAGACGAGCGCGTGCGCCACGCGCTGTCGATGGCGATCGACCGGCCGGCGCTGAACGAGCTGCAGTACAACGTGTCGGCCCTCGTCGGGGCCGGGCTCGATGCCGCGATCACCGACTGGACGAACATCGTGCCGGCGAACCGCAAGCCGTACTGGCTGGATCCGAACTCGCCCGAGCACGGGGAGTCCGGGAAGTACTTCCAGTTCAACCTCGACGAGGCGCGCAAGCTGCTGGCCGCGGCCGGCCATCCGGACGGCTTCGAGTTCAGCTATCACTACACGCCGCGTTACGGCTCGGCCTTTGTCGGCCAGGCCGAGGCCACGCACGCCATGCTCACCGCGGCCGGCTTCAAACCGCAGACACAGACCGAGGACTACAACGCCGTCTACATCACGCAGACGTTCCAGGGGAACTTCGGCGGGATCGCGCTTGCGCTACAGACGGGTTTCGCCGAGATCGGCAGCTACCCCACGCGCTACTTCACGGACAACCCGCTGAACAACTCGCGCGTCGACGATGCCGAGCTCCGGGACCTCACGGCCAAGCAGGCCGTGGAGTTCGACGAGGAAGCGCGTATCGAACTGCTCCACGAGATCCAGCGCAAGAACATGGAGCACGGCTACTACGTGCCTCACGGCTACGGGGCGGGTGCGAGCTTCACGGCCTTCCAGCCGTTTGTGCAGGGCTACCGCCAGAACAAGACGGGTGTCTACGGCTACGGCTCGGAGACGGCTCCGTACTTCTGGTTGGACAAGTAGGGGCCACACGCGACGCGCGCCGACCGGACTGCGGGGCCGGAGCGCTTGCGCGTCGCACCGGCGGTGGCCGGCATCGTGCTGGTCGCCACGACAGGGAGGGACTGGAATGACCGAGCAGACGTACTGGACCCGATCTCGCGTCAGTCGGCGCGCCGCGTTACGGGGCGCCGCGCTTGGCTCGATTGGGCTGGCGGGGGCTGCCCTCGTCGGATGCGGCGGCAGCGACGAAGAAGCGGCTCCTGCATCAGCGACGGCAGCGGCCACTCAGGCCGCCGCTGCGACCGCGGCGGGCGGCGCCTCGGAGCCGATGGTGAAGCGCGGCGGCACGTTCAAATCGTTCGAGACTGGCGACCCGACCAGCCTCGACCCGTATGGCGGGCTGGACCACGCGACCAAGGGTTTCGCCTCTTCGTTCTACAGCCGGCTCTATATGCGCGACACGAAGGAATACCCCTTTTCCGGACTGGAGACGGGGCTCAAGGGCGATCTCGCCGAGAGCGCGGAGACAGACGACGGCATCACATGGGTGGTCAAGCTGAAGTCCGGTGCGATGTTCCACAACATCGCACCGGTGAACGGCCGCGAAGTGACCGTCGAGGACGTCAAGTTCTCGTGGGACCGGCTGAAGTCGGACCCGGCGGCCGGCTCCGAGTTCGTCGACTTCATCGAAAAGATGGAGGTGGTCGACGACCACACGCTGAAGTTCACGACGAAGGAGCCCGCACCGCAGTTCCTCGAGACGCTTGCGGACGGCGCGGTACTCTACATCGTGCCCACGGAATACGAAGGCGGCTACGACCCGAAGACGACGGTGATCGGGAGCGGTCCCTGGATCCTCGATGACTACCGGCCGAGCGAGGCCGTGATGCGTGCCGCTCACACGAAGTGGCACCACGTCTCGGAGATCGACGGGAAGCCGCTGCCGTACGTCGACCGCTGGGAAGGTCCGATCATCCCCGAATACCAGAGCCGGCTCGCGCAGTTCGAGACGGGGCAGCTGTACAGCCTCGCGCCGAGCGCGGAGGACACGATCTCCATCAAGGAGCGGCATCGGGACCTGTGGTGGTCGAGCACGAAGGCCACGATCACGAGCTTCATGTATTTCGATCACGCCATGACGACCGACAAGCCCTGGGGCGATGAGCGTGTCCGCCAGGCGTTCTCGCACGCCATGGACCGGCCCGCCCTGCTCGACCTCGGCTACAACATCACCGCGTTGAAGGCGGCTGGCCTGGAAGTCGGCGAGGACCAGAACAACATCGTGCCCGCCGGCGAGGTGCTGTGGTGGCTGAACCCGCTGTCCGAGGCGCAGGGCCCGTCCCGGGTCTTCTTCAACTACGACCCGCAGGCGGCGAAGCAGCTGCTTGACGCCGCCGGACACGGCGACGGCTTCTCGTTCGATTACCACTACACGCCGCGCTACGGCACCGGCTTCACCTCGGTGGCGGAGGCTCAGCACGCGATGATGCAGGGCATCGGGCTCAAGCCGAACACCGTGACCGAGGACTACAACGCGGTCTACATCACGCACACGTTCAGGGGCGAGTTCGAGGGTGTCGCGTTCGGTTATGAGACGCCGTTCTCAGAGATCGGCAGCTACTTCCAGCGCTACTTCACGAAGAACGCAGTGAACCACGGACAGATCCTGGATCCGGTGCTGATCGATCTCACGAACAAGCAGGCGCTCGAGTTCGATCCGAACGCGCGGCGCGAGCTCATCTACGAGATCCAGCGCGTCAACGCCACGCACATGTACTACGTGCCGATGTCGCACGGCGGCGGCACCACCTTCACCGGACACCAGCCGTGGGTGATGGGCTACCGCCAGAGCAAGGGCTATGGGGCGCAGGCGGACACGCAGCCGTTCCACTGGATCGACCCGGACAAGATGAAGACCTAGCCGGCGGTGTGCGAGCCACACCGCGTCGAGTCAGATTCCGAACACGCGTCGCCGCCCGGCTTCCCGCCCCGCGGCCCGCGTGTTCCGGCGATTCGCAAACGCACGGGTAGCTGACGGCGGGGCCACATGCAGCGTTACATCCTCCAGCGCCTGCTGCTCATGATCCCGACGCTGGTGGGCGTGACCATGGTCGTGTTCCTGATGGTGCGCTTGATCCCCGGCGACATCGTCTCGCTGATGGCAGGTGACTTCGGGGCGGTTTCGCCGGAGCAGAAGCAGCGCATCCTCGAGGAGTTCGGGCTCCACGAGAACATCGCCGTGCAGTACGTGCGCTGGTTCGGACGGCTCGTGCAACTCGACATGGGGACGTCGTTGCTGAGCGGCCGCACGGTCACGAGCGAGCTGGCGGCCCGGCTGCCGGTCACGCTCGAGCTGGGCGTGCTGGCGCTGCTGACCTCAATCGTGATCGGCATCCCGATCGGCATCATCTCCGCGATTCGACAGAACAGCTTCGCCGATTATGCCGGTCGCTCCCTCGCGATCGGCATCCTCGCTGCGCCGAACTTCTGGATCGCCCTGATCCTGATCGTGATGGCGGCGCGCTACTTCACGTGGGGCGTTCCGCCGCGGACGTATGTCCACCTCACGGAAGATCCGATCGGCAACCTGAAGATGATGTTCGTGCCGGCCATGATCCTCGGTGGAGCGTCGTCCGGCGCGCTCATGCGCTACACGCGTACGACCATGCTCGAAGTGTTGCGACAGGACTACGTGCGCACTGCCTGGTCGAAGGGCTTGAACGAGCGGGCGGTCGTCACGCGCCATGCCCTCCGCAACGCGTTGATCCCGGTAGTCACGGTGATCGGGCTGGGCCTGCCTTCGCTGCTCGGGGGCACGGTGATCATCGAGTCGATCTACGGAATCCCCGGCATGGGCCGCTACTACATTGCCGCGATCAACCAGCTCGATTTCCCCGTGATCCAGGGCATCAACATCCTGATCGCGTTCATGGTGGTGTTCTCGAATCTTGGGGTGGACCTGATCTACGCCGTGCTCGACCCGCGCATCTCATACGGATAACGCTTCCTCTGCGATTCGCCAGCAGTAGCAAAGGCACAGGTTGACCGATGGCTGACCTCGCGACGCTCGCTCAGCACCAGCTCGTTCCGAGGCACACGGGGGCTCGGCGCGTCGTGGGCGCCACGTTCTCGTTCATCCGCGGCTACCCGCTCGGCAGCTTTGGGGCGTTCGTCGCGCTCGTGCTCGTCGCGATGGCGATCGTGCCGGGCGTGTTCGCCACGCACGATCCCGATCTGAACGCGCTCACGGAGCGCTATCAGGGCGTGTCGTGGACGCACTGGATGGGCCAGGATCAGCTCGGTCGGGATCAATACTCGCGCATCGTCTACGGCGCGCGCACGTCGATCGTGATCGGCTTCGGCGTGGTGATCTTCACCTCGATCGTCGGGGTCGTCATGGGCGCGACCTCCGGGTATGCGGGCGGATGGTTCGACACGGTGCTCCAGCGGCTCGTCGACGTCGGCATTGCCCTGCCGGGCCTGCCCTTCATCATCCTGGTCGTGACGTCACTGCAACTGATGCCGCTCGTGCCGCGGCTCGTGCTATCGCTCAGCATCCTGATCTCGCTCGGGCAATCGCGGATCATCCGCGGTGCCGCGCTGGCGCTGAAGCAGGAGCAGTATGTGGACGCAGCGCGCGCCCTCGGCGCGCGGGGCAGACGGGTGGTCGGGCGCCATATCGTGCCTAACGTCTTCCCGGTGGTGCTCGTGTCGGCATCGACGCTCGTCGGATCGGCGATCCTGATCGAGTCGAGCCTGTCCTTCCTCGGGTACGGCGTGCAGCCGCCGACGGCGAGCTGGGGCCGACAGCTGAACGATGCGCGTGAGTTCATGGTGCGTGCGCCGCATCTCGCGGTGTTCCCCGGGCTCGCGATCTTCTTCACCGTGTACGCGTTCAACATGCTCGGCGACGCGATCCGCGACAAGATCGACCCGCGCCTGCGCGGCGCGCGCTAGCGGTCAGACCGCTCACGCGCTTGCATGCGCACAGCGCCGTGGCGGGCGGCTGAGCGAGTCCGGGCATGGGCACTGGGAAGCAGACGGCACGGCGCGCTCGGCGCGTCGCAGTCGGGAGCCGGAGGAAGACCGTGGCCTTACCGCTGGAGGGTGTGCGCATCCTCGACTTCACGTGGGCGCAGCAGGGGCCGTTCGCTACGGTCATGCTTTCGGACATGGGTGCCGAAATCATCAAGGTCGAGCATCGCGAAGGCGAACGCGGCCGGCAGGCGGCGAGCGGGCAGCCGCAGCCGGTGCCGTACTTCATCGCTCACGACCGGGGGAAGAAGAGCATCACGCTCGACGTGCGCCGGCCGGAGGCGCTGGAGATCGTGCGCAAACTCGTCGCACGTGTGGACGTCATGGTGAGCAACATGCGTCCGGGGATCATGGAGAAGCTTGGCCTCGGCTACGAGGACGTTCGCGGGCTGAACCCGAAGCTCGTGTGGGCGGCCGCGTCCGCGTACGGACCGCTCGGCAAGCAGGCCACCCGTCCCGGCTTCGACATCGTGGGCCAGGCGCTGGGCGGGATCATGATGCACACCGGGTCAGAAGGCGCGCCGCCGATGCCCGCGGGGGCAGCGATCGGCGATCAGGTGGGTGCCATCAACCTCTGCGCCGGCATCCTCGCGGGGCTCGTCAAGGCCGCGCGCACCGGCGAGGGCGTGCAGGTGGACGTCTCTCTCTACGGCACGCAGGTCGCGCTCCAGGCGTGGGAGATCAACACCGAGTCGATCACGGGCACGGTCGCGGGTCGCGGCGGCCAGGGCCATCCGCTGATCACGCCGCGCGGCGTGTGGCGTTCGTTCGAGACGAAGGACGGCTACCTGGTGGTCGGCGGCGTGAACGCCGGCCGCTTCGCAGCGCTCTGCCAGCTGATGGATCTGCCGGAGCTCGCCGAGCGCTACCCGGACGACCGCGTACGTGCCGAGCACGCGGCCGAGATCATGCGCGCGCTGGAGCCGCGCTTCTGCCAGGAGAGCACCGCGTACTGGCTGGAGCGCTTCGAGCGACACGACATCATCGGGGCGCCGGTCCAGTCGTACGGGGACGTCCTGAACGACCCCCAGGCGTGGGAGAACGGCTACATCACGGAGATGGAGCACCCCGTGCACGGGACGATCAAGGTCGTCGGCTCGGCCATCCAGTTCGATCGCACATCGCCGCCGCGCATGCCGCCGCCGGAGCTTGGCGACCACACAGAGGTCTTCCTCCAGGAGCTCGGCTTCGGCTGGGACGAGATCACACAGCTCCGAGAGGCCGAAGTCATCTAGAAGCGCGTCGGCGCGAACCCTCGTGCGGGACTGGCTCGGGAGCCGGCACGGACCACGTTGTTCGAATGGAAGGGACCCATCAATGGCCGAGGTCACTGGCGCCAGGCTGATCGTCCGCTCGCTGCAGGAACAGGGCATCAGCACGATCTTCGACTTGCCGGGCGATCCGGTGAGCGCGATCGTGAATACTGCCGGGGATGCCGGCATGCAGCGCATCACCTTCCGTCACGAGCAGGCAGTGGCCATGGCCGCGCAGGCGTACGGCTACGTGACGAGGAGCGTGGGCGTCGGGGTCGTAGCCTCCGGCCCTGCCATGACGAACGCGGTCACCGGCCTCGCCACCGCGTGGGCGAACACGTGGCCGATGTTGCTGATCGGCGGTGCGTCAGAGATGGGGCGCCGCGGGCTCGGCGACTTTCAGGAGACGCCACAGGTGGCGGCGGCGGCGCCGTTCTGCAAGTGGTCGGTCGCCGTTGAAGACGTGCGGCGCATTCCGTGGTTCGTCGCGACTGCCGTGCGGCGGGCGATGAGCGGACGCCCCGGACCGGTCTACCTGGACCTGCCCGCGGACATCATCAGTGGCACTGTCGACGAGTCCGAGGTGGTGCGCGCGCCGGTGATGGCGCCGATCCCCCGGCCCGGCGCTGACCCGACGCTGATCGAGCAGGCGGTACAGGCGATCGAGGCCGCCGAGCGTCCGCTGCTGATCATCGGCAAGGGCGCGGCGTGGTCGGACGCCGGCGCGGAGGCGAGCGCACTCGTGGACGCGCTGCAGGTGCCGTTCGTGCCGTCGCCTATGGGCAAGGGCGTCGTACCCGACGACCACCCGCTCGCGTTCGCCGGTGCGCGCTCGTACGCGCTCGCCAACGCCGACCTCGTGATTCTCGCCGGGGCACGCTTTAACTGGCTCTTCCACTTCGGCGAGGCGCCGCGCTTTGCGCCGGGCGTGAAGGTGATCCAGATCGACATCGACCCGGAGGAGATCGGGAACAACGTCCCGGCGACGGTCGGCCTCGTCGGTGATGCGCAGGTGGTGTTCAAGCAGATCACGGAGGCTGCGTCGCGGCCGCGCCGTCGCCTCGAGTCGCCGTGGGTGCAGGCGCTCGAGGCGGAACGCCAGAAGAACGCGGATGCAATCGCACCGATGGTGAACTCGGACGCGCCCTTCACGAACCTCTACCGCATGTATCGCGAGCTGAACGAGGTCGCGGACCGCAACGCGTACGTGGTCGCGGACGGCGAGAGCACGATGGCGCTCTCGCGGGTAATGCAGTCGAACTTCGAGCCCCGCCACCGCCTGGACGCGGGTGTGTCGGGCTGTATGGGCACGGGCGTGCCCTACGCGATCGGCACGCAGGTGGGAGCGCCGGGCAAGCAGGTGATCTCAGTGAACGGCGATTACGCCTTCGGCTGGAACGGTATCGAGATCGATACGGCCGTTCGCCACAAGTTGCCGATCGTCTTTGTCGTGGCGAACAACGGCACGGTGCGCTCCGCGGGAGCGTTCACGAGCGGTCCGTTCACCCCGGACGACGCCGTGCGCTACGACAAGATGATGGACGCCTTCGGCGGGCACAGTGAGCACGTGACGGCCGTGGACGAGCTGCGCCCCGCCCTCGAGCGCGCCCTCGGCTCGGGACGCACCGCGCTTGTGAACGTCGCGATCGATCCGCAGGGCGGACGCAAGCGTCAGCAGTTCAGCTGGCTCGATCGGCTGGGACGCATGCGCTACACCGGCGAATAACCGCGCTTCGAGCGGTGCTCGGGCCTCCCGCGTCTCACGCGGGGGGCCCGTCGCATTTCTGCCCGAGTCGGGCACGCGTGCCGGTTCGCGCTCGGGTGACGAGCGTGCGCGCCCGTTACCGAACCGTAACCGGTCCCTCGATCGCGCAGGCGACTCCCGATCCACCCGCTGCTCCAACGCGAAGCGCAAACCGCGCCCGACGGGCGCGTGCGCGTCATTGCGCGCAAGAGCGGTTCGAGCGTGCTGAGCAGCACCGTCGCGGGGCTGCCCGGCGTGGTCGTGCGCGGGCCGAAGCG
>JAQBZW010000037.1 GCA_027622315.1 Chloroflexota bacterium | reverse complement strand
CGCAGGGCGTCCGCGCGGCTCGCGGCGGGGCCCGCCGCGAGCTCGGGGAACGCCGCCATCCAGCGCTCGTAGATCTCGATCACGCGTGGCATCTGCGTTTGTTGCGAGCACACGGCCGCGACGAGCGCGGCATACGGGTCGCGGGTCGTGCGCCACGGGAAGTCCTGAAGGTGCGCGTCGTACCACGCGAGCAGACGCGATCGAATCGCGCCGAGCTGCTGCGGCGTGAGCGGCGGCGGCGGAACGCCGGTGGCGCGACTGCCGTGGTCGGGTGCGGTCATGCCGTCATCTCCTGTGCGACACATCTCTTCGGAGGCCACCGAGTGAGACGCATCTGCAAACCGGCGCACGGAGGGCACCAGAGCCCACCGCCGGCGATGCATGTCGCACGTGTGGCTCACCCGGTGCGGGGCGTCACGGGTACGCGGTACTCATCGGCGGAGTACCCGAGCAGCTCACGGTAGACGTAGGCCTTGTTTCCCCGAGGCGCACGGGCCCGGCGGCTTCTTCGAGCCGCTCGCGAGCGAGGACATCGGCACCCACCACTACCCCGACATGCTGTTCAAATGGCTGGACACGCCGAACCACCATCGCCGGCGAGCATATCGAGATCGGCGATCACGCTGCGCTTGTTCGTGTACAGCCAGAGGAACGCCGCGCTCGCCTCCGGGTCCGGGCGATCGCCCGGGAACGGCCCCTCGGTGCGCGCGCGCGGTCGCCGCCCGGCGGTTCCAGCTTCGTCACCGCGACTCCGTGATCGGCCAGCAGTTTCGTCGCGTGCGGGCCCGCTACGCCCTGGGTGAGATCGAGGACGCGCACGCCCGCGAGCGGGCCGCCCGCGAGCGGTCAGTCGCGGGGCTGCGCGCGTGGTCCGAAGGGCTCCGGGGTGAACGGACCGTCGCGTGCCTCCATGAAGCCACGGAACCCGCGCTCGGCGCGCGCCCGCTCGAGGTGTTCGACGTCCGGTCCGTCGTTGGACGCCTCCACGAGCGCGGAGAGCATGCCGTTCACGTTGAGCGCGTTGCGCAACCCCATCGCCTCCAGCCCGTAGCTCGTGATCGCCTTGTTCAGCCGCACCGAGTCCGGCGGCACCTGCGCGAGCCGGTGCGCGAGCGCGTAGCTACGCTCCATCAGTTGATCGTGCGGGACCACCTCGTTGATCACGCCGATGCGCAGCGCCTCCTGTGCGTCGAAGTGATCGCCGGTGAGCGCGTAGCGGTGCGCGTGCTTCCAGCCCGCGAGCAGCGCGAAGAGCACAGTGGTGTTCGAGATCATGCGCACTTCGGGCTGCGCGAACACAGCCCGGTCCGACGCGATCGTGATGTCGCAGGCGAGCGAGTACCAGAAGCCGCCACCGACGCACCAGCCGTTGATCGCCGCGATCACGGGCTTCGGCAACTGCATGATGTGCATCATCATGTCGGGGTTGCGCATGGCTGAGTTCCAGTGCGAGCGCAGGAAGCCGCTCACCGGCTGGCGTTCGCGGACCGGCCCCCCGCTCGCGCCGGAGATGTCGTAGCCGGCGGAGAATGCGCGGCCTGCACCGGTGAGCACGATCACGCGCACGCTGTCGTCCGCCGCGGCGGCGTCGAGCGCGGCGTGCAGCTCCTCCTCGAGCGCGCGCGAGAGCGCGTTCAGCGCCTCCGGCCGGTTCAAGGTCAGCGTCAGTACGGCGCCGTCCTGTTCGCGCAGCAGGAACTCGTAGTCAGTCATGGTGTCTGGCCTCCCGTTCGGCGCGGATTGTAGAGATCCCCACGTGGCCGCGGGTCACGAACGTGCGCGCTGACTTACCATCGCGAACGTGAACGGGTGCATGCGGGACGAACAGCACGTGCTGCCACGCGGCCGCGGTGAACGGGCTCAGCAGACGGAGGTTCGAATGGATGCAGTCGACGCAATGACCCGCACGGTTAGCGCATCGCGCCAGTGGTTCCAGCGCACGATCGGCGGGCTGACGCCCGAGCAGGTGAACTTCGTTCCCCCGGGCAACGCCCATCCGATCGGGGAGACCGTGGTGCACATCCTGAATTCGGAAGACGGGATCGTGAACGGCATGCTCCGCGGCCAGCCGGCCATCTGGGAGCGCGACGGGTGGGGAGCGAAGCTGGGTCTGCCGAACGTGATGCGGCAGGACGAAGCCGTGGCGCGTGCCTTCCGGTGCGATCTGCCGTCGCTCGAGCCGTACATGCAGGCGGTGCACGCGAGCGTCGACGAGTACCTGAAGGGCCTGACGGCGGCGGATCTCGACCGGGAGATCGATGGCCCCGGCGGCAAGATGACCGTCACGGACGCGCTCGGCATCCTCGTCATGAACACGCTCTCGCACGCGGGCGAGATCGCCGCGATCAAGGGCATCCAGGGCGGCAAGGGGTACCCCTTCTAGACGGCCGGCGGCGGCAGTCCGTCTTGCCCGGCCTGCCCGTGGCGGGAGTTGAGTCATGGTCTCAGCGCGCCGCCCGCACGCTGCTAACGTGGCTGATGTGACCCACATCCACGGCCTGGCTCCCGGCACGCGCGCGCGTACTGACCGTCGCCGGTTGGCGGTGGCGCTCGCGATCGCAACCGCCACCGTCGTGCTCGAGGCGTGGGGGTCGTGGTTCACCGGCTCGCTCGCCCTGCTCGCGGACGCCGGGCATGTGCTCTCGGACGTGGGCGCGCTCGCGCTCGCGCTGTTCGCTGGCTGGCTCGCGGCGCGACCACACAGCGCGAACCGCACGTACGGTTTCCACCGTGCGGAGGTGCTGGCGGCCGCGCTCAACGCGCTCACCCTGCTCGCCATCGCCGCATGGATCGCGTGGGCAGCCGTGCGCCGGATCGACTCACCCACGGCGGTGCACGGTCCCGGCCTGATTGCGATCGCCGGCGTCGGCCTCGGGGCGAATCTGCTCCAGGCGTGGATGCTGCGCGGCGCCCACTCGATCAACACGCGCGCCGCGCGCCTGCACGTGCTCGCCGATGTGGCCGGATCCGTGGTCGCGGTGAGCGCCGGTGTCGGCATCCAGCTCACCGGCTGGCTGGCGCTCGACCCGGCGCTCTCGCTCGTGATCGTGGTGCTCGTGATCGCCGGCGCGGCGCGCCTGCTGCGCGAGGCGCTCGGCATCCTGATGGAGCACCCGCCCGCCGACCTCGACGTCGACACGCTACGCACGGCGCTCCTCGAGCGCCGGGACGTGTTCGCCGTGCACGAGGTGCACCTCTGGACGATCACGAGCGGGTTCGTCGCGTTCACCGCGCACATCGAGGTCCACCCCACCGCGGACGCCGTCGCGATCGCGGCCGAGTGCGTCGCCATGCTGCGCGACCGCTTCGGGATCGAACACGCGACGATTCAGCCGGAGTACGCACCGCTGCACGAGATCGGCGGGCCTCGCCGCGCCGATCGCCTGCGCACGCCGCGCGCGTAGCGCGGCGACCAGTGGCACGCTTCTGCGCCTGCTAGCATCCCGCCGCGCCCACGCTGCGGGCGCGGAAGAGGTGCGCCCCATGCCTGCCGCAAACGCCCGTCCGTCGATCCGACCGCTGTTCGCGACTCCGTCCGGTGCAACCGTGCCCGTCTGCCTCGAGCCCCTGGGGGCTCGCCTGATCGCGCAGCACGGCTTCGCCGCCGCGTACCTGAGCGGCGGGGCGCTCGGCTTCGCGCTCGCGGTTTCGGAGGCGCTGCTCACAACCACCGAGGTCGCCGGTCGAACGCGTGAGATCACGCAGCGGGCGGGGATCCCGCTGATCGTGGACGGCGGCGTCGGCTTCGGCGACGCCGTGCACGCGGCACGCGCAGTCGCCGAGATCGAGGCCGCCGGGGCGGCCGCGATCGAGCTCGAGGACCAGGTGGCGCCGAAGCGCGCGCACCACCACCGCGGGCACGAGCATCTCGTGCCACTCGAGGAGATGGCCGGCAAGCTCGCGGAGGCCGCCGGCGCGCGGCGCGATCCGGACTTCGTGATCATCGCGCGCACCGGCGCGGTCCGGCACGAGGGCATGGACGCCGCAATCGTGCGCGCCCATGCCTACCTCGCCGCCGGCGCCGACGCGATCATGCTCACCCCACGCGACGACGACGAACTCCGGCGCGCAGCGACGGAGATCCCCGCCCCACTGGTGTTGATGGCGATGGCGGGGCGCTGGCCGTCCGCACTGCTCGCGGAGTGCCGCATCCCGCTCGTGATCGACCCGTTCAGCGGTCAGGTGGTGATGTATCGCGCACTCCGGGATATGCTCGCGCACGTCCGCGAGCACGGCACCCCCGGAGGCGACGGCGACGAGTTGATGACGCTCTACCGCGAGATGCAGGGCGTGGCCGGGATGGAGGAGCTCTACGCGATCGAGCGGCGCACGACGGAGCAGGATGCGGAGGCGTGACGGCAGTGCAGCCGCGCATTCCAGTTCGCCGCCGTCCAACCCGACAGACGAGGCTTGCGCCGCGATGAGGTCGGCCGGCCTGCTGCTTCGTTCAGCGCTGAGCGGGGCGATCGGCGACTAGAGCGTTCCCTGGCGGCACCGGTGGGACGTTCGTCCCAATCAACCCAGTCGATCGGGCAAGATCGCGACTCTCGCCGGACGCACACTGATCGCGACGGTGATCGGACATCCCACCCGCGTCGAGACCAGTTCGCCTCGACGAGATACCAACACCGCCGGAGGAGAGAGGACAGAAGATGCGCCGGACACTACTGCTCGCTGCGCTGCTTGGCGGCGTCGGCACGCTCGCGATCCTCGCGACTGCGTGCTCAAGCGGGAGCGACGAACCAGCGGCGACGAGCGCCGCCGCGACCGCGGAAGTGCATGACGAAGACGCCGACGGCGAGCTGGCCGATGCCGCGGTTGGGCAGTCGTTGAAGGTGGAGATGCAGGACTTCGCGTTCGCACCCGCTGCGATGACCGTGAAGGCCGGCGACGTGATCGAGATCGCCTTCACGAACGAGGGGACGGTCACGCACGACTTCACCATCGAACGCGCGGACATGGACTGGATGATGAGCGGTGAGACGGACATGGTCGCAGGCCACACGGGCGACGATCACGAGGCCGGGATGGCGATGCACGTGCCACTCGAGGGCGGCCATGACGCGATGACCAGGATGCGGGTACACGAGCCGGGCGAGTACGTCTTCTACTGCACCGTCGCCGGACATCGTGAACTCGGCATGGAGGGCAAGCTCACGGTGCAGTAACCGTTGGATCCGGCGCATCGCTGCGGCGGTGCGCCGGCCGGCACCCCGTTTCGACTGCTCCGCGTGCGCGATACACTTTGCGCACAGGCTGTGACGGAGACGAGTAGCCCGACGGTCCCTCCGCTTCGCGGACGGAACCGCACAGCGAGTCCGGGACGGTGCGAGCCGGACGCGAGCCACGCCGGGTGAAGATCCCTCCTGAGCCGCCGACCGAACGCGTCCCTGCGTGGCGCAAGTAGGCTCGGCCGGAGCGCCCACCGTGATCAGGGGCAGCGTCATCGGTCCGCCCGTCGCCGGGCAGGACCCGCGACGCGAAGAGCGGCCCTGCCCGGCGACGGGGAGGGCAACGCGGGTGGTACCGCGGGTCCTCGGCGCGCACGCGTCGTGAGCCCGTCCCGCAACGAAGCGGGACGGGCATTTCTGTGCCATTGCCGTGTGCGCACGGCGCACGACATGCCCACCAGTCCGTCGGGCGCATCGCCCGGCGGGGCGTGGAGCGGCGTATGTCCACCTTCGATCCCGTGCCCTCGCGCGTGGCGTTTCCGCAGCAGGAAGAGGGCATCCTCGACCTCTGGCGCGAGCGCGACGTCTTCCGTCGCTCCGTCACGGAGCGGCCGGCCGACCGCATCTTCACGTTCTACGAGGGGCCGCCCACCGCCAACGGCAACCCGGGCATCCACCACGTGCTCGCGCGCGTGTTCAAGGACCTGATCCCGCGCTACCGCACCATGCGCGGCGACCGCGTTCCGCGAAAGGGCGGCTGGGATACGCACGGCCTGCCTGTGGAGCTCGAAGTCGAGAAGCAGCTCGGGCTCAGCTCGAAGCAGGAGATCGAGGCGTACGGGGTCGAAGCGTTCAACCGCCAGTGCCGTGAATCGGTCTTCCGCTACGTCGCCGAGTGGGAGCGCATGACGGATCGCATCGGCTTCTGGATCGACACCGAGGACGCGTACGTCACGTTCCATCCGCAATACGTCGAGAGCGCGTGGTGGATCTTCAAGCGCCTCTGGGACCACGACCTCATGTACCGCGAGTTCCGCGTCACACCGCACTGTCCGCGCTGCGAAACCAGCCTCTCGAGCCATGAGATCGCGCAGGGCTATGAGGACGACACGCCCGATCCCGGCGTCACGCTGCGCTTCCGCCTGCCCGCGGACGCGGTGATCCGCGACACCGCGCGCGAAGCGCTCCGGCTCGCCGACGGCGTGCCGACATCGTTGCTTGCGTGGACGACCACGCCGTGGACACTCTCCGGCAACACCGCGCTCGCCGTGGCGCCGGAGGCGACCTACGCGCTCGTTGAACGCACAGACGATCACCTCGGGCGCGAGCGCGTGATCGTCGCGAACGACCTCGCACGCGATGTCGTCGGCGCGATGTCGACCGTGTACCGGGAAGACGACGCGAATCTCGATGAAGCCCGAGAACTCGGCCAGGCGATACGTCTATCGACGTTCCCCGGCACGATGCTGCTCGGCCTCGAGTACGAGCCGGTCTACGAAGCGTCAGCCTGGGACGGCGTCGAGACGCTCGCCTTCGTAAACGGCCGCACGCAGCGCCTGAAGGCGCACGACGCGCTGCCGGCGCGACGCGTGATCGCCTCGACCGAGGTGACGACCGACGAGGGCACCGGCATCCTGCACGTCGCCCCCGCCTTCGGTGAGGTCGACTACGAGCTCGGCAAGCACGAGGGGCTGCGCTTCCTTCAGCCGGTGCGGCTGAACGGCACGCTGATCGGCGGGCCCGGCGACGGCCGCTTCGCGAAGGATGCGGACGCGCTGATCTCGCGCGACCTGCGCGAGCGTGGCCTGCTCTTCAAGTCGGAGACGATCCGCCACACCTACCCGTTCTGCTGGCGCTGCCACACGCCCGTGCTCTATTACGCGAAGCCGTCGTGGTACATCCGCACGACCGCGGTCGCCGAGCAGCTGGTCGAGCACAACCAACGGATTCACTGGGTGCCCGACCACATCCGCAACGGCCGCTTCGGCGAGTGGCTCGCCGGCAACGTCGACTGGGCCGTGTCACGCGAGCGCTACTGGGGCACGCCGCTCCCGCTCTGGGTGTGCGAACACTGCGGCAACGTCACGTGCGTCGGCTCGTTCGACGAGTTGCGTGCACTGGCGCTGCCCGGCACCGCCGGCGCGCTGGAAACGCCGGACGGCTTCGACCCACACCGACCGTTCGTCGACGCCGTGCGCATCAGTTGCGAACGTTGCAGCGGACTGATGCAACGCACCCCCGAGGTCGCCGACGCGTGGTTCGACTCGGGCGCGATGCCGTACGCGCAGTGGCATATCCCCTTCGAACACAGGGAGATGCTGAGCGACCGCTTCCCCGCCGACTTCATCTGCGAAGCCGTCGATCAGACGCGCGGCTGGTTCTACACACTGCATGCGCTGGCCACGCTGTTGCACCGGACCGAGGACGTCCCGGAGGGCATCGCCTTCCGCAACGTGATCTGCCTCGGCCACATCCTCGACGCGGACGGCCGCAAGATGTCGAAGTCGATCGGCAACGTGGTCGATCCCTGGACCGTGCTGAACGAGCACGGCGCCGACGCCGTGCGCTGGTACATGTACACGGCCTCGCCGCCGGGCAACTCGCGGCGCTTTTCGAGCGACCTCGTGGGCGAGACCGCGCGGCACTTCATCTCCACGCTCTGGAACACGTACTCGTTCTTCGTGACGTACGCGAACATCGCGGACTTCGACCCGTCCGCCCCTGCGCCGGCGGGTGCACGCACCGAGCTCGATCGCTGGATCCGCTCGGAGCTGCACCACACCGTCCAGCGAGTGACCGCGGCACTCGACGCATACGAGCCGGCGGACGCCGCCCGCCCGATCGAGCAACTCGTGGAGCAGCTCTCGAACTGGTACGTCCGGCGCAACCGCCGGCGCTTCTGGAAGTCCGAGGACGACGCCGATCGCGCGGCCGCGCTCGCGACACTCTACGAATGCCTCGCCACGATCACGCGGCTGCTGGCGCCGTTCACGCCGTTCCTCGCGGAGACGCTCTACCAGAACCTCGTGGTCGGGAAGCTCTCGGACGCCCCCGACTCCGTGCACCTCGACGCCTGGCCGGAGGCGGACGCCTCCGCGATCGACGAGCAGCTCTCGACCGACATGCTGCTCGTGCAGCGTGCGGTGTCGCTCGGGCGCGCGGCGCGGGCTAAGGCGCAGACGAAGGTGCGCCAGCCGCTCGCGGTCGCCGTCGTCGTCCCGCGCACAAGCGACGAACTTGCCGCACTCGAGCGCCTGTACGAGCCGATCGCGGACGAGCTCAACGTGAAGCGCGTCGACGTGCGCGCCGACGCCGGCGAGCGCCTGACGTACACGCTGCGGCCGAACCTGCCGGTACTCGGGCCGAAGTTCGGGCAGGACGTGGGCAAGATCCGTGCCGCCCTGAACGACGCGAGCCCAACGGAGATCGTCGCCAAGATGCGCGCCGGGGAGCCGGTCACGCTCGCCGGCTTCGAGCTCGCCGGCGGAGACATCATCGTCGGCGTCGAAGCGGCCGAGGGCTGGGCCGCCGCCGAGGAGTCCGGCTACGCCGTGCTCGTGGACACGCGCATCACGCCCGAGCTGGCGGCGGAGGGCACGGCGCGAGAGCTCGTGCGCCGCCTCCAGGATCTGCGTCGCGAGGCCGGCTTCGAGGTCACGGACCGCATCCACGTTCGCTACCAGGCGGACGCGGCGGTCGCCAACGTGATCGCGGCGCACGGCGCGTACATCGCGCAGGAGACGCTCGCGCTCTCGATCGAGGCGGGCGCGCCCGAAGCGGGCGCGACGACGACCGAGGCCGACCTCGATGGCCACCCGCTGACGCTGGCGGTGCGGAAGGCACCCCCACCGCCCGACCCCCGCTCCGGGTAACGGGAGCTGGGGAGGTGCCGGAGCGGAGCGCTGTACTGATCCGGCCACCTGCTTCCGTGATCGGGAGCGGGATGGGGGGTGAGGGATGATCACGACCGATCGCCTGGCACTGCGAGCGCTGAGCGTCGAGTTGCTCGACGCATTCGCCGCGGGCGATCGCCCGCGCGTGGCGACGCTCGGCGGGTTCAGCGTCGCGCACCCGATCGATGAGCGGGACCGAGCGCACGCGCGTACGCGTGCCGCCGAGCTGCGCGCCGACCCGACGCGGGCGCCCTGGCTTTCGCGCGCGATCGTCGAGCACACCTCGAACACGATGGTCGGGCGTGTCGGCTTTCACGACCGGCCGAACGGCGCGGGCGAAGTCGAGATCGGCTACGCGGTCTTCACGCCGTACCGGCGCCGCGGTTATGCGCGCGAGGCGGCGGCCGAGCTGATCGCGTGGGCCGAGGCGCGCGGCGTGGCGCGCGTGATCGCGTCGGTCGGCCCGTGGAACGACGCCTCGTTGCGGGTGATCGCCCGGCTCGGCTTCGAACGCACCGGGGAGCGTATGGACGAACGCGACGGGCTCGAGCACGTCTTCGTGCGCGAGTCGCGATCGCGGGGCACGGCGTCCGTTGCCGCGGCCGGGGAGGGAGTGCGATGACCTCGAACCGCCCTTCGCCCGCGCCGACCCACCCCGACGCCGTGATCACGACACCCCGGCTCGAGCTGCGCACGATGAGCGCGGACTTCCTGGAGGCCACGCTCTTCGGCGACCTCGCGCGCGCCGAGGCGATCGGCGGATTCACGCTGTCTGAGGATTGGCCCGGCGAATCGCCGCGGCTGCTGCGCCACTGGATAGACGCGCTGCGCGCGGACCCGACGCGCGAGTTCTGGATGGCGCGCGCGATCGTGCAGCGCAGCGACGAACTGATGGTCGGGCACATCGGCTGCCATGACCGGCCCGGCGCCCCACACATGGAGCACTGGGCGCCCGGCGCGAACGCCGTCGAGATCGGCTACACGGTCTTCGCGGCACAGCGCGGACTCGGTTACGCGACGGAGGCCGCGGCCGGGCTGATGGACTGGGCGTGGGTGAGCCACGGCGTCGATCGCTTCATCGCCTCCGTCAGCCCGGACAACGCGCCGTCACTGCGGGTGATCACGAAGCTCGGCTTCGTGCGCATCGGCTCGCAGATCGACGACGTCGATGGGCCCGAGGATGTCTACGAGCGACGCGTCGCCTCGTAGCCCCACCGGCCCGCCGGCTAGCCCGTCCGCCGTCGTAGCGTGGCCGCACCAAGCACGAGCGCGATCAGCGGGTGACCGCGATCACCGCGGCGTCGAGCGCCAGTTCGCGTGTGAGCACGCTCGTCCGCGAGACGCGGGACAGCGCGTCGAAGGCGTACGTCATGGGCAGGTAGTGAGCGGCGATTTCGAGCGGGCGCGCCATCTGATCGCGCGGCCCGAGCAACCCGCTCAACAGGATCTGCGGAAGCAAGAACGCCGGCATGAACTGCACGGCCTGGAACTCACTGTGCGCGAAGGCGCTCAGGAAGAGCCCGAACGCCATCCCGTGTAGCGCGTTCAGCACCGCGATCGCGAGCACCGCCCAGAACGGAGCCGCGACGTGGAGGTCGAGCAGGCTGAGCGCGACGAGCGCGACGAGCGCGACGAGCAGCGTCTGGATCGCGGCGAACACCGAGAACGCGAGCGCGTAGCCGGCCAGCAGATCGAGCTTCGACAGCGGCAGCGTCATCAGCCGCTCGAGCGTGCCGGAGGTGCGTTCGCGCAGCATCGTGATCGACGTCACGAGGAACATCGAGACGAGCGGGAATACGCCGAGCAGCGGAACGCCTACACGCTGGAAGACCGCGGGCTGGCCGTCGAACACCCAGCGCACCACCGCCAGCAGAAACATCGGCACGCCGAGCAGCAGCAGCACGGTGCGCGGATCGCGACGCAGCTGGCGCAACACCCGATAGGCGGTGGCGAGCGTGGCGCGTGCGGTCATGCCGATGACCTGTCGCTTACGGACCGCACGAGCGCGATGAACGCGCCTTCGACGTCGCCTGCCCCGGTCGTCGCGAGCAGGCCGGCCGGCGTGTCCTGCGCGAGCAGCGCGCCGTCACGCATCAGCAACACCTCGTCGCACCGCTCGGCCTCGTCCATGACGTGCGTCGAAACGAGCAACGTGTGGCCGCGCGCGGCGAGCCCGTGAAACGTCGACCACAGCTCTTCGCGCAACAGCGGGTCCAGTCCGACCGTCGGCTCGTCGAGCACCAGCACGTCCGGATCGCCGAGCAGCACGGTGGCGAGCGAGACCCGCGCGAGCTGGCCACCGGAGAGGCGGCCGGTGATGCGCGCGGCCGCGTCGCGCAGCCCCACGGTGTCGAGCGTGGCCTCGATCTCGGCCCGCCCGACGCCGATCACGCGCGCGAAGTATTCGAGGTTTTCGCGCACCGTGAGGTCGCGGTACACGGACGGCGTCTGGGTGAGGTAGCCCACGCGCCGACGCAGCGACGGCGAGCCGGCCGGGAGGCCGAGCACGTCGACGGCGCCGCCGGCCACGATCTGCACGCCCACGATCGTGCGCATGAGCGTGGTCTTGCCACATCCGCTGGGCCCGAGCAGACCGGTGACAGGTCCGCGCGGAATGCGCAGCGAGAGACCATCCAGTACGGCGTGGTCGCCGCGCACCACGCGCAGCGCTCGCACGTCGACTGCGGCAGCGACCGCGTCGTTACTTGCCGCATCGCCGACGGTCTCCGGGAAGTCGCCCCGCGCGCTCATCGCCGAGGCGGGTCCGCGTCGCGCGGTGCGGCGAGCGTCTCGTCGTTGCCGGCAAGCACGAGCCCGCGGGCGAACGCGAGCAGCGACCGACGCCAGTTCCCCTCGTCGTCACCGTTCGTGTGCCCGTGACGCCCTTCGTGATGGAGCACGTGCGGGAGCTCGGAGGCAATCTCCGCACCAAAGAGCATGATGTTCGCCGCCAGATAGACCCAGAACATCAGCACGATCACGCTCGACAGCGGTCCGTACACCAAATCGAACGTCGCCAGGTTGGCAAGATAGAAGGCGAACCCCACCTTCAGCCCCTCGAACAGGAGCGCCGCGACGAGCGCTCCCGGCCACGCATAGCGCACGCGCACCTCGCGGTTGGGCACGAGCCAGTAGAGCAGCAGGAACGCCGCGAACGAGAGGCCGAGCGGGATCAGGAAGGCGCCCAGCTCCCACAGCCAGAGGGCCTGCCCACGCAGGAACGCGATCTCCTCGACCTGACGCTGGGCGATGCGCCACACCGTGGTCAGGATCAGGCCGCCGACGAACGGCAGGCTGATGATCGGCAGCAGCACGTAGTCGAAGAGCTTGCCGCGCAGCAACGGCCGGCCGCGCGGCACCTCGAAGATCTGGTTGAGCGCGGAGCGAATCGCGGCCGAGAGGGCCCCCGCGGTCCAGAGCGCGCCGAACAGCGAGACGATCGACAGCGTGGGGCCGAGCGCGGCGGCGTTGGAGAGCGCCTCACGCACCGTCTCGGCGTTGCTCGGGTTGAGCGGGAGCTGCGTGAACAGCTGATCGACGACGCGCTCGCGCACGGTGGCGGCCCGCAGCACGATGCCGAACACCGACGCCGCGAGCAGTGTGAGCGGGAACAGCGCGAAGAGCCCGTAGTACGAGATCGCCGCCGAGAGGTGGGTGCCGCGATCCTCGACGAAGTTCGCCATCGCGCGGCCGAGAATGCGTAGTGCGATCCGAGATGGGCGTCGTCGGAGCGCCGTCGAGACGGCCATCGGTTCGGAATGGGCCGGGGTCACCATGATGCCCTCGTGATCGCCCTCGTCTCGATCATCCGCCCCCGAACGCCGATGCTAAGGGCCGACAGGGTACGGGGAACCGGTGGAGAGCGATGACCGGCGAGCGACTGCGACCTCAACAGCTCACACATCGACGGGTGGTCGTGAAGGTCGGCTCGAACGTGCTCACGGCCGGCACCGACCGGCTCGACACGCGCGCGATGGCCACGCTCGTCGATCAGATCGCGGCGCTGATCGCGGGCGGCGGCCAGGTGGTGCTCGTCACCTCGGGCGCGATCGCGGCCGGCCGTCATCGCGTGGGCGCCTCCGTGACCGGCGGCGTGCTCAAGGCGCGCGACATGCACAGCCGCCAGGTGCTCGCGGCGATCGGACAGAGTCGCCTGATGGCGCTCTGGGACGAGATGTTCGACCAGGCGAACATCGTGATCGCGCAGGCACTGCTCACGCGCGCCGACATCGCCGACCGCCTGCGCTACCTGAACGCGCGGAACACCTTCATGGCGCTGCTCGACCTCGGCGTGGTGCCGATCGTGAACGAAAACGACGTCGTCTCCGTGGAGGAGCTGTCGACCTCGACGATCGGCGACAACGACAACCTGTCAGCCCAGGTGGCGAACCTGATCGACGCCGATCTGTTGCTCATCCTCACCGACATCGCCGGGCTCTACACCGCCGATCCCGCGCGCGACCCGTCGGCTCGCCTGATCGAGCGCGTCGAGCGCGTGGACGCCGCCACCGAACGCGCGGCGCGCGGCGCGCCGGGCGCCCGCGGCACCGGAGGCATGCTCACGAAGGTGCACGCCGCGCGTATCGCCACGCAGTCCGGAACACACGTCGTGCTTGCGCACGGCGGAGCGGAGGACGTCGTGCTCCGCGCCGCGTCGGGCGAGCCGGTCGGCACGCACTTCCTGCCCACCGGCGACCGCATGGAGAGCCGTCTGCGCTACCTGCTCTCCGGGCTACAGACCCGCGGCCGCATCGAGGTGGATGCCGGCGCGGCCCGCGCACTGCTGCGGGGTGGGAACTCGCTGCTGCCCGCCGGCGTAACCGCCAGCAATGGCGAATACCACCGCGGAGACGTGGTCCAGATCGTGACCGGTGATGGCCAGGCCGTCGCGCGCGGGACCACTAACTACTCTTCGGACGAGGTCGTCCGCATCCTCGGCAAACACTCTGATCAGATCATCGCGATCCTGGGGTACGAGTTCGGAGAAGAGATCGTGCACCGCAACAACCTCGTGCTCGTATGACGCCGCCGCCCGGAGCGTTGCCGAACAACGCCCTGCGCCCGACGGCCGACGAGGCGCTCGCCGCATGGCGCGACCTCATCCTCGCGAACCGCGAGCAGATCGAGCGGCTGCGGGAGGACGAGCGCCGGAGCGACTTCTACGCGCGCCGCGCCCCGCAGTTCCAGCCCGGCGCGATCGAGTCGCCCGAGCTCGAGTTCGTGCGCGCGCTCGCGCAGCCCGGGGACACTCTGCTCGACATCGGGGCCGGGGGCGGGCGCTTTGCCGTGCCGCTCGCGCCCCACTTCGCGTCGGTTGCCGCGGTCGAACCGTCGCCGGCGATGCGTGAGACGCTCGCTGCGGCCGCCGCCGATCGCGGCGTCACGAACATCAGCGTGCACGACCTGCGCTGGCCGGCATCGGACGGCACCGCGTTGCCGAGCGGCGACGTCAGTCTCGTGGCGCACGTGCTCTACGACATCGACGGGCTCGGCCCGTTCCTCGACGCGCTCGAGGCGCAGACGCGACGCACGTGCGTCGTGCTCCTCGGCGACCGCGCGCCCAGCACCGCAGTCGAACGGGCGTGGCGCGGCGTGCATCACGAACCACTGCACGCGCTGCCAGCCCTGCGCGAGTTCCTTGCCGTGCTCGGCGCCCGCCAGCGCCGCTTCGACGTCCGCACCTTCGACGCGCGCGGCGGCGGCGCGGAGCCGCTGCCGTTCGACCAGGCGCACGCGATGGCGCGCCGGCTGTGCTGGCTCGCGGAGGGGTCCGAGAAGGACGTTCGGCTTGGCGCGCTGCTGCGCGAGCACTTCGGCACCGCGGACGGCACGATCGCGCTCCCGCCGCGGCTCGCCTTTACCGCGCTGGTGACCTGGTTGCCGCCCGCCGCCTAGCGCTATGCACGCCTGCTGCGGCGCGACCAGGCCAGGCCGGCGAACGCGGCGAGAACGAGCGCGCCAGATGTGAGCATTGCCAGCAGCAGGATCCGGCCACTCGAACTACTTCCGTCTCGATCGCGGTCGTTATCGTCGGTGGCCGTCTCTGCGGGAGAGCTCGTTGGCTGGACTGTCTGGGATGTCTCGGCCGCTCGGGGAGCAGCCGCCGCGGTGCCCTGCACTCGGATCAGCGCCGTGGCCCAGCCAACGCCCAGCCGATCTACGCTTCGCCCACGGGCCAAGCGTAGATCGCTCGCTCGCCCTCCTCGGCGCACCGCCCGGTGAGGTCGACGGGCGTCTCGAATCCGCCAGCGGCGTCGGCTTCGACCGAACCGATCTCCGCGAAGTCGAACTCCGTGAACTGATGTGCCGCGCTCCACGCCAGGCGTATTCGCTGCCCAGGGCCGAAACCTGAGCCTCGAATGTCGAACGGCTCGTTGCAGTCGGTGACTGAGGGAATGAGCCACAGGTGCCAGGGTCCCTCGACCAGGAAGAACGACGTGACTCGAGAGGATCCTGAGGGATCGCTCGCGAGCTCCCCAGCGAAGAGGAGCTTCCGCCCTTGCGATCAGTCTTCCGGGATGTCGTCCGGCGGGATTCGCAGGACGACATCCGCCGTCACTCCCCGCCGTGACCGTCCCCACCGGCGTCGTCTCGTGCAGGTCGAAGATCCCCGTTATCACCACGGCGGCATCGGGCATGAACCCCCTCCCGACCACCGTGACTGGTTCCGAGCACGCACCGTGAGACGGAGAGACAGAGATCAACGGTCCGTTCGCAGCTCCAGCGTGAGACTGCAGAACGAGGGCGCCCAGCAGACAGACGAAGATCGCGGCTGGGCGGCCTCGCATCATCGTGATGCCCCTTTCATCCCCCCGGCGCGAGACACACTGGTGACTGGAGTTCGCAGCGGGTTAGCACGTTGCCGACCCGGGTCGGCGAAGCTCCGTGTACGACGTAGATGTCGATGAGTACCCCCGAGCTTCGGAAGCAGCGCGCAATGCTGGGAGTCTCTGCTCGCGAAGGTCGTTGATCCCGAGCGCCCAGCCGACTGCTTGTCGCAGGTGCGACGGATCGTCGAGTACGGACTCGGGGATGAACAGCGCCGTCGTCACTTCGCGACAACCGTGCTCGAACGCATTGCGTCCCGAGGCTCCAGATAAGCGGGCGGGGGCGGGATGCGCGGTCGCGGCTACGGCCAGCGGTAGTTCGTAAACGCCCAGTCCATCAGCGCCCGCGCATCCGGGAAACGATCGAGGTCGTTCATCAACACCGCGATCAGGCGGCGCCCGTCGCGCGTGGCCGAGACCGCGAGCGTGCGCCCGGCCTCTTCCGTGTAGCCCGTCTTCAAACCGTCGGCGCCCGGATAGCTGGTGAGGAACTGGTTCAGCGTGTGCAAGGGCAGGGAGCGCGATCCCTGCGCCGTCCAGCTTCGCGCCGATGCCACCTCGGCGAAGAGCGGGAGGGTCAGCCCGTAGCGCGCGATCATCGCCAGGTCGTACGCGGACGAGTAATGGCCCCGCCCGCCGAGCCCATGCGGGTCGACGAAGGCCGTGTCCGCGAGGCCGAGCCGCGTCGTCAGCATGTTCATCGCACGCACGAAGTCGTCGTCACGCCCGGCGACGTAGCGCGCGATCGCCAGCCCGGCGTCGTTCCCGGAAGGCAGCATCAGTCCGTAGAGCAGGTCACGCAGGGGGAAGCAGTCGCCCGGCCGGAGACCCATCACGCTGCTGCCGGGCATCGCCCGATAGTCGACGCTGTTGTTGGACACCCACTGGTTGGTGTCCGCGCCCTCGATCGCGACCACCGCGGTCGCCATCTTCGTGAGGCTCGCGGGCGCGAGCCGCAGGTGAGCTTCGCGGTCGTACAGCACCGCGCCCGACGCGGCGTCGATCACGACGCCGGAGAGGCCTGCGATCGTGGGTGGCGGGGCGGTACCCACCAGCGTGGGCGCGCCGGCGGCGGAGAGCACGATCGGCACCGTCGCCTGATTCTCCTCCCCGCAGACGACGAACAGGATCGTGCCGGCGGGAATCCCGTTCCCGTACTGGGCCTGCCAATCGCGGTTCACCCACTCGGGTACACGCGTGAGGAACCCCATCAGCCCACCGGCGCCCGCTCGCTGTGCCCACAGCGATCTCGCGCTACAGCCTCGCAACAGCGCGGCGCTGATCACGCCACTGGTCGTGCCACCACCCCACAGCACGGCGCCGACGCCGCGCTCGGGCAGGTCGCCCGTCAGTCCGGGACGGCTCGACGACTGCTGCACCGCGGCGGCGCTACATGCCGCCGGATCGCTCTCAGGCATGAGGAACTCATCGGCGGCCCAGCCTACGAGCTGACCGGCGAGCACGAGCTGCCAGCGGTACTCGGCGTCGGCCTGTGCGGACTCCATGACCAGCACGGAACTGCCCTCCGGCAGGCAGGTGAGCACCTTCGCGCTCGTGCCCGCACCGTCGCGGAGGCGAAGGCAGCCGCCGTCCGCGCGCACGACCGCGCGCGTACCGGGCGCGAGCGGCTCGTCGCGGAGAGCGAGCACCCCGGTGATCACGATCGGTGCGGGGGCGGCGTCCAGCGCGGGGAGCGCCTCACCCGCGCGCTCGAGGCCCGCCGACGGGGCGGGCGAGGCGGAGGCGGACGAACTCCACAGCAACGTGGCGGCAACGAGTAGCACGAGGAGCGTTGGGAGAGCTCGGAGGACATGACGGGACAGCATACAGAAGCCCGAGTCACAACCCCGCCGAGCTGTGCCAGCGATGCTAGGGGGTGCGGCAGCCGCGTTCAACGCCCGTCGCGCGGCGGCGATCACGGCTCCGGGGGCAGGTGGCCCGGTCGGGCGCGGTTGCGGCTGCACCGCGCGGCCGGTGATGATGACGACCCCACAGGAGGCACGAGGAGCGAAACATGGCCCAACAGCGAGGACGACGCCCGGGCGACGCAGACGGCGGGCCCCCGGCGAGCGGGCGGCAGCGCGGGCGCAGCGGCTGGCGTGCCACGGTCGAATCGTGGGGTGGGTTCACCGTGATCGGCGTGATCGCCGCGGCGGTGATCGCGCTCGGCGCCCTTGTCTGGATCAGCCTCCCCTCTTCCGTCTCAGAGGACTCACTCTTCGGCGAGGCGATCACGATCGGTCCGGGCACGCACGTCAACTCGCTCGATCAGATGGAGATCGTGGCCGGACGGCCGCCGGTCGGTGGACCGCATTTGCCGCGCTGGCAGGCGACCGGCATCTACGACGAGCCCGTGTCGGACGGCCTGGCCGTGCACGCGCTCGAGCACGGCGTAATCTGGATCAGCTACAACCCGTTGCTTCTCGCCGACGGCGATCTCGAGACCCTGAAATCCGTGGCCGGCGACTCCAGCCGCGACGTGATCCTCTCGCCGCGCCCCCAGAACGCGACCGCAATCGCGGCCGCGTCGTGGGGTCGACTGCTGACGCTCGACAACGCGGATCGCGACCAGCTGCAACGCTTCGTGAACACGAACCGCAACCGCTCGCCCGAGCCGAACGTGCGCTGAGCCGTTCGCGCCCGGCGAGCGAC
>JAQBZW010000298.1 GCA_027622315.1 Chloroflexota bacterium | reverse complement strand
CCCAGCCGATGATCGTCGGCACTCCGGAGGCGACCACGATCCTGCGCGGCACGCTGCGCGGACCGAGTCGGTGGCGGCGGTTCCGCCGCCGTGTCGCGCGGCTGGCGCGGGTGCCACGCCCGCGACGGCGGAAGCGCGAGGTCCCGGTGCCGCCCCCCTGACCGGGCGCGTGCGTGGAGCCCGCTTGCCGCGCGCACCATCTCTCCCCGAGACTGCGCGGCCACAGCCCGACCCAGATCACGACGGCGAGCATGGAGGCAGCGCATGGACGCGGGGCAGGCCATCCTCCTGGCGGCTGCCGCGTTCATCGCGGGGGCGATCAACGGGGTCGCCGGCGGTGGCTCGCTGATCAGCTTCCCGGCGCTGCTTGCGGTCGGCTATCCGTCCAAGGTCGCGAACGTGACGAACACCACCGCGCTGTGGCCCGGCTACCTCGGTGGCACGATCGGCTACCGCTCGCTGCTCGGTTCGCAGCGCGGGACGATCGCGCGACTGGCGACGCCGAGCGTGCTGGGCGCGCTCGCGGGCTCCGTGATCCTGCTCGCCACATCCGAGTCGACCTTCGACACGATCGTCCCCTTCCTGATCCTCTTCGGCGCCGCGATCCTCGCGTTCCAGGCGCGGCTCGCACGCGTGGCGTCGCGCTTCCGTGGCGCGGCCCGCCACGAGAGCGGGCGCGTGACCGCAGAGCTCCACGTCGGCGTGTTCGCGCTCTCCGTGTACGGGGCGTACTTCGGCGCCGGGCTCGGCACGCTCACGCTCGCGGTGCTCGGGGTGCTGCTGCCGGACGAACTGCACCGCTCGAACGCGCTCAAGGGCGTGCTTTCACTCCTGATCAACGCCGTCGCGGTCGTGTGGTTCGCGCTGTTCGGTCCTGTCGAGTGGCCCGCCGCACTGGTGATGGCGGCGGCTGCATTGGCCGGCGGATACCTCGGCGTGCGCGGCGCGCGGCGCTTCAGCGGTCGCGTGCTGCGCACCGCGATCGTTGCGTACAGCGTGTTCGTGGCCGTCGTGTTGTTGGTGCGCTGACGACGGCGTCCGGGTCGTCATCCCTGCACCGCACGACAGCGGGCCGCGGGTATGCCCCCGCGGCCGAGCACCGAGTCCCACCGGGGTTCGACACGGTCGCAGGTCCGAAGCGCGTCGCACTGCGGCGGTCCTGTTGTGACGCGCTTTCGATTGGTGCTACACCCGCTTCATCGCAACACGACCGAGGAGGCACGACCGTGGACTACAGCGACTTTCAGGATCTCGTCGTCGAGGTCAGCGACGGCATCGGCCACTTCCGCATCAACCGCGACGAGAAGTTGAACGCGCTGCGCAACCCGACCTTCTGGGAGTTGATCGAGCTGGGCCGCCGCTTCCAGGTCGACCCCGACGTGCGCGTGGTCGTGGCCAGCCACGAGGGCCGCGGCTTCTGCTCCGGCGCGGATCTCACCGACACCACGCCGCCCGATCCGAACCGTCCGCTCCCCGCGCACCCGCGCGACCGGCTCGGCATCTCGCGCATCGGTACGGCGATGCCGTCGATCGACAAGCCGACAATCGCCGCGATCAACGGCGTCTGTGCCGGCGCCGGATTCGCGTTCGCCTCCTCGTTCGACATTCGCTACATCGGTCCGGAGACGCGCTTCATCACCGTCTTCGCGCGCCGTGCGCTCAGCCCCGACTGCGGGCTCACGTACTGGCTCCCGCGGCTCGTCGGCCCGGCGAAAGCCCTCGAGCTGCTGTACACGAGCCGCGAGGTCCACGCCGAGGAGGCCGTGCGCATCGGCCTTGGAAACGAGCTCGTCGACGATCCGCTGGCGAAGGCGATGGAGGTCGCGCGCGAGCTGGCCGTGGGGCCGCCGCTCTCGTACATGTGGAGCAAGCGCGAGATCCAGCACTCGTATGGCGCCGACATCGAGGCGCAGATCGAGTACGAGTGGACAGGACAGGCGACCCTCCGCGGCGGCACGGACATCGTTGAGGGCCGTGCCGCGTTCGTGGAGCGCCGCGCGCCCGTGTTCACCGGGAACTAGTCGATCGTGACCCGCGTGGGCCGGATCGCGAGCACATGGCGCTACCCCGTGAAGTCGATGGCCGCGGAGCCGCTCGATGAGGCCGTGGTCACGCTTCAGGGCGTCGCGCAGGACCGGCTATACGCCTTCGTGCAGGCGGACTCGTCCAGCCCGTTTCCGTGGCTGACGGGGCGTGAGCTGGCCGACATGCTTCGCTACGAGCCGCGCTGGGTCGAAGGCGAGCGCGCCGCGCTCACCGTGCGCACGCCGCGCGGTGACGCGTATGCGGTGACCAGCGACGAGCTGCGAGACGAGCTCACGCGCGAGTCCGGCCGCACCACGCGGCTGCTCGCGAACTACCGGGGGAGCTTCGACGTCGCGCCCGTCTCGCTGATGAGCGCGGCGACCGTCGCGCGCATCGCCGAGGCGAGCGGCACGCCGCCGGAGCCGCGGCGCTTCCGCATGAACTTCTACATCGACACGGACGATGGCACGCCCTTCGGCGAGGACGCGTGGGTCGGCCGGGTGCTTCGCATCGGCGAGTCCGTCCGCGTGGGCGTCACCGAGCGCGACAAGCGTTGCGCGATGATCACGCTCGCCCCGCACGGCGGCGCACCGCTCACGCCGGTGCTCCGGGCCGTCGCCGAGCTGAACGACGCCCACGCCGGCGTTTACGGCGCGGTGCTGACCCCGGGCACCGTGCGCCCGGGCGACGAGGTGGTGATCGAAGACTGATGGCGGCGTCGCCAAGCGGCGGCTGAAAAGCCGCCGACACGGGACGCCGCCGTGGCGTCAGGGCACGTGCGCGGACGTGCGCTTCGAACCCGACCAGGCAACAGCGCTATTGATCGCGAGCGAGGCGACGGCGTCCGTCTCGTGTCGGCGGGTTGTCACCCGC
>JAQBZW010000297.1 GCA_027622315.1 Chloroflexota bacterium | reverse complement strand
GGCGACCTCGCGCGCCACGCGCGCGCCGACCTTGCCCACGCCGAGCACCACCACGTGTCGCCCGGCGAGGCGCTCGTCGCCGGCGGCGACAGAGAGCGCCGCGCGCATACCGCTCACGATCGTGCGCGCCGTCAGCGCGGACGTGTCGCCACCGCCGCCGCGCTCCACTGACAGGCCGACCACGAAGCGTGTGACATCGCGCAGGCGGTCCATCTCCGCGGTCGTCGTGCCCACGTCGGTGGTCGTGATGTAGCGCCCGCCGAGCCGCTCGATAGCGCGACCGTAGGCGACGAGCTGCGCGTCGGACTTCGCGGCCGGATCGCCGATCACGACCGCCTTGCCACCGCCAACGTCGAGCCCGGCCACCGCCGCCTTCGCGGTCATCGCGCTCGAGAGCCGGAGCACGTCGTGCAGCGCCTCGTCCTCGGAGGCGTAGGGGTACCAGCGCGTACCGCCGAGCGCCGGGCCGAGCTTGGTCGAATGGATCGCGATGATCGCCCGAAGGTCGGACGCGGCGTCCGACACAAAGATCACCTCTTCGTGTCCCAGCTCACCCACCTGGTCGAAGACGGGCATGCCTGTCCCCTTCCCACGGAGCGTCCCGGCCTCCCTTCAGGATAGGAGCGGGCGAGCGCCCGAGCGGTCAGGGTGATCCCGAAAATCACGCGTGGAACGTGCATCCGGGGACGGTCGACGACTCCACGAACGTCGTGCGCGTCAACCGCCGGCGGCAGTTCGTCATGTGGTGGCCGCGAGTGGGACGGCCGCCACATGACGCGGCGTGCGACCTAGATCAGGGTGGAGACCTCAGTGACGCCGGCGCGCGTGAGCGGCACGCCGTTGCGCTCGTGAGCCTTCACGACGGCCTCCGCGTTCGGGGCTTCCATCAGGCAGTACCCGCCACCGTCGCCGCCGAACAGGATGTTGATGCCCTTCACGCCGAACTCGTCGGCTGGGCCCTCCACCTGGGCGCGCATGGCGGCGAGCCCGGCGCCGTCCGGCTTCGGGAACTGGTCGTGTCGGTCGATGAACTTCGGCATCTGGACCCTCCTTCGTATGCGCCGCCGGGCCCGTGGATTCGCCCGGCACGTTGCATCTATATAAGCACCTCCTTACGTTCGTGTCAACTTACTGATAGGCGGAACGGCGCGGCGCGGCCGGCCTCCTTCGGCCGTCCGGCGAGCCGGCTCGAGGACATACGATGAGGCGCGTGAGTACCGCCGCCGCCCCGAAGGACCCGATCGTGCTCTTTCTCGCCTGGTTCGCGGAGGCGGAGGCGAGCGAACCCACGCTCCCGGACGCCGCCTCGCTGGCCACCGTCGGCGGCGACGGCATGCCTGCAAACCGCATGGTGCTGGTGAAGCGAGTGAGCGCGGACGGCTTCGAGTTCCACACGAACTACCGCTCGCGCAAGGGCCGCGAGCTCACCGCGAACCCGCGGGCCGCGCTCGCGTACCACTGGAAGTCGCTGGGCCGCTCGATCCGAGTCGAAGGTGCGGTGTCGAAGCTGGACGCGGCCGCGTCGGATGCGTACTGGCTCAGTCGCCCGGCGGGCAGCCGGCTCAGCGCTCGCGCCTCACAGCAATCGGAGCCGGTCGCGTCCCGTGCCACGCTCGAGCGGATGCATCGCGAGGAAGGCGCCCGCCTGGGCGAGAGCGAGAGCGCGCGCCCGGAACACTGGGGCGGCTACCTCCTCGCCCCGTCACGCGTCGAGTTCTGGACGCACCGCGACGACCGCCTGCATGAGCGGCTCGAGTTTCGACGCGCGACGGCAAGCGGACCGTGGACGCGGAGGCTGCTCCAGCCGTAGCGGCTATCCGTCTGCAGTCGATCGGTCCGCCCCTCCCCCGTCGCATAGCTCCTCCCCCGTCGCTTCCGCGACGGCCCCTCCTCCCCCTTCGGGGAGGAGGGGCCGTCTGCACCCGGGCCGAACCTGCACGCCCGATCTGCGACCCAAGCGGCGGGGGAGGAGGTACGCGAGGTACGCAGAGGAGCGCTATCGCAGCTCCGTCGACGAGAGGTCGACGCGGAAGCGCGACTCCGGGATCTCTGTGAAGAGATCCGCGAGGTCGGCGGGGATCTCCGCCTCGTCCAACCGCCGGAAGCGCCCGTCGACGACGCGGCCGCCGACGATGAAGTGACAGCCGAGCGCGCGCATCTCGGCGAGCGCGGCGAGCATCGCGTGCTCGCTGCCGCCGTAATAGCGCGCATGCACGAGCCGCACAGCCGTATCCCAGCCGATCGCGAACGTGACGCCCGGGAAGAGCCGCGCCTTCTCGATGAACGTCGGCGCGGTCGTGAGCACGAGCGCGAGGCGCTCGCGGCGGAACGGAGCGATGCGCCGTTGCACGTCATCGAGGGCGAGCGGGGGCTTGTCGACGTTCACGACCGCGAGCTCGCACGTGACCGGCTCGGCGGCGATCTCGCCCGCCGCCGCCGCGAGCGCGCGGTGCCCGTCGTGGAGCGGGTTGAAGGAGCCGGGGTAGAGCACGCCGGTCACGGGCTCGTCCGGCGCGAGCCGGCCGTCGGCGTGGACGGTCACGCTCTGCGGTTCGCTCGCGGCGACCATGCCCAGCGCCGCGAGCAGCGCGGCGAGCACGGAATCGCTCACGCCGGCACGCTGCCCGTTTCGACGCGCTCGCTCGCACGGAGTGCCAGCGCCGCCGGCCCCTGCGCGAAGCCGTCGAGACCACAGCCGACGGCGAGCGCGTGCAGCGCGAGGCGGCTGACCACCGCCTCCTCGCCCCCGCGGTCGCGGGCGTTCTTCTCCAGCCGCAGGCCATACGTGGTCACGCCCGTGATCGAGGCGACGCCGATCCAGCAACGATGCTCGCCGCGCTTCAGGCGATCGGTGGCGATCGTGGCGGTGCAAGCCACGCCGACGGCCGGCGCGTCGGCGTG
>JAQBZW010000036.1 GCA_027622315.1 Chloroflexota bacterium | reverse complement strand
CGCCGGCACGGGCCTGTTCGACCTCAGCGGGCGCGTCGCGCTCGTCACGGGCGCCAGCCGCGGCCTCGGGCGGCGCGCCGCGCTCGCGCTCGCCTCGGCCGGCGCGGACGTCGTGGTGACCGCACGATCCGAGCCGGAGATCCGTGCCGCGCGTGACGCGATCCGAGCGATGGGCAGGCGCTCCGAGCTGATCGTGGCCGACATTGGGCGCGAGGCGGAGTGTGAGGCGCTGGTGGCGACGACGATCGAGCGACTGGGGCGGATCGACGTGCTGGTGAACGACGCGGGCATCAACATCCGCAAGCCGGCGCTCGAGCTCTCCCTGGAGGAGTTCGAGGCGGTCGTGCACACGAACCTCGGCGGGTACTTCCTCTGCGCACGCGCCGCCGGGCGCGCGATGGTCGCGCAGGGATCGGGCTCGATCATCAACGTGTCGAGCATCTTCAGCATGGTGGGGCTGGCCGGCCAGACGGCGTATGCGAGCTCGAAGGGCGCGATCGCGATGATGACCCGCGTGCTGGCGCTCGAGTGGGCGAACGCGGGGGTACGCGTCAACGCGATCGCACCCTCCTACTTCGAGACCGAGCTCACACGCCCGATCTTTGACGACCCCGACCGGCGCGAGTTCATCACGTCGCGTAGCCCCATGGGCCGCTGGGGCCAGCCGCACGAGCTGGACGGCGCCATGATCTTTCTCGCCAGCGCCGCGGCGAGCGGGTTCATCACCGGGCACACGTTGCTCGTCGATGGCGGGTGGACGGCGTGGTGACCGGAGCGGCCGACCGGAGGCTCGATTGATCGCGTGAGCCGGCCTGCGCCGGACGACGTCGCGTACCTCCGCGACACAACCCCGTCAGCCGGCCGCCGGCGTCCCATCCGCGGCGTGCGAGAGCCCGAGCACGCGCTCGGCGTAATCGTTCACGAACGCGCCGCGCGCATCGACCGCGACGCAGTGGCGGCGAAATGCCGCGAGATTCGGGTAAGCATTGTCGATGTCCTCGAGGGCGAGCGGGCAGTACTTCCCCCAGTGCAGCCGCGCCTCGTAGACGCGGCACAGCACGCGCGCGACGAGCGCACAGAGCGCGTAGTAACCGCCACGCTGCGCCTCGGGCAGGTAGATGAAGAGGCTGATCGAGTAGCGATCGATGCCATCGCTGGTCATCGAGATCAGCGTGTCGTCCGCGCGCACGCGTCGAAAGAACAGCGGGTCGTGCTGCATGTAGCAGCCGCGCACGGCCTCGAGCTCGGCGGCCAGGCCGGCACGCTCGAAGTCGGAGCGGATCGCGGCAGGGAGCTCGAGCGCCGTCCCGGCGCTCCACGCGATCACCGCGCGGAGCAGCCGCACGGCGGAGTCCAGGTGGCGCTCGGGGACGAACACCTCCATCTCCACGTGGCGCACGGCGGCATGGTGCCTGGTGTGCAACGTGAGCGCGGCGATGCTGGGCAGCGCCGTCGGCGGAGCGCGGAACGAACGCGGTAGCACGTGCTGGAGGAAGCGCCGAAGCAGCGACGAGGGTCGCCCGAACGGCGTCAGCCGCAGTAGCAGCTTCGAGAGCAGCTGGTGGGGGAGCATCTCGAGCGTCAGCGTGTCGATGCGGCGGTACACGCGCGAAGCGATCCGCGCGAAGGAGCCGGGTGGCGCGTCCATCTCCCGGCGGTTGAACGCGACGAACTGCCACGCGTACGGGATCAGCATGAACTGCTGGAGCGGGTACTCCGCGCGGCGCGCGAGCACCGCTTCGAGCGACGCTTCGTGCGAGAGCCGCTCCCTCACCCAGAACTCGCGCCGGCAGCGGAGGCGCACAGACAGGACGACGCCCATGCAGCCGAGCGCACAACGCGCAGCGCGCAGCTCGTCGCCGTCCGTGAGCTCACAGACGCGCGCGCGCCCGCTCACGGGGTCGAACGCCGCCACCCGCACAGCCTCCACGGAATGCGACAGGCTGGGGCCGCCCGAGCCGTGCGTGGCGGTCGCGATCGCACCGGCAAGCGTCTGCTTCAGCACAGCCCCCACCGTTGGGCAGCGTGATTCCGCGCGGGCGCAACTCGGCGACGAGCTGCTCGAGCGTGCACCCGCCACCCACGATCACAGACGGCGAACCGCCCGTACCGGCGACGATCGCGACCCGCGTGAAGTGGCGCAGATCGATCAGTACATCGTCGGTCGCCACGGCCCGGCTCCACGCGTGGAGTGAGCCGGCGACGCGAATCGTGCCTGTCGCGTGACGGTCGAGCATCGCGAGCACTTCCTGCTCGCTCGTGGGCGTGTAGTGGTGGCGGGGCTCGAACGAGACGTTCTCGCCGAAGTTGAGCACGGAGATCTCCGTTCGCATCCGGCCCAGGATGACGTGTCGGCCGCTGCCGCTGCGCGGCGCAGATGGACGTGGGTCACGCCGTCCCGTCCCCACGGCGAAGCGAGACGCCGGTGTGAGCGGCAGCACGATCAACGTACGAGGTCGGCGCCGGCACCCCGAAACGCGCCGGCGCCCCAGCGCCCACGTCGCAGGATCTCTTCCCCACTACCCACGGCATCGGAGTCACCCAGCCCGCTTATCATTCGAGCGAATCGCAGCTCGAGCAGAGCGAGGGGCACCGATGGTCGCCGAGAAGCAGACGCACGACATCAACCTGCACGACGTGAACCTGTTCCTGCGCGACGAGTTCCACGAGGCGTTTCGCGTGCTCCGTCGCGAGGCGCCCGTGCACTGGAATCCGGGCTCGGCCCGCGCGAACGGCTTCTGGTCGCTCGCGAAGTACGAGGACATCCTCTTCGTCTCACGGAATCCGGAGACCTTCATCTCGTCGAAGGGCATCGGTGGCCCGGGAGAGCGCAACCCGCGCCCCGAGGATGTCGCACGCGCCGCGGCGCGACCGCCGGGTGAGGGCGACTCGAGCATCATCACGATGGACCCGCCGCGGCACGTGAAGATGCGGCGGCTCGTGAACAAGGGCTTCACGCCGCGCGCCGTCAACGCCATGGAGCCGCAGATCCGCGCGCAAACGCGCGAGGTGCTCGATGCCGTCGGCGACCGCGCGTCGGGTGACTTCGTGCTCGAGGTCTCCAGCCAGCTGCCGCTCGCGGTGATCTGCGGGCTGATGGGGCTTCCCCGCGAGGCGTGGCCGCTGATGTTCGAGCTCACGAACGCCGCGCTCGGCGCCGGCGACCCCGAGTACCAGACCGCACAGGTGGGCACTGCCGGCAGCACCGAGGCCGCCCGCGCCACCGCACGCGCCGGCAACCTGCGCATGGCGCAGTACTTCCGGGAGGTGCTCGAACAGCGCCGCGCCGAGCCGCGCGAGGACCTGATCAGCATCCTGCTCGAAGCGGAGCTCGACGGTGAGCAGCTCACCGAGCGCGAGATCCTCGAGTTCTGCAACCTGCTCGTGATCGCCGGGAACGAGACCACCCGTAACGCGATCTCCGGTGGCCTCGTCGCGCTGGACGAGCATCCGGACGAGCGCGAGCGCCTGCAGGCGGACATGTCGCTGATCGACTCGGCGGTCGAGGAGATCCTGCGCTGGACCTCGCCGCTCCATCACATGACGCGCGAGGCCACGGCCGACGTCGAGATTCGCGGGCAGCAGATCAGCGCCGGCGAAAAGGTGATGATGTGGTACCCCTCGGCGAACCGTGACGAGGACGTGTTCGACGATCCGTACCGCTTCGACATCACGCGCAGCCCAAACGACCACATCGCGTTCGGCATCGGCGAGCACTTCTGCCTCGGCGCCGGGTTCGCGCGCAAGGAGATCCGCGTGATGTTCGAGGAGCTGTTCGACCGCTATCCGAAGATCAGGCTCGCCGGCGGGCCGGACCGGCTGCGCTCGTCGTTCATCAACGGCATCAAGCACCTGCCGGTGGACTACCGCTGATCGGGAGGAGCGACGCATGCCCCGCAAGGTGACCGTCGATGCACTGGCCTGCGAGGGCCACGGGCGTTGCCAGAACAACGCGCCCGAGGTCTTCCAGCTCGACGCGGACGACATCTCGCGCGTCCAGCTCGATGAGATCCCGGATGCCCTCGTCGCGAAGGTCGAGCGCGCGATCCGCACCTGCCCACGGCAGGCGATCACCTGGGTGGAGGGCTAACCCGCCGTCGAAGCGCGATCGCGGGGCCCCGTCGCATCGGGCCGAACGGGCGCGCCGCCGCGGCCGAGCTACGGCAGCAGGCGCACCGGGATCACGTTCGGGATCGGAGCGATGCCCGCGCCGCCCGACGCGTCTTCCTCGTAGACCTCGAGCCGGCCGAGTTGTGCGGCGCTCACCGTGTACGAGACCGTGAACGCGAACGCGCCTGGACCGTCCACGCCGCCGCCGGTTGCGAAGCCGGACGCAATCTGCGTACCGCTGCGGTCATAGAGCACCCACTTGACGTTCGACTCAAAGGTGCGCGAGCACCCCTCCACGCCGAACCCGCTGACCACCTCGTCGCCCGACTCCGGGGTCGTAACGAAGACGAATGCGCCGACGTCCGACAGATCGTCATCGCAGGCGCCGGCGACTGCGGCGAGCGCGCCGCCGCTCAGCATGTAGCGCCGCGCCACCGAGACCGTGGGCGCCGTCGAGAATGGCTCCGACGCCCGTCGATCGAGATACGTGACCTCGATCCCACCGTTGCGGATCGCCAGATCCTGGACCTCGATACGGTCCCCGAGCAGCACTGCGGGAAGGAACATCGGCGCGGCCGTCCCGCTGAGCGTGGGGAAGACGGCGAGGTAGGAGAACGTTCCGCTGCCGCCCGGCTGGTGGGAGATCACCGCGGCGCCGTCCGCGACCCCGTCGCCGTTGATGTCCCCATACGAACGCAGGTTGGTCAGGGTCGACACGATCTGCGTAACGGAGCCCGGTGCCGCCGGCACCGCGGCGCGTCCCCCGCTCAGCGTGTAGTCGGTGCCCTCGATGCGCACGGTGGCCGCCAGCAGGTCGAGCTGCGGCGAGACGATCGGTGCGCAGCGTACGGCGAACACGGTCGCCGCCTGGAGCACCGCCGGGAAGTCCGCGTTCACGAACGCCGGCGCGCCCTCGACGTAGGTGCTCCACGGTGGCGCCGGCGCGGCCCCGTTGGCCGTATCGGTATCGATCGCGTTCACGCCTTCGACGCCGCAGCCGGCCACCGCGAGCGCCGCCGTGAGCGAGGCGACCGCGGAGTCCTGCGTGGTCACCAGCAGCGAGATGCCGCCGGCGTGGACCACGCCGGAGAAGGCGGCGCCCGGTTGTTGCGCTGAGGCGGTGGAACCGCCGGAGAGGGCGAGCCCCGCGGTCACACAGCAGGCGATCGCGAGCGTCCGCAGGCGGAGCGTGGGGTTCGGACGCAACACGGGTACGTTCCTCTCGCGTCGACGGCGGCGACGGCAGCGGGGGCCTCTACACGAGACAACGACCCGCGCCTGCGCGAAGTTCCGATCAACAAAGGGCGCATCGCACTCACACCGGGGGGTCGATGGGCATCGATGCGCGATACTGGATCGACCTGGTCATGTGACCAGCGAGCGGTCCGGGAGTTCAGGTCATGTTCCACGTCGACGCGGAGGCCCGGAGACGATGGTCGTCGATGCGCTGGCTGCGCTGCCGGAGGCGTTCCGCGAGCGCATCGACAACCTCGATATCGGCGTTGAGGACCGCCCCAGCGTCGAAGATGCGCTGCGCACGCGCGGCACGCTGCTCGGCATCTACCGCGGCGTGCCGTTGACCGTCCGCGGCAGTGGCTATGGCCTGACGCTGCCCGACCGGATCGTGGTTTTCCAGGCATCGCTCGAGGCGCTGGCAACGGACGAGGAGCACCTGCGGGTGCTCGTACGCCGCACCGTGCTTCATGAGATCGCGCACCACTTCGGGATCAGCGACGCCCGCTTGCGCGAGATCGACGCGTACTAGATCACGGCCGCTCGCCGCCCCCGTGCCGGGGCGCGCTCAGCGCGACGCCGCATCCCCCGCCGACGGCACGAACTTCATGGACAGCGAGTTCACGCAGTGCCGCGTGTTCTTTTCTGTGATCCGCTCGCCCTCGAAGACGTGGCCGAGATGGCCACCGCAGTTCGTGCATTCAATCTCGATGCGCATGCCGTCCGGGTCAGACAGCCGCCGGACCGCTCCCGGAATCTCGTCGTCGAAGGCCGGCCAGCCGCAGTGCGCCTCGAACTTGTCGGCGGACCGATAGAGCTGCGCGTCGCAGCGCCGGCAGATGTACGTCCCCGCCTGCCAGTGGTCGTCGTATTCGCCGCTGAAGGGCGGCTCGGTGCCCTTTTGCTCGATCACGTATCGCTCAACCGGACTGAGCTCGTTGTACTTGGCCACGTCCACGCGCCACCGCCTCTCCGCAGTCGCTCCAACCTAGCATCCGCCGGACCCGGCACGGGACGGATTTCACGCCAGGACGGGCGGCAGCCGTTCCCCGAACCGCGTGACGCTCTCGAAGGCCGCGGCGAGCTGGAGCACGCCGAAGTCATCGTGGTGGCGGCCCACGATCTGGACGCCGACCGGCAGGCCTTCGGGCGTGAAGCCGCATGGCACCGAGATCGCGGGCAGGCCGAGCGCGCTGATGAAGTAGCAGGACTTCATCCAGTCGATGTACGTCTCCATGCGCACACCGTTGATCTCGGTCGGGTACTCCGTGCCGACGTCGAAGGGTGGCACCTGGTTCACCGGCAGAATCAGGAACTCGTACGTCTCCATGAACGTGCGCACGCGCTGGTAGTACGCGGTGCGCAGCTGCTCGGCACGGCTGACATCCGTGCCGGTGAGCTTGAGCCCGGCCTCGATCTCCTCGACGACGGTGCGCTTGATCAGGCTGCGATGCTCTCGCAGCAGATCCGCACGGCCCGCGGCGCTGCCCCACGCGCGCAGCATCTTGAACACCTCATCGGCGTGACTGAAATCGGGCTCGGCGCGCTCAACGGAGCAGTCGAGCGCCTCGAACACCGCGACGGTCGCGTCGATCGCCGTGCGCACACGTGGGTCGATCGGCAGACCACCGAGGTCGCGCATGTAGGCCACGCGCACCGCCGTGAAGTCGCGCTCGAGCGGGGCGGCGAAGGTCGAGCCCGGCTGCTCAATCGATATCGGCGAGCGGGCATCCGGTCCGGCGATCACGCTGAGCATCAGCGCGACGTCGCCCACGGTGCGCGCCATCGGACCAGAGACACCGAGCGGGTTCCAGCCCATCGCCGCCTGCGCCGGCACCCGGCCCGGCGACGGCCGGAAGCCGACGACGTTGTTGAAGTTCGCCGGGTTACGCAGCGACCCGCCGAGGTCGCTGCCGTCGGCGATCGGCAGCATGCGGCAGGCGAGCGAAACGCCAGCGCCCCCGCTGCTGCCGCCGCACGTGCGTGTCGTGTCGTACGGGTTGAGCGTCGCGCCGAAGACCTCGTTGAAGGTGTGCGAGCCGGCTCCGAACTCGGGCGTGTTCGTCTTGCCGATCACGATCGCGCCGGCGCGCTTCAGGCGCTCGACGATGATCGCGTCCTCGTCCGGCACGAAGTCGCGGTAGATCGGCGAGCCGAACGTCGTCCGGATGCCCTTCGTCGCGGTCAGGTCCTTGATCGCGATCGGCAGGCCGTGTAGCGGACCGGGTTCGTCGCCCCGCGCGAGCGCCTCGTCCGCCGCCCGCGCGCCGGCGATCGCGAGCTCGGGCATCAGCGTCACGATCGCGTTCACCGTCGGGTTGACGCGATCGATCTGAGCGAGATGCGCCTCCATCACCTCGCTGGCAGAGATCTGGCGGTCCACCATCCGCTGGCGCAGCTCACGGGCGGTGAGATAGCAGAGCTCCTGCTCCGGCATGTGGGTGCTCCTCCGCTCGTCGGCCATCGCCATTGCGCGCCTCCGCGGCGGCGGCGCGCGCGGATGCTACTGCGGCGACCAACGGGGCGAACGGGCAGCCTCGGACCGTCGCCGACTCCCTCGCCCCGTTCAGGCGATAGCGCCGTGCGCGGCGCTCACGCCCGCGGGCGCCGCGAGTGCTTCGAGTTCGCCACCGGAGCGGCGACGCCGGCGGCGAGCCCGCTCACCCCACGAGCGGCAGTCCGCGTGAGCGCCTGATCTCGTTGATCGTCTCGCCAACGCGCTGACGAAACGGCGCGTACTGGATCTCGAACTCCTCGACGAGCCGTGAGTTGTCCATCAGGTAGAGGCCGGACGCATCGCGCCCGCCTGCCTCGTGGTCGAAGGTGATCTCGGCGGTGGGGAGGAATTCGCGCACGAGGTCGGCGAGCGCGCCGACGCTGATCGACTCGCCGCCCGAGTTGTAGATCGCGTGCCGCGGCTCCTCCGCCAGCGTGACGCGCACGAACACTTCGGCGATGTCGTCCACGTGCAGCGGCAGCGTCATCGTGTCGCGATACGGGAAACGCACCGGTTCGTCGCGCGCGGGGAGCACCTGGCAGAGCACGTGGTTCATCGAGCCGCGGATCTTGTCCGGACCGGTGATGTTCGCCGGGCGGACGCCGGTGATGCGCATGTCGAAGGCGCGGTTGTACCAGTCTGCCTGGTACTCGTTGTAGATCTTCGAGACCGCATAGAGGCTCGTACCGAGGCGGGAATCGTCCTCCACGACTGCGTGCGCACCGTGCAGGCTCTGCCCGCCGAACACGGCGAGCGAGCTGGCGTAGATCACGCGCCGGATGCCAAGGATGCGCGCAGCCTCGAAACAGTTGTCCATGCCCAGGATGTTCAGTCGCACCTGAGGGTGCGGATCCGCTTCGCCTGCGCCGAGCGCATAGGCGAGGTTGAGCACCCGGTCGGGGCGGCTGCCCGCCATCGTCTCCATGACGTCGTCCATGAGCGTGACGTCGCCGCGCGAGAGGCTGATGCGCTCCCGTAGGTCATCGAGCAGCGGCGAGTCGGGCGCGATGTCCATGCAGTGGACCTCATGCCCGCGCTCGACCAGACGCCGCATCACCCGCGGTCCGATGAACCCGCTGCCGCCCAGCACGAGTACCCGCATCTCTTCCCTCCCTCACCGCCGCCAGAGCTCCCTCGCGCCGCGAGGGATCAGGCCTGCGATCGTTCGCGTCACCACGGATCGCGCGGCCCCCGCGCCGATCGCGCGTGAGGATAGGCCAGCGCCGGACGTCCGCGCTGCCCGGCTCGCGCCGCGAGGAATAGCCACCCCGGGGGCCGGCCCTGCCTTCGACCGGATCGGCGAAGCGGCTGTACCGTGGCGGGATGACTGCTTCGCTCGGCATCCCGCTCTCTGTGCTCGACGTCGCTCCCGTTGTGGAGGGCTCCACGCCGGCCGACGCACTGCGCAACTCGTTGGAGCTCGCCCCGCGCGTCGAGCGCCTCGGGTTCACGCGCTTCTGGGTCGCGGAACACCACAACATGCCGGGCATCGCCTCCTCCGCGCCCGCTGTGCTGCTCGCACACGTCGCCTCTGTCACCTCCACGATCCGGGTGGGCTCGGGCGGCGTGATGCTGCCGAACCACTCCTCGCTCGTGATCGCGGAGCAGTTCGGCATGTTGGAAGCGCTACACCCGGGACGCGTCGACCTCGGCATCGGGCGGGCCCCCGGCACCGACCAGCTCACCGCGCGGGCGCTCCGGCGCACGAGCACGCCTCAGAGCTACGTGGACGACTTCCCCGAGCAGCTGCTCGAGCTGTTCAGCTACTTCGATGGCGAGTGGGCGCCGGACCACCCATACCGGACCATTACCGCGAACCCGGCGTTGGGCTACCGCCCGCAGATCTGGATGCTGGGCTCGTCGGACTACGGCGCGCACGCGGCCGGCGTGCTTGGCCTGCCCTACTCCTTCGCCCATCACTTCGCAGCGGCGAACACGATGTCGGCCGCCGCCACCTATCGCGAGGCGTTCCGCGCCGGCGGCACGATCGATGCGCCGTACCTCATGCTCGGGGTCTCGGTCGTGTGTGCGGAGACGGATGAGCGTGCCCGCTGGCTGGCCGCTCCGGGTGCGCTGTCCTTTCTACGCCTGCGCGGCGGCCGGCCCGGACGCTTACCGACACCGGAGGAAGCGGCGGCCTACGAGTACGCACCGCAGGAGCTGGCGTTGCTCAATTCACGCGTGAGCTCGCAGATCATCGGCGACCCGGAAACGGTCCGGGCCGGCCTCGCTGAGCTGGTCGAACGCACCGGCGCGGATGAGCTGATGATCACCACCGCGGTCCACGCGTACGCCGACCGCGTGCGCTCCTATGAGCTGATCGCCGAAGTTGTCGGCCTCCAACCCCCGTCACCGCCGGCCTGAGTCTCCCGATGGGCACGTTCGAGGAGTTCCACGATCCTCGGCTCGTCGCGCTCTACGACCTCCAGGATCCGCTCAGGATCGACGCGGCCTTCTACTCCAATCTGGCGGCTGAGCTCTCCGCGTCTTCGATCATCGACGTCGGGTGCGGCACGGGCGCGATCACCTGCGAGCTGGCGCGGCGGGGGTACCGGTTGACCGGCGTCGACCCGTCGCCGGCGATGCTCGAGGTTGCCAGGCGGCGACCGGGCGGGGAGCTCGTCCGCTGGATCGAGGGGGATGCGCGCGCACTCGACGGGCCGCCAGCGGACCTCGCGATCCTGACCGGCCACGTCGCGCAGGTGATCAGCGACGAAGCGCTGTGGCGAGGCACCCTCGCGGCGATGCGCAACGCGCTCCGGCCGGGGGGCCACGTCGCGTTCGACAGCCGTAACCCGGACGCCCACGAGTGGCTGACGTGGACGCCGGAGGCGACACACCGGCGGCTGGAAGCCGGCGCGCTCGGCGCAGTCGACATCTGGTGGCAGTTGACCGCGGTGCGCGGCGACCTCGTCCGCTACGAGATCCACCACCGCTTCGCGTCCGGCGGCGAAGAGCTGCTCTCGTTCAACAAGCTGCGCTTCCGCACCCAGGCCCGCCTCGGCGAATCGCTGATCGACGCCGGGTTCTCGGTGCGGGACGTCTTCGGTGCCTGGAACCGCGCACCTGTCACGCCGAGCAGTCGGGAGTTGATCTTCGTAGCGACTCGCGACTGACGGCGTTGCCGCCGCGGCGAGCGGCTACACCGGCGCTGCACCGCCGGCCGGGTCACGTCACGCCCGCCCCGCGTTAGGCGACTCTGATCGCTGCTGTGGTGATGGAGAGCGGCTCCGAGGTCTTCCCGCTCTGTGAGCCCTGTGCCTCGAGCGCTTCGACGGTCGCCATGCCATCGACGACCTCGCCGAAGATCGTGTGCTTCCCGTCGAGCCAGGGGGTCGGGATAAAGGTGAGGAAGAACTGGCTGCCGTCGGTGCCCGGCCCGGCGTTCGCCATGCTCAGCAGGCCCGGACGGTCATGTGTCACGCCGGGGTCGAACTCCCCGCCATACTGGAACCCCGGTCCGCCGGTACCGGTGCCGAGCGGGCACCCGCCCTGCGCCATGAACGCGCTGATCACGCGATGGAAGCTCAGCCCGTCGTAGAACCCGAGCCGCGTGAGATAGATCGTGCTCGCGACATGCACCGGCGCGACCTTCGGCAGCAACCGCACCGAGATCTCGCCGACGTTCGTCTCGAGGTCCCAGAAGTAGTCGCCGTCGGGTTCGAAGGTGACGGTCGGCGGTTTGACCAGCCGAGTACGCCAGCCGGACGCAGCGGTGTCCGTCGCCTGAGCGGCGATGAACGCGTCAATGGCTTCGAGGGCAGGGTCAGTCAACGGTTCAGTCCTGTCATGCTCGGACGCGCGCCGCCAGATGGCGCGCTGATCCGTACGCGGGCTGCGCAGTCTACCAGCAGCGACGCGAGCGACCGGACGCCCGCGCCGACGCAGCCGGCCGGCACTCCACGGCGCAACCCCGCCCGCTGCGAGGGCGGAAGGCTACTCGGCGAGCGCGAGCGCGGAGCGGGGAATCGCAGCCAGTGGCACACGACCATCGTCGTGGTGCGTCGTCAGCCCACGGACACGCCCCGCGCGACATCGCCGATGACCGCGGCCAACTCCTTCGGGCGCGACCACATCGGCCAGTGGCTCGTGGGCAGATCGACGTAGCTGACATTGCGCAGCTCGGCGAGACCACCGACCCACGCGTGGCCCGCCGTGACGGCGGCTTGGATCTGTTCTGACGGGAACGACGTGCAGATGACCGTGCTCGGCACGTCGAGTCGCGCGTCGTCGGTCAACTCGGTCCCCTCGCCAACTGCGCCACCCGGCTCGGGCACGGCGCGGCGACGGAAGGGCTCGAGTTGCTCCGGGCTCAGGCCCTCCAGGCTTCCATCGATCTCTTCCCACGGAGGGAGCGTCATCTCGACGGCGACGAAATCGGGGTTGAGGGCACCCGTCGCCGGGCCGGAGTCGACGTAGACCATCGCCGCCACCTGTCCGGGGATGCGGTCGCTTGCAGCGTATCCGGGCGCGCCGGCACCGCTGTGCACGGCGAGCACGACGGGAGCCCTGGCAGCCGTCACGGCCTCGCAGATCGCGTCGACGTGGTCAGAGAGCGTGGTCGCCGCACGGTCGGCACCAGCCGACTCGAGGCCGGGCAGCGTGAGCGCCGTAACGTCGTGCCCGTCCGCACGCAGCGCGGAGGCGACGTCGTCCCACGCCCACGCGCCCAGCCAGAACCCGGGCACCAGGATGATCGGTGGGGAAGTCACGCATCAATCCTAGCGGTCGCACCGACGGTGGCAGACGTGGGAGCGATCGCCGCGACGCCGGCTCGGAGAACAACGCCGCCATGCACTACCCACGGCGGATCTCGCGGGAGTGCATGAGGGTCGGGTCGCACTGCAGCCGGTCGCCTCGGCTGTTTGGACGATCGTTCCCCAGAGCGCCCTGGGCACGCGAACATCAGGATCGCGCTCGACACCGACAGCCACGTGCTGCCCAGCATGGAGCGCGACGCCGCAGAAGCGCTCGACCGCCTCCCTCACGGTCCCCTAAACACATCCGACACGCTCGCGAAGGCGAAGAAGGAACGGTGATGCGGGAACACTGGTGGCGCCTGCTGGTGATCGCCCTGCTCGTGCTCGCCCCGGCGATTCTCGCGGGCCTCGTGGCAATCCTGAAGTAACCGGCTCTGCCACTGAGTGCCGATCTGCGGACTCCCGTCCACCGACTGCCACAGGCCCGCCGGCAACTGGGCACGGATCCGCGCGAGCGGCTACCGATCGAGGCTCAGTCGGCGATCCTGCGGCACGCGTGCAATCAGGAGGCTGGGTGAGGTCTCGCGCGCGGAATCGCGAACGCGCGCGGTTCGTGATCTGGCGGGAGTGCGTGGGGGTCGAACCCACCCAGGACTACGACGTAGCCCCGCAACGGTTTTGAAGACCGCGGACATCACCGGACACCATCCACTCCCACGAGGGTGCCGCGTCGCAAGCGGTCACTGGCCCGTGCCCGGCTGCTCGCGCGAACGCTGCGGCTCCGAGCCGGTCAGTGATACCACCCTCGGCGGCAGCGCTCACCTCCAAGCCTTCGGTCCCGAGCCAGGTCAGCGAGGGCAGCGCGTCGGCGCATAACAATTGCCGCCAGTAACCTTGGTTCGGTCATGGCGAAGCGCGAACGACGTCCACCGCTCTTGCTGGGATGGCGAGAGTGGGTGTCACTCCCCGACCTCGGTGTCAGTCGCATCAAGACGAAGGTCGACACTGGTGCCCGCACGTCGTCGCTGCACGCGATCCGCATCCGCCCGTTCGAGCTCGACGGCCGTCGCATGGTGCGCTTCGTCGTGCATCCGCAGCAGCGCAGTACTGCGCGCGAGATCACGTGTGAAGCTCCGGTGCTGGCGGAGCGACTCGTGCGCTCGTCAAGCGGCAAGGCGGAGCGCCGCTACGTGATCGCAACCACCCTCGAGGTCGCGGGCACGCGCCACCGCATTGAGCTCACGCTCGCGGGCCGCGACGCCATGGGCTTCCGCATGTTGCTCGGTCGTGAAGCGCTGCGCGGAACCTACGTGGTGGACAGCGGGCGCTCCTTCCTCGGCGAGCGTGCGATTGCCGTGGCAACCGAAGGCCCGCGCCGACCGGTCGCGCCGCAGCGCAAGCGGTTCGCGAAGAAGCGCAGTACGGCATGACCGTCGCGAGCAGCGCCCCCGGTGGCCCGCGCCCAACCTGTCGCGAGCGCCGGCACGTCGCCGGCGGCGTCGCCCGCTGATGGCCGCACTCGGGCCCGTCGTGATCAACGGCCAGTCGATTCCGGCCGGCCGGCGGGCGCGGGTCGAGCTCAGCCTTGCCCGTCTGCCGTCCGGCGAACCGCTCCCGCTCGAGGTTGAAGTGATCCACGGCGCCCGACCGGGCCCGTCATTGTGGCTGAGCGCCGGCATTCACGGCGACGAAGTCGGCGGGGTGGTGATCGTCGGGCGCTGCGCGCAGCGTGTACGTCCGCAGCAGCTCGCCGGCACCGTGTACGCGGTGCCGCTGCTCAACGGCTTCGGCTTCGCGTCCGACTCCCGCTATCTGCCGGACCGTCGAGACCTCAACCGCTCGTTCCCCGGCTCGGCGCGAGGCTCGCTCGCGTCACGCATCGCGCACACGTTCGTGACCGAGATTGTGGCGCGCAGTGACTATGGGCTGGATTTCCACACGGGCGCGAGCTTCAACTACAACCTCCCGCAGGTACGCGGCAACCTGGGCGATCCGCAGGTACGGGCCATGGCCGAGGCCTTCGCACCGCCCGTGATCATCGACTCGCCGCTGCGCGGCGGCTCGCTGCGCCAGGCCGCCGGGCGCCTCGGCAAGCACGTGCTGCTGTTCGAGGGCGGCGAGGCTTCGCGATTGGCGGAACCCGTGCTCGAGGCCGGTGTCAGCGGCGCGCTCCGGGTGATGGTGAGCCTCGGCATGCTCGACGACGCACAGGCAGAGCCAGCGCCGGCAGAGCCCCCGCTCCTGGTCCATGCATCGACGTGGGTGCGCGCGCCGCGCAGCGGGCTCGTGCGGCTCGCGGTGAATACCGGCGATCACGTGACCGCCCGGCAGGCGCTCGGGACGATCGCGGACGCCTTCGGTGACGAACCGAGGATCGTGCGGGCACCGCGCGGGGGCACGGTGATCGGTCTCTCGCGACGCGCGATGGTGCACCAGGGTGACGCGCTCGTGCACATCGGCGAGGGACGAAACGCGCCGCAACACACGCATCACGCCTGATCGCGCCGATCGCCCGCTCGCGGCACTCGCGGCTTCGCCGCCCGATGCGACTACAGCCCGCCTGCGCTCGTTATAGTCGCCCCGCCCCGGCACGCCGGGGAACCGCGACGCTCGGGGGTGCAGGCTGACCCTGGACGGCTCACCGCCCGTTTCTTCGGTGGCGACCCCTCGCTTCCGCTTGTCTACGGCCGCCGCCCGCACCTTGCGCGGCCAGCTGTACTACGGCTGGTACATCGCCGGCGCCGGCGCTGCGAGCAACTTCCTGATCCTCGGCGTCGCGATCTTCGGCTTCGGCGTGTTCATCGAGCCGATGCGCGCGGAGCTCGGCTGGAGCCTCAGCGCCATCTCGATCGGCCTCTCCCTGCGGAGCTTCGAGAACGGCCTGCTCGCCCCGCTGACGGGCTTCATGGTCGATCGCGTCGGGCCACGGCGGATGGCGCTCGCCGGCGTTGTGATGCTCGTGCTCGGGCTCTTGCTCTTCTCGCAGGCACATTCGCTGTGGGTCTTCTACGCGGCGACCGCCACGATGGCGGTCGGGCAGAGCGTCGGTTCGTTCACCCCGTTTTCCGCGGCGATCATGCGCTGGTTCTCACGCAAACGCGGGCGCGCGATGGGATTGCTCAACTCCGGCAACGGCGCGGGCTACTTCGTCGTGCCGCTGCTCGCCGCGCTGATCAACGCGATTGGCTGGCGCGAGACGCTCATACTGTCGGCGATCGTGATCCTCGTGCTCGCGATCCCGCTGGCGTTCGTGCTGCGCGACAGCCCCGAGGCGCAGGGCCTCCGCCCCGACGGCGATCCGATCGTGCTCGATGCTGCCGGCGAGGAAGTGGCCACCAGCGGCGGCGGCAACACCGTCGCGGAGGCCGTGCGCACGCCGGCGTTCTACCTGCTCGCACTCGCGGTTGGTTCAGCGGGCGCGATCCAGATCCCGTGGATCATCTATCAGGTTCCGCATCTCCAGAACGTCGGATTCTCGCTACAGACCGCTGCGGTGATCGGCGGCGTCTATGGCGCCGTCCAGATCGGACTGCGTTTCACGGTCGGCTGGATCGGCGACATCGTCGGCCGCCGCCGGCTGCTGATCGCGTCGTTCCTCCTCCAAGGCGCGGGGCTGCTGATCTTCGCGAACTTGACGGCGGATCGTGTCTGGCTTCTGCCGGTGTACTACCTGACGTTCGGCGTGGGCCACGCAAGCTGGCTGATCATGCAGATGGCCGTGATCGCCGACTACTTCGGGACGCTGCGCTTCGCAACGCTACGCGGGCTCGCGTCAACGTTGCAGATGCCGCTCGGCGTGCTCACGCCGTTCCTCGCCGGGTGGAGCTTCGACCGCACCGGCAGCTACCACCTGATCTTCACCGTGTACGCGTTCGTCGCGGCGAGCGGTGCAATCTGGATGCTGATGGTGCGGCGCGCCCCGTGGACACCCGAGGCGCGGACGGCCGTCCGCGCGATGCCCAGGGCGTGACGGCTGACGCCACCAGCCCGCTCAGAGTCCGGCGGACGCAAACGCACCGCCGCGACGACTCACGGCGGTGCGTGCGGTGGTCGAGCGATCGCGGCCGCTGGCGCTAGCCCCGCTGGCGTGGGTCGAGCACGTCGCGCAGGGCGTCGCCCAGCATGTTGAAGCCGAAGACCGTCAGGCTGAGCGCGACGCCGGGGAAGACTGCCAGCCACCACGCCTCGGTCATGTAAGCGCGCGCCTCGCGATTGAGCATGCCGCCCCACGTGGCGACGTCCGGCGGGACGCCCAGTCCGAGGAAGCTCAGCGTCGATTCCAGCAGGATGGCCCCGCCCAGCCCGAGCGTCGCGATCGTGATCGCCGGCGGCAGGATGTTGGGCATGACGTGCGTCCACATCAGGCGCGAGTTCGTCGCGCCGAGCGCGCGCGCGGCCTCGATGTACGTGCGTCCCATCTCGGAGAGCACCGCGCTACGGATCACGCGCGAGCTACCGAACGCGCCGAGGAAGCCAATCACAACCATCAGCACGACGGTGGTCGTGCTGAAGACCCCCTCCTTCGGCAATCCGGGGATCTGGTAGCCGCGGAAGATCGCGACGATACCGAGGATGAAGACCAGCCCGGGGAAGGCGATCACAGCGTCGACGACGCGCTGGAGGAGCATGTCGGTGATTCGACCGTAGAAACCGCTGGCTACGCCGATCAGCATGCTCAGCACGGTTGATATGGAGACCGCGATCAGACCGATCGTGATCGAGATGCGCGCGCCCCAGACAACACGGCTGTACACGTCGCGACCAAGGTTGTCCGTGCCGAACGGGTGGCTCCATGACGGTGAAAGCAGTCGCGCCGAACCGTCGAGCGCGTTCGGGCCCGAGATCGCCGCGAGCGGTGCGATCAGCGCCGCAACCGCGAGCACGACCACGATCACGAGGCCGACGAATCCGAGCGGCTTTTCCTTGACCAGGCGCCGAAACGCCTGGGCGTACAGTCCCTGGGTGGCGCGTGAGCTGCCTGCAGGACTGAGGACTGCGACGTCGACGTTCTCCACTCGGCTCACGCCCGGCTCCTAGGTGTAGCGAATTCGGGGATCGATTGCGGCGTAGAGCACGTCGACGGCAAGGTTGACCATGACCGTCACGAACGCGAGCACGAGCACTACCCCCTGCACCGAGGGGTAATCGCGCTTGAAGATCGCGTCGATGAAGTACCGACCCACGCCCGGCATGTTGAAGATCGTCTCGAGGATGAGCGTGCCGCTGATCGCGACGCCCAACTGCAGGCCCACAATGGTGATCACCGGGATCATCGCGTTGCGCACCGCGTGACGGTAGACGACGGCGCGCTCGGTCAGCCCCTTCGCGTACGCCGTGCGGATGTAGTCCTGGCGCATCACCTCGAGCATCATCGTGCGCGTCATGCGCATGACGCCCCCGGAGAGGCTGACGCCGAGTAGCGCCGCGGGGAAGAAGAAATAGTACAGGTGCTGGATCGGGCCTTCGCTCCAGGAAGCGTAGGTGAGTGGCGGCGCCCAACCGATCCATCCGACGGGGAAGATCACGAGCACCGTCGCCGTGAAGAAATACGGCACCGAGATCGCGAAGATCGCGAAACTGCGGGACGTGTAGTCGGCCCAGGTGTCTTGTTTGAGCGCGGAAATGATCCCGATCGGGACGGCCATAACCAGGCCGACAACGATCGCCAGAATGCCGAACTCCAGCGTAATGGGCAGTCGCGACTTCAGCTCCGAGACGACGCTTCGCTTCGTCCACGGGGAGTCGCCAAGATCGCCACGCAGCACGTTACCGAGGTAGACGACAAACTGCGTGGGGATGGGCTTGTCCAGCCCGAGCTGCTTGCGCAGCGCCGTCTTCTGCGCCTCAGTGGCGTAGGGCTGTTCCGACAGGATCACATCGACAGCGTCACCCGGGACCAGCCGCACCATCATGAACGTGAAAAAGATCACCGCGAGAATCGTCGGCACTGCCAGCAGCAGCCGGCGGCCGATGTACTGCTGCATGTCTCAGCCCCCCCCCGCGAATCGCATGACGTCACGAGGCCATCAGCGCGACAGAGCGCATCGGATCCGGCCTCGAGAGCGACGGGCATGGCGCCGGCCGTGCGGCC
>JAQBZW010000296.1 GCA_027622315.1 Chloroflexota bacterium | reverse complement strand
GGCGCGGCAGCCGCAGGAGCCGGCAGCTTGCGAGCGCCCGTGATCACCGGCTCGACGAGCACCAGCGCCGCGACCCGCTCGGGCAACCGCGCCGCGACCTGAATGGCCGTCGAACCGCCGACCGAGTGGCCGCCGAGCACGATGCCAGACCAGTCCTGGGCGGTGATCAACTCCGCGATGTCGTCAACGAGCGAGGGCCAGAGATAGGGTGCGGGGGGACGAGAGGATGCGCCGTGCCCGCGCATGTCCACCAGCGTGGGCTGCGCGCGACCGGCGATCCGGCGGGCGAGCGGACGCCAGCACCCGCGTGAGAAGCCCGTGGCATGCAGGAACACGACGCGCGGGCCGTGAGCCGGCCACTCGTCGAAGGCCAGCGTGACGCCCGGTGCCACAGTGACATGGCGCAGCGTGTACTCGTCAGGCATCAATCGCCTCTCCCCATCATGGCCGAAACTCGCCCTCGTCTTGCAGATCGGCCGCGGAGCTCGCGAACTGCTCAAGCAGATCCGAGAGTGCCTCGACCCGCGCGTCACCCAGGCGATCAAAGATTCGCTCGAGGTACGCCCAGCTCGCGTGCTCGATATCGCGCAGCACGCGACGGCCCTCGGCCAGGAGCAGGACCCGAACGAGGCGCCTGTCGTCCTCGTCCGCGACGCGTTCGATCAGCGCTTCACGGACCAGACGGTCGGTCAGTCCGGTGATCGTCGCGGGCCGGACGCGCATCGCCTGTGCGAGTTCGCCGGCGGTGGACCCATCGTGCTCGACGAGCAGGAACATCAGGCGGAGCTGCGTCATCGTGAGCCCGCGATCGTCCCAGAATTGAAGGCGAATCGGATCGGCGACGTTCAGCGCTGCGGCATATGCCCGGATTGCGCGCTGGAGAAGTCGGCTGTCCATTGTGCCCCCGACGAACAGTATCTCTGACCATGATAATTTGTGAGGGACTAAGCATTGTCAAGGCGGCGGCCCGGTAACGTCGCCGTGCGTGCCGCGAGGAGGTTCGATTTTGGCGGAGCTGGTCGTTCCGGGTGTCTGGTGGCTGCACGAGACGCGTGGGAGCAACGTCTACCTCGTCGATCAAGGCGCGGAAGGCCTCGCCTTGATCGATACCGGCTTCGCGTCGAGCGCGGCGGGCATCCTCGGTGAGATCGCGAGCGTTGCGCCGGGGCGCGCGCTGACGCACGTGCTGTTGACCCACGCGCACTTCGACCACAGCGGTGCAGCCGCTGAACTCCGCGAGCGCACGGGCGCACTGGTCGTCACCGGCGCGGGCGACTGTGAGCTCGACGAAGCCGGGGCGCACGTGCTCCGCGAGGCGGTCGGGCCGACGCATCGGCGACGCTCCCTTCGCCGGCGTCTCGGTCGTGTCGCGCGATCCGCGCCGTCGATTCGTGTGGACGTGGCGCTAGCGACGGAGCAGCACGTGGCGGGACTGCTCGCGATTCCCATGCCCGGACACACGCCGGGATCGACCTGCTACCTGTTCGAGGAGTGTGAACTGGCGTTCGTCGGCGACCTCGTGATCAGCCATCGCGACATCTTGAGCCGCCCAATGAGGCTTGCGAACGACGACGATGCCCTCTACCTCGACTCGCTGAAAGTGTTCGCGCAGCGGGCGCCGGCGGCCGGGTGTCCGGGGCATGGCAAGCCGTGGCGCGAGGGCTTCGGCGAAGAGCTTCGAACGCTCTCCGGTTACACGCGGCGTGGCCTGCTGTCACTCACCGGTCTGTGGGGGCGCGCCCGGCGGATGCGGTCGTTCGCATCAAACATCTCACGGGTCCGTCGCGCCGGGCCGGCGCGCTTGCCGGGCTCGAACCACAGAAAGGACGGGGGGCCCGGCACGCCCTGAATGCGCGCATACAATCCCCGCCGGACACGCCGCCCTCCGGCGGCCGCCAGCGAGGAGGCCCCCATGCTGATCGGCTACTTCACCGAGCGCCCGTACCAGGATCCCGACGCCAGCTGGTGGGGTCGATTCGGCCGGAGACTGACCGATCTGCAGACCGGGAACGAAGAGTACGACCCGAAGCTCGGCGCGCGGCTCTACAACCGCTTCTTCGACGAGAAGGTGCTCGCGGAGCAGATGGGCTTCGACGCGATCGCGCTCAACGAGCACCACAGCACGCCGTTCTGCATGGGCGGTGTGATGAACGTCGAGGCCTCGGTGCTCGCACGCATCACGGAGAAGGTGAAGATCGTGCTGATCGGCAACATCCTGCCGATCTGGGATGATCCGCTCTGGCTCGCCGAAGAGCTGGCGATCATCGACATGATCTCCGAGGGACGGCTCGTCACCGGCTGGGTGCGCGGCACGGGCCGCGAGAGCATCGCGCACAACTCGCCCTCTCCCTACAATTGGGAGCGCTTCCAGGAGGCGCACGACCTGATCGTGAAGGCGTGGACCACGCCCGGCCCGTTCCGCTGGGAGGGCGAGCACTTCGAGTACCGCTACGTGAACCCGTGGGCACGGCCGTACCAGCAGCCGCACCCCCCGATCTTCGTCCCCGGCGCCGTGAGCCGACGCACGGTCGAGTGGGCGGCCGCCCACCGCTACCCGTACGTGATGCTCGCCACCCGGCTCGAACCGACGAAGCAGTCCTTCGACTACTACGACGAGTGCGCGCGCGAGCACGGCTATGAGGCCGGGCCGGAGCACCGCGGCTACCTCTTCAAGGTGCACGTGGACGAGACGGAAGAGCTCGCCGACGAGGTGGGCCGCAAGTTCCTCACCGGTCCCGGCAACATCTTCCTCGAAGGCAGCGCGGCGACCGCGCACTCTCATCTCCAGGATCTGCCGGGCCTGACCGACCGCAGCCGGCTGCTCTCGACGGCGGCGGTGCGCGCGGTCGCCGAGGCACGCGGCCAGGCCGTCGCTCCGGCGGAGCCCACGGCGCCGGCCTCGC
>JAQBZW010000295.1 GCA_027622315.1 Chloroflexota bacterium | reverse complement strand
CGACTCGTCCGCGAGCGCGAGGCCGGGCGCGCTCGCCGCGAGCACGCCCCAGCGGTCTGCCAGGCGCAGCGTGCCGAGGAAGTGGCGCCGGCGCGCCGAGTAGCGGAACTCCGCATAGAGCCGCTCGCCCGAGATCGCGTCGAGCCAGCGCGTGCCGCCGGCGATCAGCGCGGCGGTGTGGCGGTCGGGACGGAGGCGGTGCTGCGCTGCGGTGCGAGCCCCGCGCCAGAGGCGCGTGGCGTCGTCGACGAACGAGCGATCGTGCAGCACGCGTAGCCACCGCATGCGCAGGTCGTCCAGCCCGTGCTCGGGGTCGACGAAGTCGCCCCGACGCGGTCCGCTCAGCGCCAACGCCATCGCGTTCACGCTGAAGTCGCGGCGGGCGAGATCCTGATCGATCGTGGCGCCGAACGTGGCCGTGGGCAGGGCACCGGGCCGCGCGTAGCGTTCACACCGAAGCGCGGCGAGATCGATCTTCACCGCGCCCACGGTGACCTCGGCGGTGCCGAGCGCGGGAGCGCGTGCCTCGGCGCTGCCACCGGTGGCAGCGGCCACGTCGCTCGCGAGCGCGAGCACCGCCTCGTAGCTGTCCACCTCGAGCGCGCAGTCGAGATCGAAGACGGCCAGTGCCGCGGCGCAGTCGCGGAGTGCGCCGCCCACGGCCCAGACCGTCACGCCTCGCGCCTCGGCCGTAGCGACCGTCGCGTCAAGCAGTTTGCGGGCCGCGGGATCGAGCGCGCGCCAAAGGCTGGTTCGACTAGGCCGCGTAAGCCCGTGATCCAATGTTGACACTCCCGGAATACGCTGCCTACGATCGCGGCGGACCCGGAGGCGCTCCCCAGCGTCGCCGCTCACCGGGCGGGCACATCGTATGCGTGGCGGGCGTGTGCGATGGGAAGGGGACACGCTTGACCGCATCCGCGCATCCCGCCGCGGCGGTTCCGGGCGCTCCAACAGTGGATGACATAACTAATCGCGAGTTCGACGCGCTCGAGGCGCGTACCGGTACGCGCTTTCGCGACGTGCATTATCTGCGCACGGCGCTGACCCATTCCTCGTACGCGAACGAACATCCGGAAGACCTTACCGAGACGAACGAACGACTCGAGTTCCTCGGCGACGCGGTGCTCGGCACGATCGTTGCGGAGGCGCTGTACGAACGCTTCCCGGGCCTGCCGGAGGGGCGGCTCACCGAGTGGCGCGCGCAGCTCGTGTGCGGGCCCACGCTCGCGCGCGTGGCGGCGAGCGAGATCGATCTCGGCCGCTGGCTGCGACTCGGTCGCGGCGAAGAGACGACCGGCGGTCGGGAGCGCGAGACCAACCTCGAGCGGGGTTACGAGGCGCTGGTAGGCGCCATCTACCTCGACCAGGGGCTCGAGGCGGCCCGCGGCTTCGTGCGGGCCACGCTCGGCGCCGACCTCGACGCGATCGACGAAGGCCTCGATCCGCTCGATCCGAAGGGCACGCTGCAGCGGCTCGTCCAGCCATGGAACGAGCGGCCCGAGTACCGCACGGTGCGTGAGGACGGCCCCGAGCACGAGCGCCGATTCACCGTGGAAGTACGCGTTCGCGGCGAACGCATTGGCGAAGGCAGCGGCACCAGCAAACAACAGGCGGAGAAGGAAGCCGCGCGGGTCGCGCTCGAGGTGCTAGACACCCGGGCCGCTCGCGGCGACGCCTCTGCCGGCGGTCCGACCACGACCTAGCGCGAACCGCGGCGGAGAGGCACCTGCTTGTACCTACGACGGCTCGAAGTCCATGGGTTCAAGGCATTCGCTGATCGACAGCACTTCGACTTCGGATCGGGGATGACCGTGGTGGTCGGACCCAACGGCTCCGGCAAGTCGAACGTCGCCGATGCGATCCGCTGGGCGCTCGGTGAGCAATCGGCGAAACAGATCCGTGCGCGCAAGACAGAAGACGTGATCTTCAGTGGATCCGACAAGCGGCGGGCGATGGGCCTCGCCGAGGTCACGCTCACGCTCGACAACGCCGGCGGCTGGATGCCGATCGAGTTCAACGAGGTGGCGGTCACGCGCCGCGCGCACCGCTCCGGCGAGAACGAATATCTGATCAACGGCCAGCAGGTGCGCCTTGCCGACGTGCTGGACCTCTTCCGTCGCGCGCAGGTCGGCCAAAACTCGTACGCGCACATGTCGCAGGGGCTCGTCGACGAAGTGCTCGCGCTGCGACCGGGTGAGCGTCGCGAGTTAATCGAAGAGGCCGCGGACGTGCGCCGCCACCGCCACCAGCTGACGCTCTCCGAGCGGCGACTGTCCGAGACCCGGGACAACCTCGGACACGTGCGGATGTTGATCCGCGAGGTCGAGCCGCGGCTGCGCCAGCTGGCGCGCCAGTCCCGGCGGGCGGTGACGTACAAGCAGCTGGCGGGGGAGTTGTCGGAGGCGCTCCAGGTCTACCTCGAGGTCGAACTGCGGCGCGGATACGAGAGCCAGACCGCGGCCCGCGCCGAGCACGACCAGCACGCGCGGCGCTTCGCCGAAACACAGCGCGACGCGCAGCAGCTCGAGTCGCGGCTCGCGGATCTCGAAGCGGCGCTGCAGGCGCGCCGCGCCGAGCTCGAACGCCTTCAGGCGCGCGAACGCGAACTCGCGGAGGAGGGCCTGCGGCTCGAGCAGGCGGTCGCGCTCGCGCAGCAGCGGCTCGAGCTGCTGGCCGTGCGTCGTGGTGAGCTCGAACAGGCGATCGCGAGCGGCGAGACGGAGCTCGGGCCGGAGGGCACGGGCGACGACGAGCAGGCCGTGACCACGATGCTCACGGCGCTCGAGAGCGCGGTCGAGAGCGCCCGTGCGCGGCTGGCGCGCGCACAGGAGGCGCTCGCCGCCGCCGACCTCGCTGCGCGCGACATCCTTCGCCAGCTGGCGGAGGCGGAGGCGCGGCGCGCGCGTC
>JAQBZW010000294.1 GCA_027622315.1 Chloroflexota bacterium | reverse complement strand
GATCGCCTTCTTCAACAGTCCGCGTGCGAGCAACCCCTGACTTGCGTTGCGCGCCGCCTCGAAGCGATCCTTGTACACCCGACCCAGCAGCCCCATCGTCTCGCCGCTCGCTCCGTGGTCGCCGACGACCTCCAGCAGCACGCGTTCCGCGTGCTCGCTTTCACCCGCGCGGTTCAGTGCGAAGGCGTATTGCTCGCGCACGATCGCGGTGCGCCCCAGCGGCTCATCGACCGCGTCGACCAGCGCCACCATCTGCGGCCATGCCGAGACCGCGCGGTACGAGAGCAGCAGGTCGATCACGATCCCGGCCTCGATGTCGCGCGGGTCGCCGAGTTCGTCCGCGATCGCCTGCACGGCCGCGACGCCCTGGTCGCGTGCGTCGGCGAGCCGCTCTTTCACGGTCGCGGAGTAGTCCACCTGATCGCGGAAGACGTCCGTCTTCAGGTGGCTGACGTCCATGGGCCGCATGCCGTCCAGGAGCTGGAAGAGCGGACTGTCCGTCGCGTTCTCACGGGCGGCGGTGAGCAGCGCGGCCAGGCCGGTTGCGTCGGAGGCCGCATCCGCCGGCGTGCCGCTCGCGTTCAGTCCGTACGGCATGCCGCGCAGCGGTCCCACGTCGAACGGCAGCCGCGTGTCGGACGCGAAGATCAGCACGGTGCTGGCCGGCCGCACGGCATGGCGGATGCCGAGTTCGTAGTACACGTTCGCGTTCGCGGTCGTGAGATCGGCGACGGCGTACTCGCAGAGGATCAGCCGCTCGTACATCGGCTTGTGAATTACGCCACCGGTCCGCTCCTCGTCCGCGCGGATCGGCTGCATCCCGGCGGCGGTGATCGCCGGCGCGATCAGTTCTCGATAGACCGCATCGAAGTCGATTACCCGGCCCCCGCCGTCGGGCTTGCGCCCGAACGGCATGAGCACGAAGCACAGGGGACGCACGTTCACGGCCGTCGCGTCGGGCGGCGATGAGGCAGGCGCTGGGCTGGTCAAGCGGGACCCCCTCTCGGGCTCGGTCCTACCCCGTGGCGTTCGGGGGGACGATGTCGAACGCGGGCGGGAAATGCTCGGGGATCACGACCGTCGCGGCGGACTCACCGATGCGCGCGAGCGTCGCCGTGTTCTGGCCGGCGCTCAGGGATCGCAGCGTCTCCGCCTGACCGGCCAGCTCCGGGACACCCGCGGCCCGCAGTCCATCGGCGTCGAGTTGGAGGCTGTAGCGCGCGTAGGTGAGGAACCCGTCGCCGAGGCGGTCGCCGGCGAGATCACCGACCTCGGAGTCGATCACCAGCGGGGTGAGCGTCTTCCCGAGGTACTGAAGCAACAGCTGATTCTGCCAGCTCGCGTCCTCCATCAGCATGGACGGCACCTGCGTCGCCCAGTTCCAGAGCTTGCGGCTGAGCACGCTGTCCACGGATGCACGGTTCGACCATGAGCCGGTGCCCACGGACACGAGCAGCAGCTGGTCGGTGCCGGTGGCCCAGTGGAAGGGAAAGCCCTGCAGCGTGGCGACGAGGAAGAGCAGGAGGGCGGGGTTGTTCGCCATGCTCACGCCGCCGTCCACGAACGCTCCGCGCTCGCCCTCGCCCACGAGCAACGCTTCGGGGATGAAGTACGTCGGGGCGGCCGTGCTCGCGCGCACGACCTGGTGGAGCGGCATCGCGCGGTTGTGCTCGAAGTACCGACCGGTCGGGTGGTTCGTGATCGGCCACGTGCTCGCCGTGTCGGCGCGCTTCGCGATCACGCACAGCCCCGTCGTCAGCGACGGATCGTCGAGGCGCCGCTCGCCCAGCACGCCCTGCAGCGTGTCCTGCACGGCCTGCGCGTCGTACATCGCGTCCGCTCGCCTGAACCAGCGACGCTTGTTCGCGAACACCCGCGGTCCCAGTTCGAGGTACATGTCGCGCAGCGAGGACACGTCCATGCCGATCGCGAGCGCCGTCGCGATGATCGCGCCCGTGCTCGTCCCGCCGATCAGGTCGAAGTAGTCGCGGAGCACGAGCTGCGGGCGCTGGTAGCGCTCGCGCAGGATGGCCTCGATGCGCGCGAGGTAGCCGACGGCCAGCGCGCCGCGCACGCCGCCGCCGTCGAGCGCCAGGATGCGCTTCGGTCCGGGCGCGTTCATGCGCTCGATCAGGGTCTCCGCCATGGTTCAGGCTTCCTCTCAGCTCCGCGCTGGCGCCCCAGCCGTTCGCTCTCGGTAGCGCTGTGTCCGTTCACGGCTACTGGTCGGGCGCCGCGGTCACGGTCGGCTCAGCGCTTGCGGCGTTCGAGATCGCGGGCGCCGGCGGGAAGTTCGCACAGGTCTGGCCGGGCGTGCCGCCAACGTAGCGCGCCCACTCTGCGGCGGTGAGGCTGCGCTGCGCCATCGCGCACGCGCGCGCTCGCATTTCGACGAGCCCGATGCCGCGCAGCGACACGGATCCGAGTTCGCTGGTGTCCGCCCCGTTCGCGCCGTCCGCTGGCGCCCCCGCGAGATCGGTCACCTCGTCGTTGCCGGCGACGAGCAGCGTCGACCCGTCCGGACTGAATTCGACATCGAAGATCAGGCCGCGGTAGCCACCGAGCACACCCGTGATCCTTCGGCCCGTCTCGACGTCCCAAAGCAACACGCCGGTGTCGTACGTCGAAGCAATCACCGAGCCGCCTGGACTGAACGCGACGTCGCTCACCTGCATGAACGCACCCCCCACCCCGATCGAGATGCGGTGTGCCTCGTCGAGCACGAGGCGCTCCCGTCGCGCGGTCGCCGGCGCGCGACGTCCCTGCGTGGTGTGTACGGCAAAGAGATCGATCACGCCGCCCCGTCCCGCGACCGCGAGCAGCCGGCCGTCCGGGCTGAACACCAGCGCGAGCACGCTCACGACGCTGGTTCGGAACTGTCCCGCTGCGGCGCCGGTCGTCGCGTCCCACGCGCGGATCGTCCCCTCACG
>JAQBZW010000035.1 GCA_027622315.1 Chloroflexota bacterium | reverse complement strand
TCGGTCTCGCCTGCGCCGTGACCGTCGCGCCGTGCCTGCGGGGCGTCGACACGGCGGAAGTGGCCCGGGTTCGTGATGCCGAACGCGACCATCAGTGCGACCGTCGCAACGCCCATCGCAGCGAACGTCGTCGACGCGGTGAACGCGTCGGCGGAGACGCCCATGGGGTAGGTCATCATCGGCATCAGGCTGAACGACATCATGAACATCGCCATCACGCGCCCGAAGAACTCGGGGCGCATCGTGGTCATGACGACGGTCATGTTCGCGGTCATGTACACGGTCTGGAACAGCCCGAGCAGCATCAGCCCGACCAGTGCGGCCGGGTATCCGAAGGTGGCGGACCCCGCGCCGAGCCCGATCATCGATGCGCCCGCGCCGAGACCGGCTACGAGCTGGAGCAGCCCTTTTCGGGGGTAGTCGGTGAGCATCGCCACGGCGACCGAGCCCACAAGCGCGCCGATGCCGCCGAGCGACATCAGCAGGCCGAGGCCCTCGGGCGGCAGGCCCAGCTCCTCCTCCGCGAAGCCGGGCAGCAGCGACTGCATCGGCATCATCAGCAGCATGGGCAGCACGCCCATGATCATGAGCAGCATCAGCCTGCGGTCGCCGGCGATGTACTTGAACGCGACACCGATTTCGGAGGCCATGCCCCCGCGCTGTTCGGCATTGCGGAAGCGGATCGTGCTGCTCGGGAGCTGGGTGACGAAGAGCGTCGTGATCGCGTACATCGCGGCCTGCGCGTAGTAGATCGCGCCCACGCCGCCCCACGCGAGCAGCAGCCCCGCCGCCATCGGCGCGAGCGGGCGCGTCGCGTTCATCGACGCGTTGTTGAGGGCGACGGCGCTCATCATCTCGTCCTCGGGGACGAGCTCCGGCAGCATCGCCATCTGCGTCGGCATGCGCAGCGCCATCACCGTGCCCTGGAGCAGACCCATGCCAAAGAGGATCGGGATCGTGAGCAGGTCCGTGGTGATCAGGATCGCGAGCACGAGCGCGAGACCGCCCGTACCAAGCTGCGTCACGAGCATGAGCAGCCGCTTGTCGAAGCGGTCCGCCATGGCGCCGCCGATCAGCGCGAAGAAGAGCATGGGCAGGCCGTACGAGATGCTGATCACGCCGACGAGCGCGTACGAGCCCGTGAGCGCGTAGGCGAGATAGCCGCGGGCGAGCATCTCCATGCCCATCGCCATGTTGGCGGCCATGGAGCCCATCCACAGCACCCGGAAGTTGCGATTGTGGAGCGAGACGAGCGCGCGGCGCAGCGACGGTCGGCTCCCGCCGCCCATCGGTCCGCCCATCGGGCCCATGCCGCCGCCCATGCCGCCCATGCCGCCACCCATCGCACCCATGCCGGGCATCCCCGCACCGCGCGGCCGCGCGGGTGCGCCCACAGGCGCCGCACCGTCGTGGGCGGCCGGGGCACCGGGGCGGTCGTGCTGATCCTGCGTCATCGGGGTGCTTCCTCGGGCGACAACGACCGCGAACTCTCAAGCGACAGTGGCGCATGAGCCTGGTGCGCACAAACTAGCATTGCGTTCGAGTGAGTGTGCCGCCGAACGTGATGGTGCAAGGGGTGAGGGATGACGCTGGCACAGGATCTCGATGAGGCACAGGCGCGGGCGCTCGCGACGATCGACGAGGCGGCCGAGGCGCTGCGCACGCTCAGCCTCGACATCCACTCGCATCCCGAGCTGGCCTACGAAGAGGAGCACGCCCACGCCGCCCTCACCGCGTTCCTCGAGGAGCGTGGCTTCGATGTGACGCGCGGCGCCTTCGGCGTACCCACTGCGTTCCGCGCGGTCGCCGGCAACGGCGCGCCGACGCTGGCGGTGCTCTGCGAGTACGACGCGCTGCCGGGCGTCGGCCACGCGTGCGGGCACAACCTGATCGCCGCGGCCGGTGTGGCCACCGGGCTGGCGTTGCAGGCCGTGCTCGGCGAGGGCAACGGCACGATCGTCGTGCTCGGCACGCCGGCGGAAGAGCGTGGCGGCGGCAAGGTCGATCTGATCGAGGCCGGTGCCTTCGAGGGCATCGACGCCGCGATGATGCTGCATCCGTCGGGAGGCAGGATGATCACCTCGGGGCAGGTGCGCGTGCCCGCGAACCCGAACGCACTGCAGAGCCTGCGCGTCGAGTACCACGGCCGCAACGCGCACGCGGCCGGCGCGCCGTGGGACGGGCTGAACGCCCTCGACGCGATCATCCAGGCCTTTAACAACGTTGCGATGCTGCGCCAGCAGATGCGCCCGACGGCGCGAGTGCACGGCGTGATCACCGAGGGTGGTCGTGCGCCGAACATCATTCCGGATCACACGTCGGCTCACTTCTACGTGCGCGAAGAGAACCGGCTGCGGCTCGAGGAGCTCAAGCCGCGCGTGCTCGCCTGCTTCGAGGCCGCGGGCATCGCCACGGGCTGTCGCTTCGAGTCACGCTGGGACGGCCACCCGTACAGCGACATGCTCAACAGCTCACCATTCGTCGACGCGTACGCACGGCACGCCGTCGAGGTGGGTCTCGAGCCGATCGAGCTCACGCAGGTCGGCGGCGGCAGCACCGACATGGGCAACGTCAGCTACGCCGTGCCGTCGATCCACCCCAGCTTCGGCCTGACCTCGCCCGACGCCGGCAACCACACCCCCGGCTTCACCGCCGCGGCGGGATCCGAACAGGGCCACGCCGACATGCTGCGCGCGGCGAAGGCGCTCGCCCTGACCGCGCTCGACGCGTACGCCGACGAGGCGGTGCTCACGCGGGCGAAGCGCGAGTTCGCTGAGCGCCGGGGCGAGGCGACCTGAATGGAGCCGGCCTGGCGCCGCGGCACGCGTTCGAAGATCCGCCCCCTCACGGGGGGCGCGGTCCGCATCGCTGGTGACCCGACAGGACTGCGGAGCGCGGGAATACCGCTCGTGTGACGCGCTAGAGTGAGCGCGCGGCGCCCACGAGGCGGCGGCGGTCGTTCGAGGAGGGCACGATGGTCAAGCCACGAACACGTACCACGAAGCCGACGCTCGCGAAGCGCGGCGATCAGAACGGGCGCGCGACGCACGCGGCGCACGCGGCACCCGGCAATGGCGCCGTACCCGTCACGTCCGCCGCGTCCGTCGCGCATCCACTCGACCCGCTGACGCCGGACGAGATGGCACAGGCGGCTGCCTGCTGCCGCGATCGCCACCGCTCGCCACAGCTGCGTTTCGTGAGCATCGCGCTACGCGAGCCGGCCAAAGCGGACGTCACCGCGCACGTGCCCGGCGCCGCCGTGACGCGCCGCGCGTTCGCGGTCGCGATCGACCGCGCCGACGGCACCGTCTTCGAGGCGGTCGTCGATCTCACGGCGAACCGGATCGACTCGTGGAGCACGGTGCCCGGCGCTCAGCCGAGTCCCACGTTCGATGAGTACGGCGATGCCGACCGCGTGATCCGCTCCGACCGCCGCTGGCGCGCCGCTCTCCGCCGCCGCGGGCTGACGGACCTCGACAACGTCCAGATCGATCCGTGGCCCGCCGGGAACTTCGGCGATCCGAACGAGCAGGGCCGCCGCATTCTGCGCGGCATCGCCTACGTACGCGACGAGCGCGCGTCGAACGGCTACGCCCGGCCGATCGAGGGCGTGGTCGCCGTCGTCGATCTCAACGAGCGACGCGTGATCGAACTGATCGACGAAGGCGATACGCCGGTGCCGGCCGCCGACATCCGCTACGACGCCGCCGCGCAGCCCGCGCTGCGCGACGACCTGCGCCCGCTCGAGATCCATCAGCCTGAGGGCGTGAGTTTCACGCTCGCGGGGCACCTGCTGCGCTGGCAGCGCTGGCAGATGCGCGTCTCGCACCACCCGCGCGAGGGGCTCGTGATCCACGCGCTCGGCTACGAAGACGGCGGTCGACTGCGCTCGATCAGCCACCGCATGAGCCTCTCCGAGATGGTCGTGCCGTACGGCGACCCGTCGCCCGGCCAGTATTTCAAGAACGCGTTCGACAGCGGCGAGATCGGTCTCGGCCGGCTCACGAGCTCGCTCACGCTCGGCTGCGATTGTCTCGGCGAGATCGTGTACCTCGACGGTTGGGCGTGCGACCCGTTCGGGCAACCTCAGCGCATCGCGAACGCGATCTGTGTGCATGAGGAAGACTTCAACCTGCTCTGGCGGCACCACGATGGTCATAGCGAGTCGACCGAGGTGCGGCGCTCGCGCCGGCTCGTGGTCTCGTCGTGGGCGACGGTCGGGAACTACGACTACGGCTTCTTCTGGTACTTCTACGAAGACGGCTCGATCGAGCACGAGATCAAGCTCACGGGCATCATCCAGACGATGGCCGTGAAGGACGGCGAGACGCCGCCGACCGCCGACCTTGTGGCGCGCAACCTCGCCGGCCCGATCCACCAGCACTTCTTCTGCGTGCGCATGGATCTCGATATCGATGGCGCCGCGAACACGGTGTCCGAGGTCGAGACGCGCCCGTTACCGGCCGGCCCAGAGAACCCCTACGACAATGCCTTCGAGGCCGTGGTCACGCCGATTCGCTCGGAGGCCGAATCCGGGCGGTCCGTGCACTCGCCGACCGCGCGGCACTGGCGGATCGCGAACCCGGCGCGCACGAACGCCGTCGGCCAGGCGGTCGCATACGCGCTCTTCCCGGGCGAGACCGCCGACATGATGGCCGGCGAAGCGTCGTCGGTGGCAAAGCGGGCGGCGTTCGCCCGCAAGCAGCTCTGGGTGACACGCGAGGCGCCGGACGAGCTCTACGCGGCGGGCGCCTACCCGTCGCAGACCACGGGCGGGGACGGCATCCCCTCGTTCATCTCGGGCAACCGGCTGCTCGAGCAGCAAGATGTCGTGCTCTGGTACGTGATCGGCACGAGCCACATCGTCCGTCCCGAGGACTTCCCGGTCACACCCGTGCACCGCAGTGGGTTCGCGCTGCGGCCATGGGGCTTCTTCGACACGAACCCGGCGCTCGACGTCGCCCCGCCCGTGGCGGGTTGCGCCTGTGCGCCGGGCGAGTGCGTGCACGGCCACTAGCGAGCGAAGTTGCACGTGGCGGCGCCGCGCGCCGCCGGCGCGGTCCTCGACCTCCATCGGACAACCGTGGACCGTGGCGGCTGTCGCGGCACTATCCGGCTGGCGGGGGGCGAGCGCCGGGCGAGACTGCGGGCGCGCACCAGCCCGTGCCCGCGCTGTCCCGCTAGCTCTTGAGCACGCGCGCCGTGATCGAATGATGCCCGGTCGCGCCGTCGGGGGAGGGGAAGGCGCGCTCTGCCGTCTGCGTGACGCCCTCGCCGTCGGTCGCGCGCACCTCGATGCGATAGTCGCCGGGCTCGGCGTCCCACTCGAGCACCCACTGGCGCCAGCTGCTGCTCGAGAGCGCCGGGCCGAGCGATGCCTCCCGCCACTCGCGTGCGGCGTCGCCGTCCTTCGTGCGCACATTCACCTCGACGCGGCTGATGCCGCGGACGCCGCCCCACGCCACGCCACGCCACGCCGGCGATCGCGACGCGGCCGGCGGCGAGCGAGCGGCCGACGCGCGGCACGTCGATGCGTGACTGCGTCTTGATCGGCGCCTGCTTCGCCCAGCCGCGTGGAATCCAGTACGCGTCGAAGCCCTCGAGCGTGGTCAGCTCGATCTCCTGCAGCCACTTTGTCGCCGAGACATAACCGTAGAGTCCCGGCACGACCAGCCGGGCGGGGAAGCCGTGCGCGGCAGGGAGCGCTCGCTGTTCATCCCCACCGCGACCATCGCGTGACGGGCCGTCGAGCGCGACATCGGTGGGGAAGCCGACCGTGACGTCGTCGACCGAGCGGCCGACGATCTGCGTGGCGCCCGACTGCACGCCGGCACGAGCGAGCAGCTCCGGCAGCGGCACGCCGCGCCAGCGCGCGTTGCCGACGAGGTGGCCGCCCACCTCGTTCGAGACGCAGGCGAGCGTGATGGTCTGCTCGGTTGAGGTCATGGGGAGTAGTTCGTCGTAGGTCAGCTCGAAGGGGTGGTCGACCATGCCGGTGACGCGTAGCCGCCAGCTGGCTGCGTCGACGCGCGGCACGACGAGCGCGGTGTCGATGCGGTAGAAGTCCTTGTTCGGCGTCACGAGCGGGGAGATGCCCGGCAGCGCGAGGTCACCGGGCGCGGTGCTCGCCGTCGCGTTCGCGACATCCGGAAGCGTGATCTCGGCTCGCTGCGCGTCGACGTCGACCGCGGGCCCGATCAGCCTGCGACCGGCGAACGCCGCGAACGCGGCCGCCGTCGCACCGCCCGAGGCGAAGGCGAGAAACCGTCGACGGCTGGCGATCCCGCGGCCCGGCATCTGCGCTGCGGGCGCGACAGCCGAGTCTGCGACGAAGGCCGCGTTCAGGACGAGGCGCAGTGCCAGCCAGCCGGCGGCCGCGGCCGCGATCACGAGTGCGATCAGCGTGCCTGTCAGCGGGTCGCGGGCGACTGCGATCACGCCGATCGCCCCGAAGGCCACGAAGGCTGCACTCCCGACCCAGCGCCGGCGCCCGGCGGCCGGCCCGAGCAGCGCGCCCACGGCGAGCGCGCCGAGCGAGACCGCGGCCAGCAGTGCCGGCTTGTCGCGCGTCCCCAACGCTTCGATCGCCGCCTTCACGATGGGGCCGGGCGTGTAGTCCACGAAGATGTCGCCCATGGCCACGGCCGGCGATACGCCGCCGCCGGCGCGAGCACCGCGCGGGCGTTCGCCCAATCCGACTCTCGTGATGTTCGAAGATCGTGCTCAACGCTGATCGCGAATGACCGCTGGCTGCTTCCGCACCACGCGCGTTCGCGGTCCACGGGCGTGCGGGGACGAGCGGGGGTCGGCGTGGGGCGCACGGCGAGGGGCGAGGGACGAGGGCTGCGCGGCGGTTCGCTGCCGCGATCAGCTCGCGGCTCGTGATCCCGCGGGGCAGTACATAAACAGAGGCATCATGTTCACGATCATGCGCCTGAACCACGCCCTGCTGTGGGTGCGCGACGCGCCCGCAGCGCTCGACTTCTACCGCGACGTGCTCGGCTTCTCCGTGGTGGAATCGATGGGCGACCGGGCGTTCTCCTGCGGGCGAACGGCAGCGAGAACCATCACGACCTCGGGCTCTTCGGCATCGGAACGCAGGCGCCGGCGCCGACGCGGGGCCAGCAGGTCGGGCTCTATCACCTGGCATGGGAGGTGGAGACGCTGCCGGACCTGCGTTCGCAGCCCTCGTGCGCGTCCCAGCGGATGTCGATCACCTGGCCTGACACCAGCGCGCCGCTGGTGTCGCCGACGATCTGGATGTCGCCGTTGCCCGCGTAGCTCGCCGCCTGGAGGCACACGGCCTGTTCGCCCGCCGGCGGCGGCGTCGCCGTCGGCGTGCCGCCGGCGGTGGACGTCGCGGTGGGAGAGACGGTCGCCGTCGAAGTGGCGGTGGCGGTCGCGTCGCCGTTCCCGCCACATGCAGACGCGACCAGCAACAGGATCGGGACGAGGGAGCCGACGATTCGCTTCATGATATCGAGGCTACGGCGAGGGCGTGCGGGAATCGACGCGTCGAGCGCTACAGCTGTGTGGCATGTTGTCCGGGCCCGGAGGCCGTCCCTTCCGCCACCGGCAGGTGACGGCGGCGACGGTACGAACGGCGCACGATCGGTCGCGGCGGCGTTGTCCGGGAGGTGCTTGCTTCGCGAGGCTCAGTCGGTCGCGCGGGCACCTGCGATCGACGCGGGCAACAGCCCGCGCCGGTCCAGCTGGAAATAGATGAAACAGCCCAGGCAGAAGCGCGTGCTCAGCTTGACCAGTGCCAGCGCCGTCACCATCAGCGTGAGCACCGCTCCGACGACCACCGCGCCGGCGCTCAGCGCGACGAAGGCAGCGATCAGGCAGGCGAACCCGAGCACCAACGCGAAGCGGTGCGGCATCGGATCCTCGATGCGGACGTCGGAGCCGAGCACGCCCGCGGGCCGGAGCAGCTGACGGTGCACCTGCTGGAAGAGCGCGAGCCGGTCGTGCCAGGCTCCGAGACCCAGCACGATGCCGACCGCGAGCACGATCCAGCGCCCGATGTCGGCGCCGAGCACAAACGCGAGCAGCGTGAGCACGATGATGAACACCTGATCCGTGCGCATCGTGTTCCAGTCGACGCGGTGCGAGGCAGGCGCGGTGGTCATGCGCAGCGCTCCTTCGCGCTTGAGCGGCCGGACGTGCTCACGCGGTCACGGCCTTGAACGCCGGCATGACCGCCTGGGCGAACCACTCGAGCTGCTCGATCATCACCTGCTGTGGCGTGCCCATGCTCGCCTGCACGTTCACCATCTCGCAGCCGGGCAGGCTCTCGCCCAGCTCCTGCAGGTACTCGACGAAGCCCTCGGGCGGGCCGCAGTACCAGCTGCGGTCCTTGCACGCCTCGGCGAGCGTGGGCACGCCGGCCTTCGCCCAGCCGCCGCGCCCGGACACCGTGGCGAGCTGCTCATCGCTCAGGCCGCGGAAGAAGCCAAGCGGGGCGAACATCTTGACGTGCTCCTCGTAGAACGGCGTGGCCTCCTTGATCGCCTGCTCGCGGGTGTCGGCGATGTGGAAGTTGATGCCGATCGCCAGTCGCTCGCCGAGCCTTGCGTCGATGCCGGCGCGCGCGAGCGCCGCCTGATAGGCGGCCACGGGCCCCTCCGACATGAGCGCCGAGCCACCGCCGACCACGCCCTTGATGCCGTGCTCGACCATGAAGTCGAGCCCGCGCGCACTCGCGCTCACGATCGGCTGCCACGTCTCCACCGGGTGCGTGGGACGAGGCACGAGCGTCAGCGCTTCGAGCTCGTAGCCCCGGTAGGGCACCCGCGGCGGCAGGTCCCAGTACTTGCCGTGGTGTGAGAAGGACTCGTTCGCGAACGCCTTGAAGATGATCTCGGCGGCTTCCTCGAAGTAGTCGCGGTTCGCGTCCTGGTCGAGCATCGGTCCGCCCAGCGTCTCGACCTCGCGGGTGTGATAGCCGCGTCCGATCCCGAACACGACGCGTCCGCCGGTGAGGATGTCCGCGGTCGCGAAGTCCTCGGCGAGCCGCAGCGGGTGCCACATCGGCGCGATGTTGAAGCCGCAGCCGATCTTCAGCCGCTGCGTGATGTGCGCGAGGTGCACGCCCATCATCAGCAGGTTGGGGATGACCTCGTAGCCCTCGTGCTGGAAGTGGTGCTCCGCCAGCCAGAGCGTGTCGTAGCCGTGCTCGTCCATGCAGCGCGCCATCGCCTCGGTCTTCGTGAAGACCGTCGCGAGGTGCGCATTCGAGTGGCGGCGCTCGTTCACCGGCGTCGCGTCCTGGCCCATGTCCGGCATGTCGACGTGGCCGGCGTACAGCGAAGAGAAGCGCGTGATCATGGGGACCCCCTCGGGCGCGCGGCACCGCGTGGTGCCGCCAGGTCGATGCGTCGGGAGCTTACGAGATTGCGACGGTGGTCGAGCGCCTGCGGCCCGCGCCATCCTCGCGGGCGCGATCGAGCACAGCCGGCCCGCTACACCGCACACCGTCCGCACCCGGCAAGCGGCGGCTGAGAAGCCGCCGACCACGATCGAGCACAGGCGGCCCGCCCGACGCACAGCGCGTGCCTGATGCGATAGTGCCCGCACAGACCACGCCTCCTGCAGTGAAGTCGCGGAAGACGGTCGGGCGACCGTCCCGCGGAAGGGAGCTCACAGTGACCTCGGATGCCTACGAGACCGGACTGCGGATTCGCCGCGAAGTGCTCGGTGCGGAGTATGTGGACCGCGCGCTCGCCAACGCGACGGACTTCGATCGGCCCTTCCAGGAGCTGATGACCGCCGTGTGCTGGGGCCAGACGTGGGGCCGCGAGGGCCTCAGCCGCAAGCAGCGCAGCTTGAACAACCTCTGCCTGCTTGCGGCGTTGAATCGGCCGACCGAGTTCGCCACGCACTTCCGCGCGGCGATCGGCAACGGATGCAGCATCGAGGAGCTACGCGAGACGCTGATCCAGATCTCCACCTACGCAGGTGTGCCCGCCGGCGTGGAGGCGTTCCGCATCGCGAAGCAGGTGTTCGCGGAGCTCGAGCAGGCGGGCGCATAGCGGGCCGGCGCGCGTGCCGCTCGCCGGAGCGTGCGTTACGTTCGATCCAAACCCGCAACGCGCCACGAGCATGAAGGAGTGCACCCGCTTTGACGACGGACCGAACCAACTTCAACGAGAAGATCATCGCCGAGTTCCGCGAGAACGACGGCAAGGTGGGCGGAATGTTCGAGAGCATGCCGATGCTGCTGCTGCACACGAAGGGCGCGAAGTCGGGTGCCGAGCGCGTCAACCCGCTCGCGTTCCAGCCGCTCGAGAGCGGCTGGGCGGTCTTCGCGTCGAAGGGCGGCGCGCCGTCCAACCCGGACTGGTACCACAACGTGGTCGCGCAGCCCGAAGTCACGATCGAAGTGGGCACGGAGACCCTGGCCGCCCGCGCGCGCGTCGCGGCCGGCGCCGAGCGCGAGCACATCTGGTCGGCGCAGAAGGCCAGCGTTGCGCAGTTCGCGGAGTACGAGAAGACCGCAGGGAAGCGCGAGATCCCGGTGATCGTGATCGAACGGCGGTAGGCGGCGGCGCGAGCCGCTGGTCAGCGATCGCCCACGCGGGATCGCATGGCCGGCGGCAGCCGATCGGCGGCCGAACACGAAACTCCGGCGGCGCGGTGGATGCTCGTCGCCGCGCGCCTACCGCGCGCCGGGGGGCCGTCGTTCCCGTCGCTCCGGCGGCGCGCCCGTCAGCCGGATCACGACGTAGTACGCCCCGAGAATCACAGCCACGGCGATCAGCCACACCAGTTGGCTGTCGATCAGGGAGCGGGCGAAGAGCAGCACGACGATCACGATCAGGGTGACGAGCCAGCCCTGCCACGTCGAGGGCGTTGAGCCCCATCCGAGCCACCGCCCCGGGCCGAACCATGGCTTGCCGGTGATCTTGCGCATGCGCGCACTCTATCTCGCGAGGGCCGGGGCGCGGGCGACGGCCTCGGGCCATGCGCTCGCCGTGCTTCCGTCTCTGATTCCGCGACTCTGGCACCGTCACGCGCCGTGAGCGATCTCATTGCGGATCTCTACCGTCAGAACGAGTGGGCGAACCTGCGGCTGATCGAGCTGTGCCGCGTCCTGTCGGACGAGCAGCTCGACGCGACGGCGGACGGCGCGTACGGCTCGATCCGCGGGACGCTGATGCACCTCGCCGGCGCGGAGATGCAGTACGTCAGTCAGCTCGGCGCCACGCCGGCGCACGCGTTCGCCAATTCGCGGCAGTGGCCCGGCTTCGACACGCTCGAGCGGGTCGTGCGCTCCACGGCCGCCGGGCTGGTCGAGCGCGCGCGAGCGGTCGGCGGCACCACGCTCACGCTGCCCGACGACATGGGCGACCCGCACAAGGCCTTCGAGATCGACGCGAACGTGCTGCTGATCCAGGCGCTCAACCACAGCACGGAACACCGCAGCCAGATCTGCACGGTGCTCACGGTGCTCACGGTGCTCGGCGTGTTGCCCCGCGAGAGCGGCGGCGAGACGATCATCGACGCCTGGACGTGGGCCGAGGCGGACGATCGCGCCCGACCTGTCACGCGCTGAGCACATGCGTGGCGTGCGCGTCCGTCAGCCGGACGGGGGCCCGAGCATGTCGCGGCGAACGGCGTTCTCCAGCGCCCGCGAACCCGCATCGAGGCGACGCTTTCGGCGCGCGCCCGTCGGCGTGCGGACCCGCGCGATTGAGTCGCGACGATCGCCGGCGACGCGAGTTCGGTACGTCGTCCACGTCAGCCGCCAGCAGCGATCCTGACCGAGACATTCGGGCGACCGACGCTACCGCGCGCCGGCAGATCCGCGGGGATCCGCCGTGAATTCGACGGGTTAAGGCCCCACCGCCCGGCACCCGGCAAGCGGCGGCTGACAAGCCGCCGATGCGCACGGCACCTGCGCTCCGCATTGGCCGCCGGACGGACGGCGGCCGCGAGCCGCCGGCCACACTCCCGGCGCCGTTGCCTCAGGACCTCGGAGTGGGCCTTCCGTCCACTATGCTCCGGCTCGCCGTAGTCCTCTGGCCATAACCCTGAGCCCCGCGCGGGACGAATACGCGACTGCCAACCGATCCGGCCGCACGCCGCGACTTGCAAGGATGGACATGAACAAGCTGCTGATCGCCAACCGTGGCGAAATCGCGATTCGAATCATCACCGCCGCCGAAGAACTCGGCGTCGCGACCGTCGCGGTCTATTCCGAGGGCGATGGCGAATCGTTACACGTCAGCCGGGCCGATGAGGCACACGCCCTCACGGGCCGTGGTGTCGCCGCCTACCTCGACATCGAGCGGCTGCTCACGATCGCGAAGGATGCCGGCTGCGACGCTGTGCACCCGGGCTACGGGTTCCTGGCCGAGAACGCCGAGTTCGCGCGTCGTTGCGCGGAGGAGGGAATCACGTTCGTCGGCCCCTCCGTCGAGACGCTCGCGCTGCTTGGCGACAAGTCCCGCGCGCGGGCGCTCGCTCAGGAACACGACGTCCCGGTGCTCCCCGGGAGCGCCGGTCCGGTGACGGCCGAGGAAGCGAAGGCGTTCCTCCAGGGCCTGGGGAACGACGCCGCGATCGTGATCAAGGCGGTCTCCGGCGGCGGTGGCCGGGGCATGCGGGTCGTCGAGCGCATCGAGGACGTCGCCGACGCGCACGCCCGTTGCCAGTCCGAGGCGAAGACGGCATTCGGCGATCAGTCGGTCTACGTCGAGCAGCTGATTCCGCGGGCGCGCCACATCGAGGTGCAGGTGATCGGCGACGGCAGCGGCGCCGTCAGTCACCTCGGCGAACGCGAGTGCAGCATCCAGCGGCGCCATCAGAAGCTGATCGAGATCGCGCCCAGCCCGACGCTCAGCGCGGGGCTGCGCGACGCCATCACCGCGGCCGCGGTGCGCCTGGCGGAGGCCGTGTCCTACGAGAGCCTGGGCACGTTCGAGTTCCTGATCGACGCGACGGCTGCGGACCGCTTCGTCTTCATTGAGGCGAACCCGCGCATCCAGGTCGAGCACACGGTGACGGAGATGGTGACGGGGGTCGACCTGGTCGTTGCGCAGCTTCGGCTGGCCGCGGGCGAGACGCTCGCGGATGTGGGGCTCACGCAGGCGTCCGTGCCGCCGGCGCGGGGCTTCGCGATCCAGGCGCGGGTGAACACGGAGCGCATGGAGCCGGATGGCAGCGTGCATCCGACCGGCGGGCAGCTGGCCGCGTTCCAACCGCCCGCGGGTCCGGGCGTGCGCGTCGATAGCTACGGCGCGGCGGGCTACACCACCAACCCCAACTTCGACTCGCTGCTGGCCAAGGTGATCGCACACTCCGGTTCGGACCCGTTCGCTGTCGCCTCCAGGCGGCTGGCGCGTGCGCTCACCAACTTCCAGATCGCTGGTCTGGAAACGAACATTCCGTTCCTGCAGCAGGTGCTCGCACACGCCGACTTCGCATCGCAGGACGTCTACACGCGGTGGCTCGACGACAACATCGCATCGCTCACGACGACCCGGGCCGCGTCCGCGAATGGTCGCGCGCCGAAGGTGCGGGCCGGCGCGGACGTCGACCGCAACGACCCGCTCGCGTCGCTCAACTTCTTCCGCAGCGGGGCGCCGACCCGACAGGCCGGGCAGGCGGTGGAGCAACGGGTGGCGGGCCCGCCGGGCACCACGCCGGTCGCGGCGCCACTACAGGCGACGGTCACGGAGATCCTCGTCGCGGAGGGCGACACGATCCGCGAGGGCCAGGTCCTGATCGTGATGAGCGCGCTCAAGATGGAGCACGAGGTGAAGGCGGCGTTCGGCGGCGTGGTCAGGCAGCTGACCGTGGTCGTGGGCGACACCGTGGGCGAGGGGCGTCCGCTCGCGTTCGTCGAGGTGATGGACGTGGGCGGGGCGATCGAACAGGTCGATCAGTCCGTCGACATCGACTACATCCGCCCCAGCCTGCAGGCGGTGCACGACCGGCGTCAGTTCCTGCTCGACGAGAACCGTCCCGAGGCCGTCGAGCGCCGCCACAGCAGGGGCCGTCGCACCGTGCGCGAGAACCTCACGCAGCTCATGGATCCCGACTCGTGGGTCGAATACGGGCAGTTGACGATTTCGACCCCGCGCAGTGGGCTGACCGTGGACGACCTGATCCGCAAGACGCCGGCCGATGGCCTGGTCGCGGGCATCGGGTCGGTCAACGGCGATCTCTTCGACGAGAAGCGTGCGCGCACGGTCTTCATTTCGTACGACGACACCGTGTACGCCGGCACGCAGGGCGGGCGCGGCCACGACAAGACCGACCGCATGGTGGAGATCGCCAACGAGCTCTCGCTGCCGCTGATCTTCCACGCGGAGGGCGCCGGCGCGCGTTCGGGGAGCGCTCCGGCCAGCAGCCCGCAGGATGGCCCGAGCGGGCGCGGCCATCCCGCCACGCGCACGTTCGAGCGGATGGCTCAGCTCAGCGGCAAGGTGCCGATGATCGGCGTGACCGCCGGCTGGTGCTACGCCGGCAACGCCTCAATCCTCGGCCTCACGGACCTGATCATCGCCACCGAGGACTCGCTGATCGCCATGGGCGCGCCCGCGACGATCGAGGGCGGCGGCATGGGCGTGTACCTCCCCGAGGAGATCGGCCCGACCTCGGACACGGTGCCGGCCGGGACGGTCGACATCCTCGTGAAGGACCAGGACGAGGCAATCGCCGCCTCGAAGAAGGTCCTCTCCTACTTCCAGGGATCGATCGAGCACTGGGAGGCCGACGACCAACGGCTACTGCGCCACATCATCCCGGAGAACCGTCACCGCAGCTTCGACATCCGTGAGCTGATCCGGATTCTCGCCGACAAGGACTCGGTGCTGGAGCTACGCCCGCAATTCGGGGTCAGCATGATCACGGCGTTCATCCGCATCGAAGGGCACCCCTTCGGGCTCTCGGCCAACAACAACGCGTACCTCGGGGGAGCGATCGACAGCCCCGGGTCCGACAAGGCCGCCCGCTTCTGGCAGCTTTGCGACGCCTTCAACATCCCGATCATCACCCTCGTCGACACCCCGGGCATGATGGTCGGCCCCGAGGTGGAGCGGACCGGCCTGGTGCGGCACTGCAGCCGCCTCTTCGTCACCGGCGCGAACCTGGAGACGCCTCGCTTCAGCGTGATCCTGCGCAAGGGCTACGCGCTCGGGTCGATCGCGGTCATGACCGGCAGCGGTCGCGCGCCGGTCTTCACCGTGACCTGGCCCGAGGGCGAGTTCGGCGGCATGAACATCGAGGCCAGCGTGCTGCTCTCGAACCGCGACGCGCTCGCAAAGATCGAGGACGTCGACGAGCGGGCCGCCGCCTACCAGGCCGCGCTCGACGCGGCGTACGAGAGCAGCGGCGCCATCACCGCCGGCTCAACCTTCGGCATCGACGACGTGATCGACCCGGTGGAAACGCGGCGGTGGATCGTCAAGGGGCTGCAGTCCGTGCCCAACTCGGAGCCGCTGCGAAGGGGCCGGCGGAACTTCCTCGATACGTGGTAGCGCGGCGGCACGTCCCGGCTAGCCCCGGCCGACAGGCCGGGTTGTGTATCTCGCCGCTCCGCTCGACTATCGACGCCCCGGAGCCAGCCTCCGGCACGCCCCGGGCGCGAAACGGCCGCCCCCCCGCGGGACGGCCCCGGTGGTCATCACAGCGGACGGGGTCACCGCGTCGGCGCGGGGGGTACCCGCCGACCGACGGCACGAGCGCCCGAGCTCAGCGCTCGGGGCGAATCCGGCCGAGCCGCACGACCTCGGTCGCCGAAAGTCCACCGCGGTCGGGCTGCGGCGTTGCGTTCCAGATCTGGAGGGCGAGGCTCAGCACCTCGTTCGCCTGATCGAGGTCGTCGAACGGCTCGGCGCCCCGCCGGACGTCGTCCACGAACGCGGTGTACGACGGGCCCTCGAGGTGTGACTGGACGAGCGCCCGCCACTCATCGGCTGACCTGGCGAGCGCCGGGCGACCGATACGCTCCGCGAGCGCGGCCATCTCCGCGACCGCCTCTTCGAACGTCGGCTCGTCCCATTCGATGTCGAGCTCATCGATCCCGTCTTCGTCTTCACCGCCATCGGGCCGCGCCTGGAGCAAGCGTTCGATATCGATCGGATGCGGTCACCGCGGACTGCCGGCGTCGTCCACCTCAGGGAGACCGACCGGCCGGCCGTCGCAGGCGGTCGGCTGAGTCGCGCGGTTCCTACGCCTCACCCCGCGCTGGCGCGCCGGCCCGCATCGGCGGCTAGTCAGCCGCCGCTTGCCTCGGCCGCCGGCGGCGTCGGGCGGGGCGTGAACACGACGATCACGGCCGCCAGCACGCTCGTCAGCGCGAAGACGCCGAAGGCGACTTCGTACGAGCCGCGCAGGTCGTACGCGGCGCTGGCCAGGAGCGGGCCGGCGACGCCAGTGATGATCTGCACGGGGCGCCCGACGGCGCGCACTGCGCCGAGCGTGAGGCGGCCGAAGTAGTTCGCCCACACGACCTCCTGGATCGTGACCACCCCGCCGATCGCGATGCCGAGCATGAGCACCGCGACGTACATCGAGAGCACTCCCTGGATCGCCATGATCATGACGAGCGCGAGCGCGAACAGCAGGAAGTCGAAGGCGGCGATGTACTTCGTCTCGATGCGTTCGAGCGCGACGCCCCAGAACACCTTCGTCACGAGCCCCGCGATCCCGATCATCACGAACGAGCTGGCGGCCTGCGACGGGGTGAAGCCGCGGTCGGTGAGGTAGGGGATGAGGTGCAGCAGCAGCGCGCCGAGGCCGATGCTGCCGAGACCGAACGCGAGGATCAACATCCACAGCGTGAGCGTGCGCGCCGCCTGGCGCGCGGTCCAGCGCACGTCGCCGGCCTGCTGCACATGGCTGATGCGCGACCCCGGCCGCGGAGGACCGCCGTCGGGCAGCAGCCCGTAGTCGTCGGGGCGGCGCAACACGAACACGCCGCCGGGCACGACCGTCACGATCACCAGCACACCCAGCACCACCCACGCCTGCCGCCAGCCGCCGTGGTCGATCAGCCACGTGCTCATCGACGGCAGCGCGAGCGCCGCGAGCGAGATGCCCATGGATCCGATCGCGATCGCGCGTCCGCGCATGCGCACGAACCAGTTCGAGAGCGCAACGTTCAGCACCACCGTGCCCATACCCAGCGACCCGATCGTGATCACGACGCCGCGAATGAGCAGGAATTGCCACAGCTCGTGCACCGCGCCGAGCGCGATGAAGCCGAGCCCACCGATCATCCCGCCCCAGATCACGAGCTTGCGACCGCCGTGGCGGTCGACCAGCGGCCCGACGACGACGGCGGCGAGCCCGGAGACGACGATCGAGATCGTGCCGCCGATCGTGAAGTCGGTGCGGGTCCAGCCGAGCTCCTCGGTCATCGGCTTCACGAACACGCCGAGCACGTACGCCTGGAGGCCCGTCGACATGGACGAGACGACAAAGACGACGGCGACGATGTACCAGCCGTAGTAGATGTGGCGGCCGAAGACGGTGGTCGGGAGCGGGAGCGCGCGCTCATCGAGGGGGCCGGCGAGGGTCGGCTCCACCGCGCCTGTCGCCGGCGTGACGCCCTCGGGCGAGGCCCTTCGTCGTCGCTCAGGCCGGGCCATGGCGCTCCTGTTCGCGCCGCATCCTACGCGCGTGCGTGATGGCGTGGCGGTGCGGCGCGTGGGGCAGCTCCCCGCGTACCTCCTCCCTACCTCCTCCCCCGGCGCTTGCGCGCCGACCCCTCCTCCCCCTTCGGGGAGGCGGGGTAGATACAGGGGAGTCTGGGAGATCTGCGTCGGGCAATCGGGGGCGAACGGCGAACGCTGTCTTCGTGTCCGCGTCGGTCGGTCCAAGTCCGGCACCCCTCCTCCCCGAAGGGGGAGGAGGGGTCGGCGCGGGAGCGCCGGGGGAGGAGGTACGGGAGGAGGTACGGGGAGGCGGTACGCGAGGAACTGCGGCTCGGTGCCCGTTGCCCGCCCGTGGCTCGCGCGCTACCGCTTCGCCTCGGCCTCCATCACCTTCGACGCGAACTCGGCGAGCAGCCGGTTGAACTCCGCCGGCGCCTCCATGTTCGAGAGATGGCCGGCGCCCGCGATCGTCTCGAGCCGGGCGTTCGGGACGGCGTCCGCGATCGCCTTCGAGAGGTCGGGCGAGATCAGCGTGTCCGCGCTCGCGGTGATCACGAGCGTGGGCACGGTGATCCCGGCGAGGTCGGCAGTCGAGTCGGCGCGGTGGGCCATGGCGAGCGCGCCGCGCGCGATCCCCTCGGGCGTCTGGCGGCGGATGATCGCCTGCACGCACTCGCGCACGGCGGGCGGGGCGGCGTCCGAGAGCAGCGGTGGCGGGGAGTCGGCGAGCACGTTGCCCTCGCTGCGCAGGCGCGCGGCGAGGTCACGCCGGCGCTGCTGCGCCGCCTCGTCGTCGCCATCGGCGCGGGTGTTGGCGAGCACGAGGCCGGCGACCTTCGCGCCGTGCCGGCGCATGTACGACAGCGCGACGTACCCGCCCATCGAGAGCCCGCACACGATCACGCGGTCGACGCCGGTGCCGCGCAACGCGGCGTCGGCGACGTCGGCGGCTTCGTCCATCCAGTGCTCCGGCTCCATTACGGCCGCGCCGCCGAAACCGGGCAGGTGCACGGGAATCACGGGCAGCGTGGGCGAGAGCGCCGAGACTTGGTCGTCCCACATGCCGCCATCGAGCGGGAACGCGTGCAGCATCAATAGTCCGAGCGTCATTGAGCACTCCTGTATGTGTTCTCTGTCGTGATCGGGTTCGCCGTGCAGCTTATGGCCGTCCGCGTCCGCGCGATGCACGAGCGGCGGACCTGCCCCCGGTATTCATACCACCTGGAGAGTTAGTGTTTCGTCCCTGAGCAGCGGTGCCCCAGCCA
>JAQBZW010000293.1 GCA_027622315.1 Chloroflexota bacterium | reverse complement strand
CGGCGCGCTCGGCGAGCGCCTGAAGCACGTGCGGGCGACCGCCGCCGAGTCCGTGCGCATGCGCGACGAAATTCGCACACACGAACAGATCGCGGCGCTCGCCGGCACGCTCGAACAAGAGCTCCGCGGCAACAAGTTCATCGCCTTCGTGCAGCAGGAGGCGATGCAACTGCTCGCGTCCGACGCCTCGGGGCGGTTGGGTCAGTTCACGAGCGACCGCTACGAACTCGTGGCCGAGGACGACGAGTTCCTCGTCGTCGACCGCCTGAACGGCGACGAGCGCCGGTCCGTGAGGACGCTCTCGGGTGGCGAGACGTTCCTCGCGAGCCTCGCACTCGCGCTCTCGCTCTCCGAACACCTGCCGCAGCTCTCGGGGACCGGCGGCGCCGTCTCACTCGAATCGCTCTTCCTCGACGAAGGCTTCGGCTCGCTCGACGCGGAGTCGCTCGATCTCGCCGTCCAGGGCCTCGAAACGCTCGCCGGCGGCAACCGCATGATCGGCGTGATCTCCCATGTCGAAGAACTTGCGGAGCGGTTGCCCGACCGCATCGAAGTGATCAAAGAGGGCCAGTCGAGCACGATCCGGGCTCGCTGATGCGGGCGGCGTCGCTCGTGCGCCGCGGTGGTCGTCTCGCTGTGATCGCGACCGTCGCCGTGCTCGCCCTCGTCACAACCACGATCGACGTCCCGAGCGCCCACACCGAGGCGACGGTGACGCCCGCTGTCGTACCGGCGTTCGCCGGCGCAGAGCTGGGGCACGCCGCGACGTCGGTACGACAAGCTCCACTGATCTGCGTCGACCCCGGGCACAGCGAAAGCGCGCCCGGGATGATCGTGACGGTCACGACTGTCGATGCGGTCGGTGCCGCGCGTGAACGGCGACTTCGTGAGGTCGACATCAACCTCGATGTCGCGCGCGACGTCGTCCGCCGGCTGCGAGCCCGATTCGGGAACGACGCGGTGGTCATGACCTGGGGCGAGGCGGATGGGCGTGGCCGCGCATGGGAGGCGCTGCGCGGTCCGACTGGCGACGACAAGCTCGACTTGATGATGCGCGGAGCGTTTTGCGTTCGCGAGGGCGCGCAGTCGGTGGTTTCGGTGCACACGAACTGGTTTGGCGACGCGCCGAACGGTATCTACGTCGGCTATCGCGACGCGGAAGATCGCGTGCTCGCGGAGGCGATTCACTCAGTGCTGTTCGACGCGATGGCGGTCGATCCCGCCGGCGAGCCGGTGGCGGGGTACATCGACTACGGGCTGGACCCAGGCGACTGGTTCCTCATGCTCGGCTTCGGCAGTCGTGACGTGCCTGCCGTGATCCTCGAGCCGGTGATGATGTCGAACGCGGACGAGGCGCGCCGCCTGCTGCCGGTGATTGCGGAGGCGCCCGACGGCCGCCGCGCGCAGATCGCGCGCGTTGAGGCGCAGGCGATCGGCGACTGGATCGCGGCGACGCTGCTCCGCGAGCGGTAGGCTGCGACCGCTCGGCGAGCGGAGCACGCAGCCCCCCGACGATTCCCGTTGCGGGACTGAGCGAGAGGACCGAGGACTGGTATGACCGCGACCGTCGTCCGCCTCTATCGCTTCCCGGTGAAGGGCATGACTGCGGAACCCGCCGCACGCGTGCGCGTGCTCAAGGGCGGAGCGGTCGAGGGTGACCGCGTGCTCGGGTTCATCCGCGAGAGCGTGGTCACTCGGCCGGACCGGCCGAGTGCGCTCGGCGGGTGGTGGGGCAAGCGGCACTTCACGGCGCTGATGGTCGCGCCCGGCGTGGCGCGCCTCGCGGCGCGCTTCGAGCCGGACTCGCGGCGCCTCACGATCGCGCTCGACGGCAGCGTGCTCGCGGACGGCGACGTGTCCGTCGACGTCGATCGCGAGCGGCTCGCTGCGGCAGTCACGCAGTACGTCGCCGGGCTCGGCGAGTCCCGGCTCGAGCCGGGGGACGGCTACACGCTGATCGGCGACGGGATCACGCCGCGCTTCCACGATCGCGGTCCTGGCCACGTCACGCTGGTGGGCGCCGCGAGCGTCGACGCGCTCGCCGGCGCGCTCGGCGCGCCGGTCGACGAGCGACGCTTCCGCATGAACGTCACGCTCGACGGCCTGGAGCCGTGGGAGGAGCTCGCGTGGATCGGACGCCGCGTGCGCATCGGTGACGTCGAGTACGACGTCACCGGCCCCGTCGTGCGCTGCCTCGCCACGCACGCAAACCCCGAGAGCGGCGAGCGCGACATGGACGTGATGCAGACGCTCACGCGCGTGTTCGGCCACGAGCAGCCGACGATGGGCGTGCTCGCCGTGCCGCGCACGGCGGGGGCGATCGCCGTCGGGGAGGCGCTCACGGCCTGACTCAGGACCGCTCGCCCGGCGGAGCCTCACGCCTATAATGCGCGCATGACGACCGAACCTTCGCTCGACGCCGGCGCGCTCGCTGATGCGCGGGCCGCGATCGACGCGCTGCCGCGCCGGAAAGACCAGTTGCTGCCGGCGCTCGAGGCGGCGCAACACGCGCTCGGCTGGCTGCCTCGCGCGGCGATCGAGCACGTCCACCGGCACACGCGGGTGCCCATCTCCGAGGTCTACGCCACGGCCACGGCGTACTCGGAGCTGCGCTTTGAGCCGCCCGTGCCGGGGCAGTGGCACGTCTGCACCGGCATCTCCTGCGACCTCGCCGGCGCAGCGGCGCTGCTGACGGCGCTCCCGGACCGCACCGCGGGCATCGACTGCCAGTTCCTGTGCGCGCTCGCCCCGGTCGTCGTCGACGAGCACGAGCGCCTCTTCGGACGAGTCACGCCCGATTCCCTGCGCGCGCGAGCCGAGGCCTCGCGATGACCCGCTTCGGGCCCACCGATGAGCTGCGCGCGCTGCGCGAGCGCTTCCCCGCTCGCACCGGCCCGCGCGTGCTGTTGCACCGCGGCACCTGTGGCGACGCCGTCGACGCGACGGCTGCCGGCGA
>JAQBZW010000292.1 GCA_027622315.1 Chloroflexota bacterium | reverse complement strand
CGTCGAGGTGCGCCGTCGCGATGGGCCCGCCGCGGCGCGCGGCGCGGCGCGGCGCGCGCTGTCCATGCTCGCTGACAGCGACACACCGGCGCTGCGCCCGCGGTTGCTCGGGGGCTTCCGCTTCAACCCCGCTCCTACGCCGACCGAGCCATGGGAGGCCTTCGGCGCCGGCTGGCTCGTGCTTCCGCGCCTGCTGTTCGTCGCCGATGGTGACGTGCACGGCGTCGTGCTCGCGCCGGGCGTGTCGCCCGCTGAGGTCGAGCCGGCGCTTCGCGCGGCACTTGCGCGCACAGACGACGTCTCGTCGCGTCTCGACCCCGCGACGGCGAGTGCGCTTCGCGGCGCGAGCAGCGGCGACGACGAACGGCGAGCGGGCGTGCTCCACGAAGTTCACGCGCTCGACGAACGCCGCTGGCGTGCGAGCGTCGCCGCCATCGCCGACGACGTGCGGACGGGGCTGTACGAGAAGGCCGTGCTCGCCACCTCGCTGGAGTTGCGCGGACGCGCGCCGATCGACGTGTCGGGCGCGCTCGCGCGGCTGCGCACGGGGTACCCGGACTGCCACCTGTTCACGGTGCACGCGAGCGGCTCGGTCTTTCTGGGCGCGAGCCCCGAACTGCTGGTGCGCCTGCGGGACGGGGAGCTCGAGGCGCTCGGGCTCGCGGGCTCGGTCGCCCGCGGCGCGACGGCCGAAGCGGATGCGGAGCTGGGTCGCCGGCTGCTGACGAGCGCGAAGGATCGCATCGAGCACGAGACCGTCGTGCGAGCGATCCGCGAGCGGCTCGAGGGCGCCACCGATGAGCTGAGAGCCCCGAATGCGCCGGTGCTACGCAAGCTGCCGAACATCCAGCATCTGTCCACGCGCATCGCCGGCCGCGTCCGGTTCGGGGTCGACGTGCTCGAGCTCGTGCGGCGGCTGCACCCCACGCCCGCGGTGGGGGGCTACCCGCGCGAGGCGGCGCTCAGCGTGATCACGGAGCACGAGCGCTTCGATCGCGGCTGGTACGCCGGCCCCGTCGGCTGGGTCGACGCGCGCGGCGAGGGAGAGTTCGCCGTCGCGCTCCGCGCGGCGGTGGTGCGCGACGACCGCGCGTGGCTCTTCGCAGGCAATGGCATCATGGGCGACTCGGAGCCGTCCGCCGAGCTCGCGGAAGTTCGACTGAAGCTGCGCCCGCTCACGGAGGCGCTCGGCGGCCACGCCGAGAGTCCCCTGCCGTAGTTCGCGCTGTGGGCTGAGGACTCCCGCGTTTCTGTGGCGAGCGGACGGCCGCGGCGCCGTCCGACGATCCCCGCGGCGTGCGATCAGGCGGCCGTGCCGCGTACGAAAGGCGAGCGAGGTGAAGTACGGCTTCGTCCTCCCAGGCGGCACCGCGCAGGAGCAACTCGAGCAGGCCGTGATCGCCGACGAGGCCGGATGGGACGGCGTCTTCGTGTGGGAGGCCGCCTACGGCGTAGACGCCTGGACGCTGCTCGCCGCGATGTCCCAGCGCACCCGCCACGTTCGGCTCGGCACGATGCTCACCCCGCTGGCGTGGCGGCGTCCGTGGAAGGTCGCCAGCCAGGTCGTGACCCTGGACCAGTTGTCCGGCGGCCGCGCGATCCTCTCGATCGGGCTCGGCTCCGTGGATGCCGAACTCGGGAAGACCGGCGAGGTCGACGACCGACGCACCCGCGCGGCGATGGTCGACGAAGGTGTCGACGTGATGCGCGGGCTGTGGGAGGGCCGCCTCGCCTACGGCGGTCAGCACTACGCGGTCGACCTGACGCCCCGCGCCGAGCTCGCCGCCACTGCCCGACCGGTGCAGTCGCGCATCCCAATCTGGGTGGTGGGCGCGTGGCCGCGTCCGAAGTCGATGCGCCGCGTGCTCCGCTGCGACGGGCTGCTGCCGATGGTGATGCGCGACGGCGCGTATGCCGAAACCACCCCCGACGACATCCGCGCGATGCGCGCATGGCTCGCCGAGCGGGGCGGCATGGGCGAAGGCTTCGACGTGATCATGGAGGGCGAGACGCCCGCGGACGATGTCGCTCGGGCGCGCGACATCGTCGCGCCCTGGGCCGAGGCCGGCTGCACGTGGTGGCTCGACTCACGCTGGACGATGCCGCACGAAGCTCCGCAGCGCATGGCCGAAGTGCGTGAGCGTCTGGCTGCAGGACCGCCGAAGTAGCCGTGGTCCACGCCGCGGGAGCGCCCTCACCCCCCGGGCTCCCGCTAGCTCGCGGCCCTCGCCCAGCCCCCTCCCGGTACCGGGAGGGGGCTTTGGACCCGCTCCCGGCTCGTCGAGTTGGCAGCTCGGACTCCCCCGCTCCCGTTACCGGGAGCGGGGGCTAGGGGGTGAGGGCAACCGCAGGGGCCGGGGGTGAGGGCGAACCGCATCGGGAGGGAGCCTCGTAACCGCGACCGCCGGTACACTCCGCCTCGCATGACGCCCCCCGCCGATCGCGCCGTTCTCGCCCTGCTCGCGCAGCTCGCTCGGAGCGGCGTACGGCATGTCGTGATCGCGCCCGGGTCGCGGAACACACCGATCACGCTGGCGGCGGTTCGGCCGGGCAGTCCCTTCGAGACATTTCTGCATCTGGACGAACGCTCCGCCGGCTACTTCGCGCTCGGCCTGGCGCGCCAGACGGGCGTGCCAGTCGCCGTGGTGTGCACGTCGGGCACGGCCGCGGCGAACTTTCTCCCCGCGGCCGTCGAGGCGCGGCTCTCCCGCGTACCGCTGATCTTCCTGACCGCGGACCGGCCCCCGGAGCTCCGCGACATCGGCGCCGCGCAGACCATCGACCAGGTGGACCTCTACGGCCGGCACGTGAAGTGGGCCTCGGACCTGCCGGTCGCGGACGGTGACGCCGCGATCGACGCGGCGTGGGCGACGGCGGGTGCGCGCGCCGTTGCGGTCGCGACGACGTCGCCGGCCGGGCCGGTGCACCTGAACTTCCCGTTCCGCGAGCCGCTTGTCGGGCCGGGCGGC
>JAQBZW010000291.1 GCA_027622315.1 Chloroflexota bacterium | reverse complement strand
CGCGCGTCACGCTCGGCGGGCGTCGTGCGCGGCTCGAACGTGCGGTCGATCCGCCACAGCGCGTCGACCTGCGCTCGCGTCTCCCACACGCCCGCGCCGAGCCCGGCGAGGAAGGCGGCGCCGAGCGCGGTGGTCTCCGCGTTCCGGGGCCGCACGACGGTCACGCCGGCGACGTCGGCCTGCAGCTGCATGAGCAGATCGTTGGCGGACGCCCCGCCGTCGACGCGCAGCTCGCTGACGGGCGTCGGCAGGTCCGCGTCCATGGCGGCGATCAACTCCGCGCTGGAGAGCGCGATCGCCTCGAGGGCGGCGCGTGCGATGTGGGCGCGCGTCGTGCCACGGGTCAGCCCGAGCAACGCGCCGCGCGCGTGCGGATCCCAGTCGGGCGCTCCGAGCCCCGTGAACGCCGGGACGAAGACGACGCCGCCGGCGTCCGGCACCGAGGCCGCCAGCGCCTCAATCTCCGCCGCGTGCGCGACCAGGCCGAGTTCGTCGCGCAGCCACTGAACGACGGCGCCGGCGACGAACACCGAGCCTTCCAGCGCGTACTCGGACTGTTCGGCGGTCGTTCCGGCCGCAAGCGTGAGCAGCAGCCGTTGGCGCGAGAACGCCGGCTGTGAGCCGGCGGGCGCGAGCAGGAAGGCACCGGTGCCGTACGTGTTCTTCGCCTGGCCGGGCTGCGTGCATGCCTGCCCGAACAGCGCTGCCTGCTGGTCACCGGCGACGCCGGCGATCGGAAGCTCGGCGCCGAGCGCCTCCATCGTCGTGGTCGCGGCGATCCCGCTCGACGGCACCACCTCCGGAAGCAGCACGCGCGGCACCTCGAGCAGCGCGCACAGCTCCTCGCTCCAGGCTCTGGCTCGAATGTCGAAGAGCAACGTGCGACTGGCGTTCGTGTAGTCCGTGAGATGACGGCGACCGCCGGTGAGTTGCCAGATCAGCCACGCGTCGATCGTGCCCGCGGCGAGCTCCCCGCGCTCCGCTCGTGCGCGCAGGACAGGGTCCCCGCGAAGCAGCCACGTCAGCTTCGTGCCGCTGAAGTACGGGTCCAGCGTCAGCCCCGTGTGCTCGGCGAACGTCGGCTCATGGCCGGCAGCGCGCAGCTGCTCGCAGATCGCCGCCGTGCGCCGGTCCTGCCAGACGATCGCCGGGCCGACCGGCGCGCCGGTCGCGCGCTCCCACAGCACCACCGTCTCGCGCTGATTCGCGATGCCCACGGCGGCGAGGTCGCGGGCAGCGAGTCCCGCGGCCCGCAACGCAGCGCCGATCGCAGCCTGCGTCGTGGCCCAGATCTCGTTGGGATCGTGCTCGACCCAGCCCGGCTGCGGGAACGACTGTGCGAACGGCAGCTGGCCGACACCCACGATCTCGGCATGCGCGTCGAAGACGAGCGCGCGCGAGCTCGTCGTGCCCTGGTCGATGGCGAGGAGATAGGGGCCGGGCATGGCGCTGACTATATCGACGGCCCGTACGGCGGCGCGGCGGTGGCGCGGTGACGCGGTGGCGCGGTGGCGCGGTCGCGCGCGGCCGAGGGCCGCCTTCGGCGGACCGTTACGCGTCGTCGAGCAACGCCGTGCGGGTCGCGATCTACTGCTCGAAGATCGCGACGGCGTTGTCATCCGGCCGCCAGGCGCGCCAGCTCGCGATCCTCGGTGGGCGGCTGACGCTGCTCGGCCGCAATCCGTGAGCCGTCCCGCCTCCGCACAGACCTAGGTGGGTGGCCGATCAGCGATCACGCCGCTCGCGGCGAGTTGCCGGATGTACTCCGTGGTAAACCCCGCGACCTTGCGGAGCACGGCGTCGTTGTCGCCCCCGAGCAGTGGCGCAGGCAGCCAGCGGTCGTACCCACGGCGCCCGTCGAAGCGCACCGGCGATCCGTCCCATCGCTCCGCTCCGGCCTCCGGGTGCAGCAGCTCCGCGAAGTAGCCACGCTCAACGAGGTGCGGATCGCTTGTCCACTCGGGCGTCGCGAGCACGGCGCCGGCCGGAACGCCGCGCGCCTGCAGTGCGGACATGAGCGCACGCTTGTCCTCCGCGCACGTCCACTGCTCGATCGCGGCGTCGAGTTCGACGCCGTGCGCGCGGCGTGCCTCGAGCGTGGCGAAGCGTGGATCCGCGGCCCAGCCTCGGCCGGACGCCGTGTCGAGAGCCGCCCACTCGGCGTCGTCGCGTGCGGCGATGGCAATCCACTCATCCGCGCCCGCGCAGCGATAGACGCCGTGCGGCGCATACGTGCGGTGCGCGTTGCCGCGCCGCTCGGGCTCGTGGCCGCTGAGCTGGCGCTCGATCACGTGCTCGCCGAGGAAGGCGATGCCGCACTCCTGCTGTGAGAGGTCGATCGACGCCCCCTCGCCCGTGCGTGCCCGTCGCGCCAGCGCGACCAGGACGGCGACGGCGGCATTCGTTCCGCCAATCGCGTCCGAGATCGCCTTCGCGGTGACGCGCGGCTCGTGCGGTCCGTAGCCCATGAGCGCCGTGAGACCCGTGGTCGGCTCGATGCTCGGCCCCAGCCCGACGTAGTCGCGGTAGGGGCCGTCCATGCCGAACGACGGCATGCCGATGTAGATCACGTCCGGCTTCACCGCCCGCAACGCCTCGTATCCGAGTCCCAGACCGGGCATCGCGCGCGCGCTGAAGTTCTCGATCACGACGTCGCTCTCGCGCACGAGCGCGAGGAACGCGTCGTGGCCGGCCGTCGTCTTCAGATCGATCGCCACGCTCTGCTTGTTGCGATTCAGCTTGTTGAAGAGCGGCTGTCGATTCCACGGCCGTTCCATCGGCGCACTGCCGGGCAGTCCCCCCGCCGGCCCACGGCCGGTCGGCGCCTCCACCTTGATCACCTCCGCGCCGAGGTCGGCGAGGATGCGCGTCGCGAGCGGTCCGGCCCAGATGCGCGTGAGATCCACGACGCGCACGCCGGCGAGCGGACGCTCGGCGGTGGGCTCAACGGTCGCCGTCGCCGCCGGCGGCGAC
>JAQBZW010000290.1 GCA_027622315.1 Chloroflexota bacterium | reverse complement strand
TGTACTACGTGCCGACGCAGGGAGGCGCAGGTATGAGCTGGTCTGCGTATCAGCCCGAGGTACGGGGTCACGCTCGGCAAGTGGTGGCTCGATCCGCAGTCGGCCGACCATGGCCCCTCGGCCCGCTTCTTCGAGTTCGACCCCGCAGAGGCGCGCAAGCTCTTCGAGGCGAGTGGCGGCATGGACACGCAGGTGAAGTGGCAGTACGCCCCCACCCGCTACGGCGTGTCGTTCGACCGCACCGCCGAGGCGATCGGCAACTGGCTGACGGAGGCCGGCCTCGACGTGAACACGGAGCTGCAGGACTACGCCTCGACGTACTTCCCGCAGACGCGGGCCGGAAACTTCAACGGCATCGCGATGGGCATCACCCCTGCGTACCCGGAGGTGTCGGGCTTCATCGATCGCTACTTCAGCGGGGCGTCTTCGAACGCAGGCAGGGTGGACGACCCGGCGATCAAGGAACTGCGAGCGAAGCAGGCGATCGAGTTCGATCCCGAGGCGCGCCTCCAGCAGATCCGCGACATCCAGCGGCGAAACGCGGAGATGATGTTCTACCTGCCGACGCCGCTGGGCGCCGGCACGGCGTGGACCGCGTACCTGCCTCGCGTGAAGGGCATCGTGCGCACCCGCGGCTACGGGGGCCCGACGGAGGTCTACTCCCGCCTCTGGCTCGACGCCTAAGGCGCGACTGGCGTTCGTCCGAACGATGATCAGGGGGCCCGGACGGGATGTTCCCGTCCGGGCCCCCTTCGCGACCGCGGTGTGACAGCGAGCGCGTGACGCGGCAGCATTCGCCGGCAGGAGGTGCGACGGCGATGGCGCTCACGATCGTGTTCGAGACTCACTCCACGACCTTCGACAACGAAGCCGGCCTGTCCTCCGGTCGCTCGGAGACCGATCTCTCGCCGACGGGGGAGGCGGAGGCGCGCGCACTCGGCGCACGTCGCGCGAACGAGTCCTTCGACGCCGTCTTCGCGTCCGACCTCGGGCGCGCACGGCGCACGGCGGAACTCGCGTTCGCAGAGCGCGGCCTGCTGATCGAGTGCGACGAGCGGCTGCGCGAGATCGACTATGGCGCGCTCACTTGCCAGCCGCGCGCCGTGATCGATGCGGTGCGGCTGCGCTACGTGGAGGCGCCGTTCCCGGGCGGTGAGAGCTATCGCGAGGCCACCGCCCGCGTGGCCGAGTACGTCGCCGAGATGAAGCATCGCTTCGCCGGCGGACGGCTGTGCGTGATCGGTCACTCCGCCACGCACGTCGCGCTGGAGCACCTGTTCACAGGCGTCTCGATCGAGGGTGCGCTGAGCGCGCCGTACCGCTGGCAGCCAGGATGGGAGTACCGCCATGACCGTTGAGCGCCATGAGGCTGTAGTTGCGGAGAGCGCGCGCGAGCACTCCGCGCTCTCACATATCCGCGTGCTGGACTTCACGCGCTATCAGCAGGGTCCGTTCGCCGGGGTCCTGCTCTCCGACATGGGTGCCGAGGTGATCAAGGTCGAAGAACCCGGCGGCGAGGCCGGCCGGGCGACTGGGCTCGGCGCGGACGGCTTCTCGGCGTACTTCGAGGCGCATAACCGCGGCAAGAAGAGCGTCGTGCTCGATCTGCACACCGAGGCGGCGCGCGACGCGGTGCGGCGGATCGTGCCCACCGTGGACGTGGTGCTCGAGAACTTCCGCCCCGGCGTCATGGAACGCTGGGGCCTTGGCTATGACGACCTGAAGACGCTGCGTGCAGACATCATCCTCGCGTCCGGATCGGCGTGGGGCCGGAGCGGTCCGATGGCGAACCGCCCCGGCTACGACCACGTGGCGCAGGCGTTCAGCGGGGTGATGAGCGAGCAGGGCGGCGGACCGGGGCACACGCCACACGCGCTGATCGGCGGATTCGCCGACCAGATCGGCGCGATGCTCCTCGCCTACGGCGTCGCGTGCGCGATTGTCGCTCGCGACCAGTACGGCGTGGGCCAGCACGTCGACGTGTCGCTGATCGGCGCGCTCACCTCACTGCAGTCAATGCCGCTCGTGCGCTTCCTGCGCACCGGCCGCCAGATCGGATTCGAGGAACGGCGCGCCGCCACGTACACGCACTACGCGTGCGCGGACGGCGGCTACGTGGCGATCGCGGCGAACACGCAGGCATTCTGGGAGCGCATGTGCGATGCGCTCGACCGGGCCGACCTCAAGATCGATCCCCGCTTCGCCGAGCCGTTCGCGCGCGCCGAGCACAAGCTCGCGCTTGTTGCCGAGCTCGAGGCCACGTTCCGCACGCGAGCTACCGCCGAGTGGCTCGAGCGGCTCACCGTCGCGGACGTCCCGAACGCTCCGGCGCTCGACTACGCCGGGGTGGCCGTGCATCCGCAGTACTGGGAGAACGGCTACCTCCAGGAGATCGACACGCCGAACCTCGGCCGGATGCGGGTCCCGGGACCACCCGTGCGCATGAGCGCTACGCCATCGCGCATCCAGGGCGCGGGCCCTGAGCTCGGCCAGCACACGGAGGAGGTGCTACTCGCCGCGGGCTACAGCTGGACGGAGATCGAGTCGCTGCGCGATGCCGGCGCCATGGGCTGACCGCGTTCGCGGCGCCCCAGCCCCGGCCGACAGGCAATGCCGCGCCTGATTGAATAAGCGCATAAGCACTTGCCTGATTGGTTATCCACGTGGTACCCAGTCTGTGAGATGTCCAGTGACACTCCCCCGATTTCGGTCACCGGCACACAGAGAGGACAGGTCATGGCGTTCGTAACGGAGAACTCGAAGGGGCAGATGTACTACCTCCACACGAAGGAGGTCACGCTCAAAGGTGGGCGCCAGCAGCGTATTTACTACTTCGCGAAGGCAGAGAAGCCCGGCGAGGGGCTGGACTCCTTACCCGTCGGATTCCAGGTCTCGGAGAACACCCGCACGGGCCTGCCCATGCTCAAGAAGGCCAGCTAGCCGATCCTTCGCGTCCCCGGCACACACACGCGCGGCCGTGGGCAATGCCCA
>JAQBZW010000289.1 GCA_027622315.1 Chloroflexota bacterium | reverse complement strand
TTCGATGCGCACATGCTTCCTGAGCACGACTTGCGTAATCGCGAGCGCACGACGAACAACATTCACAGATTCGATGAAGTCTGCGCGAGTGAGCGTTCCAGATGGAACCTGGATCGCCATGAACACTCCCGTTTGGATCTCGTCGCCGTCCTCGTCTCTCTCTTCCCCACGTTCTGGGATGATTCGCTCCGCGACGATGAAGCCGATCCCAGACTTTACAAGTTCAAGGCTTACGTCATCCTGCATCGCTCGGTAGTCGGGCTCGTCCATACCCCGGATAGAAGCTGCGTGTTCCTCGCTCGGCGTGACTCTCGTACTAACTTGAATGAGCGACGACTCGTCCGCTTTTATGACCGTTACAGGGCGGCTACCTCTATCAAAGATATAGGCAAAGGAGATCCTCTTGTCCTTCGCACGAGCCTCTGTTGTCGAATCGGTTACGATGACCCGCCGTTTCATCCAATCGAAGATTTCGTTCCCCATCGCCTCGTCGTTTGCCCAGCGAGGGGCAGTGGCTTCTCGGAATCCCACCAGCACCGCGATGGAGCGCCAGTGCGCCCATGCGACGAGTAACGCTGCAATCGAGATAGCCAAAGCATCGCCCCAGTGTTGCCCGATGTCGCGAACTGCGTCGGCCACTGGCGGACCCCACCCGATGATCTCGTTTCGGGTGCCCCACAAGGCGAGGATGAGTCCGGCGCCGTTCATAAGGCGATCCGCGCTCGGACGGTGCCATTCGTATGCCATCGCGCTTGCCCCCAACCTACCGGTCATCGGTGATCGCCTCGCGTTAGCGTACCTACCGAGTTCTGGCCTCGCTTACCACGTGACCGCACGGTCACATATCGTCCCGCCCATGGACGGCGACCTCGTGTTCGCGCTCTCGCCGACCCGACACGTCGCCGGCTCCTCGATCTGCTCTTCGAGCGTGACGGCCGCACGCTCTCCGAGCTCGAGGCGCCGATGGCGATGACGCGCTTCGGCGTGATGAAGCACCTGAAGGTGCTCGCGGAGGCCGGGCTCGTCGTCACGCGGAAGGTGGGGCGGGAGAAGCTCCACTACCTCAACCCGGTGCCGATTCAGCAGGTCCACGAACGCTGGATCGGCAAGTACACCGCGGTTCGTGCCGAAGCGCTGCTGGCGCTGAAGGCCGAGCTCGATGAGGAGCACACAGCATGACGTCGACGGCAGCAGAGACCGAGACCGTGGCGGCGGCGAAGCCGCGCCAGGTTTACCAGCTGTTCATCAAGGCCACGCCTGAGCGGGTGTGGGAGGGGATCACGAGCGAAGAGTTCACCTCGCGCTACTTCCACCAGACCCGCGTGGTGTCTGATCTGAAGCCGGGCTCGCCGTTCCGCTACTACTCCAACGATCGGTCGCAGGTGCTGGTGGAGTGCGCGGTGATCGAGAGCGATCCGCCGCGGCGGCTCGTCACCTCGTGGCACATGCTCTACGACCCCGCGCTCGAGGCCGACCCGCCGAGCCGCGTGACGTGGGAGCTCGAAGCGGTGGCCGAGGGACTGACGGAGCTCACCGTGATCCACGATGGCTTCGACCACGAGACGGCGACGTACGCACAGACCGCCGGCGGCTGGACGTGGATCCTCTGCAACCTGAAGACGTTGCTCGAGACCGGTGACACGCTGCCGACGGCAGGCTGAGGAACGGCGACTGGACGGATGAGCAGGCGCCCACGCTCGCGCTCGTGCCCCGCGCGTCCCTCGATTTCACTCGGGACGAACGGATAGGAGGCTTCGCGTCTCGTGCGGCTCATCACTTCGTCTGTGCCCCGTTGTCGGGGCTCCGCGGCTCGGCTTCTCGTGCGGCTCATCACTTCGCTTTGGCGGAGGCGCCCCTGCCCACTTCCGTTCGTCCTGAGACCCCGTCGAAGGAGGCTTCGCCGACTGCTGACGAATCGGGTGGCGTGACCTGCTCGTCTCATGCGGCGCGTCGGCAGCTGCCCGATGCGCCCTTCGACGGGGTCTCAGGGCGAACGGAACAAGGAATCCCCGGCACGCCCGGGCTCCCGGCCAAGCGATCGCGGGACACCGATCATGCGAGGTTCCGCTCGACCCCGTCCCTCCCATCCCTTCGTCCCGAGTGAAATCGAAGGACGCGGCCCGGAAGCGGAGCGACGGGCGCTGCCGAGAGGACCAGCCGTCTCACTCCCGTTCGTCCCGCGTGAAACGGGGACGCGCGGTCCAAGTACGAGCGAGGCGCCCGGTGCGAGCACCCGGAGGCGTCCATCCGTTCGTCCCGAGTGAAATCGAGGGAGTAGCGGCGTGCGGGCGGAGGGCGGACGACGCTCCTTGAAACGCAGAAAGGCCGGCGCACGCCGGTCACGCTCAGTCCAGGCGGCGCAGCCGCGGGACGACCACGAGAAACGACACGGTCACGATCACCAGCGCGATGCCGAGCGAGCCGATCGCGACCTGCGGGCCCACCACCTCTGCGAACAGCCCCACGACGAACGTGCCGAACGACATCACTGCGAACTGCATCATGAAGATCGACATCACGCGGCCGCGGTACTCATTCTCGACGTACTCGTGGAGCAGGACCTGGCCGAGCGACTGGCGTCCGGAAGTGCCCAGGCCGACGACGAAGAGCAGGACAGCGGCGAGCATGAAGTGATCTGCGGTCGAGAACGCCAGCAGGGCGGCGCCCAGTCCGATCGCGAAGGCCGCCAGCTGCACCCCACGCTTACGCCGCACCGTGACCGAGGCCAGCGCGAGCGCACCGGCGAGGGCGCCGGCGCCCATCGCGGCCTGCATCTGGCCGAGCCCGATCGCGTCGCTGCCGAAGACCGCCGCCACGTAGCCGGGGAGCAGCATGCGGATCGGCATCGCCAGCACGGAGCCCAGGAAGCTGAACACCAGCAGCACAAGGATCGTGCGATCGCGGCCGAGGTAGCGAAGGCCCTCGATCAACCCACCCGGTCCGCCGCGGCGCGCGGCGCGCGGCGCGCCGGCCGGACCGCGACCGCCCACGA
>JAQBZW010000288.1 GCA_027622315.1 Chloroflexota bacterium | reverse complement strand
CGTCGGCGTGGGCGAGGCGCCCCTCGCACGTGGCGAAGCGGGAGTCCCGCGCCCACGCCTCGCCGACGGCGTCCGCGAAGCGCGTCCACTGCCCGTCGTCCACGACCGCGAGCGCGATCCACGCGTCCGCGCCGGCGCACGGGTAGACGCCGTGCGGCGCGACGTCGCGGCTGCGGTTGCCGAGCGCACACGCCGAGCCGGGCCCGTAGGCCTCGAGCAGGAACTGCTCGGCGATCAGATCGGCCGACACCTCGTACTGTGCCGCGTCGATCAGCGCGCCCTCGCCGGTGCGCTCGCGCCGCAGAAGCGCCGCGAGCACGGGAAGCAGCGAGTGCTTGCCCGCGATGTGGTCGGGGTGGTTGAGGCTCGTGCCCACGGCGAACGGGTCGCTCGGATGCGCCCACAGCGACGTCAGACCGGAGAACGTCTGCAGGTTCGGTCCGTAGTTCTGATACGCGGCGAACGGACCGTCGATGCCGACGCCCGAGCTGCTCAGGTAGATGACGTCTGGTCGCAGCGCACGCACCGAGTCGTAGTCGAAGCCCCAGCGGTCGAGCACGCCCGGGCGCATGTTCTGCACCACGAGGTCACAGGACGGGACGAGCGCGCGCACCACCTCGCGCCCGTCGGCGTCGTTCATGTCCACGGCGAGACTACGGACGCCCATGCTGCCCTGGTTGAAGGGCGCGGACTCGTTCGTGCTCGCCATGCGCATGAACTCGAGACGTTTCTTCGACTCGACCTTGATCACGTCCGCGCCGAGTAGCGCGAGCAGCGACGCCAGCTCGGGGACGACGGCGCCGACGCCGAAGTTGAGCACCCGCAGGTCGCCGAACGGCAACGCGGGCGGGTCGGCGCCCGCGGGGCGCGCTCTCACGCCCGTCCGCGTGGTGCCAGCCGCGGCGGACGGAGCTGCCGCCGCTTCCGCATCGGCGTCGAGCGCCGGCGCCGGTCGTGGCGCGCGTTCGATCCGCTCGCGGGGGAGACGTAGCGGCGCGCGCAGTATGGGCACCACGCCGAGATCCGGGTCCGCCACCTCGACGAAGAGCGCGCGCGCTCGACCGTGTTCGTCCGCCATCACTTCGGCGGGCGACTGCACCGGCGTGATCGTCGAGCCGAGCCGCTGCCCTTCGTGGAAGAGATGGTCGCGCGTGAATTCGCGACTGAACTCGGACGCTACCGTCATCAGCGCGTCGACGTTCTGCGAGCGGAACGTGCGGTCCCGCCACTGCTCGGTCGCCAGCGCCTCGGGGTGACCGAGCAACGCGACGAGAGCCTCCCACTGGCCCGGTGTAGCGGTCAGCACGCGCACGTAACCACCGTCGGCCGTCGGGAGATACGGGTGCAGGAACGGACCGCGGCGCGTGCCGGCCGCGCCCGCGGCCGTGACCAGTCCCGCCGACTGCAGCGCGCGCGTCCACGGCACGAGTCCCGCGATCCCGGCCTCGCGTAGCGGCACCTCGAAGCGCGGGGCGACCGCCCCGTCGCGCGCGATGTACAGCCCGACGAGCGCGAACACTGCCGCGTACACGGCAGCGGCGTCGTGCGCGAGCCACGAGGGCGCGTTGCACGGCACGCCATCGGGCCACCCGCTGCTGGAGAGCCCGCCGCTGGCGGCGAACGCCGTAACCGAGGATGCACCGACGCCGTCCGGATCGCGCACGGTCACCTGGACGGGCCCGTCCAGGTCGGCAATGACCAGCTCGAAGGGACTGCCGTCGGGAAGCAACACGATCTGCGCGCCGCTCGCGAGCGCGCGGAAGCGCGCGCGACCACTATCCGTGGCGGAGTCGATCACCACGCTCCGCTTGTCGACGTTGCGCGCGAGGAACGGAATGCTCCGGCGCGATCGTTCTGCGGTCTCGGCGAACGGCCGGCGGTCGCGCGTGGGCGCGCCAGCGGGCGGCTCGACGAGCCAGACCTCGGCGCCGATCGCCGCGAGCGCCTTCCCGGCGTATTCGGTGGTCGCTCCGGCGACCTCGATCACGCGCACGTCCGACAGCAGGCCGACACTCATCGCTCGCCCCCGAGCCACCGGTCATCGCGACGCGCGGAGTCTATCGCAGGCGGAATGCCCACCCGGGCCCTGAGACCGGCGTGCCGGCGGCTCGCTGCGATGCCGTCAGATCACGCGAGCGGGCTGTATGAGGGCAGTTCCACCGTCATCTCGGCGACGGTGGCGCTTGCCAGCTCCTGGTTGTCGAGGTGCACTTCGACGTCGAGCAGACGCGAGCCATCCTGCTCGTACTTGCGCGTCACCCAGCCGCGCGACGTGATCGTGTCGCCCACGTGATTCGGGGCGCGCATCGTGAACTTCAGACGACGCAACATCGCCTCGGGACCGGCCCAGTCCGTGACGATGCGCCCGAAGAGTGCGTCGTAGAACATCGTGTTCACGAAGATGTCGCGCGCGTTGTTGCGCTGCGCGAACTCGCGATCGTGGTGAATCGGGTTGAGGTCACGAGTGCCGGCCGCGTCAATCACCATGTTGCGCATGGTCAGCGGAAAGGTCACGACGTCCAGCGTGTCGCCCGCCGCGACCGCGTCCCACTGCCGACTCGTGATCGTGGACATGGTGCCCGCCCTTCCTGACCCGCCTCGCGCCGGAACGTTACGCGCTCGGCCGTGGCGTGGTCGGGTCGTACATCAGTGTGGTCATGGTCGTGCGTGCGATCAGGCGGTCGCCCACCTCGGTGCGGTACTCGGTCACGCTCGTGACGAACACGCCGCGGCCGGGGCGTGTCTGCTTTTCCTCGGACACGTCGACGGTCATGCTGCGTGACGTGATGCGGCCGTCCCCCGGCCCGTACGGCTCGAGATACTCGGCGTCCGCGCTGCCCACGGTGGCGACCGTATAGCCGAGGCCCGTCACGATCGCCATCGCGCCGGAGGCAACGGCCGGCGGCGCGTCGCCCGCGCTCAGCGCGTCGCTCTCCGCCCGGATGCGCCCACGCACGGCCTCCGGCGACCACCACGGCGCAAATGCGAACGAGCGG
>JAQBZW010000287.1 GCA_027622315.1 Chloroflexota bacterium | reverse complement strand
CTGATCGGCGTGATCGAGCATGCCCATCCGGCAGCCGCGGTCCACGTGATCGCCCGTCACCCGGATCCCCGGACGACCGTGAGCGCGACCTTCCACGCGCGCGATCTCTTCGCGCCTGTGGCCGCGCGGCTCGCCGCCGGCGCGTGGACGATCGCGGACGTCGGGCCGGCGATCGCGGACGCGATCGCTCTCGATCTCCCGGGACCGGAGCGGCGTGCGGATGGCGCCATCGTCGCCACGGTCATCCACGTTGATCGCTTCGGCAACGCGATCACGAACGCCGGCGTGGCCCACGTGGCCGCGGGCGCGCATTGCGTCGTGCGGGACAGCACGCTGCCCATCGTGCGCACGTACGCGGACGTCGCCGTCGACGCGCCGTGCGCGTTGATCGGGAGCACGGGCCTGATCGAGGTCGCGGTCAATCAGGGCAGCGCAGCCGAGCGCTTCGGGATGCGACGCGGGGACCAGGTCGTAATCATCCCGATCGAGGCTGTGGACCCGGACGCCTCCGGCCGATAGCCCGGAGCGGGGGCCGAATGCCGGCGAGCATTCGCCACGCGCTCCACTCGGATCGCCGCTCGCGGCCCCACCAGTCGCGGCGCGCTCGCCGGCCTAGCGCACGAGTGCCCGTGCGCGCGTGAACACCGCGTCGAACATCGGCTCGGTGAGCACTCCGGTGAACGTGTTCTGCTGGCTGGGGTGGTAGGAGCAGAGCAGCGTGCGACCGTCTGCGAGCGGAGCCTCCACGGCATGGCCGAAGCGCGGGCGGGGGCGCAGCCCCAGCGTGCGCGCGAGTGCCGCGTACGCGAAGGCGCCGAGCACCACGTACACGCGCGCGCGATCGAGCAGGGCCGTTTCCCGTTCGAGGAATGGGAGGCAGCGGTCACGCTCCGCGGGCGTCGGCTTGTTGGCCGGTGGCGCGCAGCGCACGGACGCGGTCACGTAGCAGTCGCGCAGCCGCAGCCCGTCGTCGCGGTGGTCGCTCGTGGGCTGGTTCGCAAACCCGGCCCGAAAGAGCGCGCGGTAGAGCCAGTCGCCCGAGCGGTCGCCGGTGAAGACGCGACCCGTGCGGTTCCCGCCATGCGCCGCCGGGGCGAGCCCGACGATCACGACCCGCGCCGCCGGATCACCGAAACCGGGCACGGGGCGGCCCCAGTATTCCCAGTCCGCGAACGACGCGCGCTTCTCCGCCGCGACTCGCTCCCGCCACGCGACGAGGCGCGGACACGCGCGACAGGCCGTGACCTCCGTCTGCACCCGCTCGAGCGTGTCCGTCCCGTCCATGCGGGCGAGCCTACCGCTCCGGGCCGGCCGTCGCCGGAGGGAGAGCGGGCTCGGCGTCGCGCCACTCATGGGCGCGGGCTACACGGCCGATGATCAGCGTGAGGCAGTAGCCCCCGACTGCCCAGCAGGAAAGCTCCGATATGCGGGTTCGAGGCTGGCCGCCGCTCGATCTGATCGGCTGGGTCGCGATCGTCATGCTGCCGCTGCTCGCCGGCGTGTTCGCCGTGTCCGCAAGCAACGACGACGACGGCCGCGGTGCGGCGCTGCTCGAGGTTGCCACCCTGCGGCTCGCACTCGCGAACGTGGGCGTGGCAGCGGGCGAAGCACGCGCGCGCCAGGACGTGCGGGTACTGGACGACGCGCTGCGGCGCGTGGGCACCGCGCGTGACGCGATCGATCCCCGCTTCACCGCTGCCCTCGACACGCGCCGGCCTGGAATCGGGATCAGCGAGTTCGATCGCTCCGTCGTGCTGCTGTCGGCCGCAGCCCGCTCGTATGCCACAGGCCACTCCGACTCCGGAGGCGGCAGTCGCGCGCTGATCGCGACCGGTCGCGTTGTCGACAACGTGCTGTCGCAGATCGCCACCGACATCGACAACGCCGCCCAGCGGCGCTCGGAGCTGGCTTCCCGCGCGCTCACGACCGGCGCGCTCAGCGCGGTACTCGTCGGCGGGGCGCTCGCGTTGCTCTGGCTACGCGTGCGCCGCGAACGGCGGCGGTCCGGCGACCTGCAGGCGCGTCTCGAGGCGACGAGGGCGGTCAGCCCCAATCTCGTGATCGAGATCGACGCGGACGGCGTCATCGAATACGCAAACGTTGACAGTCGCTCGGTCCTCGGCTTGGAGAGCGCCGAACTCGTGGGGCAACCGCTTGCGGCGTTCCTGATCGCGCCTGTACTCGATCCGGAAGCGCTGTCACCCGTCGACGCGCTGCGCGTGGAGGCCAGATGGCGCCGAGGTGACGGCGAAGTGGTAGCGCTGCGCACGTGCCTCGTTGCGAGGCTCGACGCGGGCGGCGCCCCGAGCGGCGTCGTGATCGGCGTACGCGACGCTGCGCCCGTCGAGGCGATCGCCGACGCACTCCAGGAGAGCGAAGACCGCTTCCGGCGCACGGTCGACACTGCGCAAAACGGCATGATGATCGTCGCACCCGACGGTCGCCTGATCCTGCACAACGAGTCGCTGCGCCGGCTCGTCGGCTACAGCGCTGATGACATGGCCGCGATCACGATCGGCCAGCTCGTCCCGGCGGACGACATCGACCGTGTGATGTCGCTGTTCGCCGTGCGCATGTGGTCGGATGCCACGCCCGCACAGGACGACATGCGGCTCGTGCGGCGAGATGGCGAGACGCTCGACGTCGAACTGTCCGTGGTGCCATTCCGCGAGCGCGGCCGCAGCATCGGCGTGCTCGTCGAGCTGCGGGACGTCACTGAGCGGCGTGTCGCCTCGGAGACGATTCGGCGCCTCGCGGACTACGACGCGCTGACCGGTCTGCCGAACCGCGCGCACTTCGATCGCCGGCTCACGATCGCGCTGATGGAGGCGCGAGACGCGCGTGGCGGCGTCGGCGTACTGCTCGTCGACCTCGACCGCTTCAAGCTCATCAACGACACCCTCGGCTACGCCAACGGCGACGAGCTCCTCCAGGAAGTGGGCGCGCGCCTGACCGCTTCGCTCCCGCCGCGATGCACGGTCGCGCGCTTCGGCGGCGACGAGTTCCTC
>JAQBZW010000034.1 GCA_027622315.1 Chloroflexota bacterium | reverse complement strand
CTTCCTGTCCACCGCGATTCTCTCGCTCGCGGTGGATCTGTTTCAGGGGGTCAGGTCACGGCCGCGAGCGCAGGCACCGCCGCCTGGCAGATGCCGATCACGTGTACCGCAGGACCGATCACCTGTACGAGGTCAGTCACGTATTCGATGTAGTCGTCGAGGTCGAAGGTCCCCGCGGACAGCGGAACGTCGCGCGCGTTCGCCCAGTCCATCACATACACGTCGTGATGGGGCAGCAGCCCCTCGATCGTTCCGCGGGTGAGCGTGGCGAAGTGGCCGGACATCGGCGGCAGCAAGAGCACGCGCGGATCGCTGCGCGCGGCCTCGCGCCGGAAGTGGAGCAGCTTCGCGAACGGTCGCTCGGCGGCGGTCTCGACCGTCACCGTGACGGGCTCACCGTCGATGATCGTGTCGAAGAGCCCGAACTCGGGCTTCTCCCAGCGCCTGGTCATGCGGTCGAAGATCTCGGTGCCCACGAGAGTGGCGCGGGCGAACTCCCCGCCACTGCCGCTCGCGCCGTCGTTCGCGGCCCGCATGGAGGCGGTCAGGTCGTGCCACGGGGCCCAGGCGTCGTAGAACGCCTCGCGGAATGCGTAAACCATGGGTCGGCCCTGCCTCTCGGCTGCCCCGGGCAGTGGCGTCTGCGCCACGCCGCGAGTGTTCGCGACCCCACGCAGCCGCGTGGTCGCGTGGTCGCGTGGTCGCGTGGTCGCGAACCATACCCCCACCATGAATATCGGGGCTCGCCGCCTCGAGAGGGAGAGCCGCAGATGAAGATCGCGAAAACTTCCGCAAGCAGCCGTGAGCAGCGCTCGGGCTAGCGTCCGTGGAAGGCCGGCGCGCGTTTCTCCGCAAACGCGCGCAACGCCTCACGACGGTCCGCGCTGTCGATCGAGTCGCCGTTCGACTCCGATTCGTGGCGGATCACGCCCGCGAGGTCAGCGATCGGCTCGTGCAGCACGCGCTTGATATTGCGCAGCGTGAGCGGCGGGTTCGCGGCGATCTCGCATGCCAGCGCACGCGCCGCGTCCATCAGCTGATCCGCCGGGACCACCTCGTTCACAATCCCGCGCCGCTCGGCCCATGCCGCGTCGTAGATCCGGCCGGTGAACGACATCTCGGCCATCACGCCGGCGCTCACGAGGCGGGGCAGCGTCACCGACGAACCGGTGTCGGGCACGAGACCACGCTTGACGAAGACCGCACCGAACCGCGCCTCCTCCGACGCGATCAGGATGTCGCACGAGCACGCCAGGCCCAGGCCACCGCCGACCGCGACGCCGTTGACGGCGCCGATCACCGGCTGGGGGATGGCCTGCACCGCCGCTGCCAGCATCACGACGTTGCCGCGATCGTCCCAGTCCGTCGCTCTACGGGGCGTGTCGGACGGAGCCGTCACGGACGCGACCATCGAGCGCATGTCCGCGCCGGAACAGAACCCCCGGCCTTCGCCCGTGAGAATCAGCGCTCGAGTCACGGGGAACGCCGCCGCGACGGCGTCCAGGGCGTCGCGCAGCTCGAGCACGAGATCGCGACTCATCGCGTTCAGCGTCTCCGGCCGGCGCAGTGTGATCGTCGCGATGTGATCCGCATCCGCGAAGTCGAGCGTGAGCGTGGCGTACGTCGCCGTTCCCATCGTTCTGCCTCCGATCTGTGATCGCGGCGCGACCGCGACCGGGCCCTCGGCTCGGGCCGAGCTTAGCGAGTTTCGCAGCAGCGTGATTGACAGACCATGAAACGCAGGTACGAATATCGACACTCGGCGCGCGCCCCGGCGATGACCGTCGTCCGCGCGGTCGCGAAGGAGGAGCACGATGAGCCAGCCAACACCCGCGGCCCTCGACCACCTGCGGGTCGTGGAGCTCGGCGACTTCATCTCGGCGCCATACGCGGGCAAGCTGCTCGCCGATCTCGGCGCGGACGTGATCAAGGTCGAATCGCCCGCCGGGGACGGCGCCCGCGCCCATGGGCCCTTCCCGGATGACGAGCCGCACCCCGAGCGCTCGGGACTCTTCCTCTTTCTGAACGCGAACAAGCGCAGCGTCGTGCTCGACCTCGATACGACGGAGGGCCGCGCCGACTTCGAGCGGCTGGTCGGATGGGCGGATGTGCTGTTGCACAACGTGCCGCCGGCCGACCTCGAACGCTGGGGCCTCACGTACGAACAGCTGAGCGAGCAGCACCCCGAGCTGGTGATGGTCTCGATCACGGTCTTCGGCTACGACACGCCGTACCGCGACTGGAAGGGCTACGCGCTCAACGCCACCGTGGCCTCGGGCATCAGCTACCGCATTGGCGACGCGGACCGCTCGCCGCTGTGGCTGCCGTTCTGCGCGGCGGACTTCCAGGGCGGCGTCCACGGGGCCGTCGCCGCGATGCTGGCGCTGCGTGCCCGCCGGCAAAGCGGCGAGGGCCAGCACGCGTGGCTCTCGATCGTGGAGGTGATGGGCGTTTATCTCGGCGGCGCCGGCATCCCCACGTTCGTCTTCCAGGGGCAGCTGCGCGGGCGCGCGGGGAAGCATATGGCTGCGTTCTACCCCTGGCAGGTCGCCGCGGTGGCTGACGGCTACTTCGAGGTGATCACGATGGTCGATGCCCAGTGGCAGCGATTCGTCGAACTCATGGGCAACCCACCGTGGCGGGAGGATGAGCGGCTGGAGAACCGCTGGCTCGCGTTCCAGTGGGCGGACGAGCTCGACGAGTACTGGCATCCCTGGCTGCGGGCGCGCACGAAGGACGAACTGGCAGAGCTCTTCGCTGCGAATCACATCGCCTTTCAGCCTGTCCAGACACTGGATGAAGTGGTCGCCAGCGCTCATCTGGCGGAGCGAGGCTTCTGGCAGGAGGTCGAGCACCCCGTCGCGGGGCGTTACCGCACCCTCGGGGCGCCTTACGGTCTCAGCGAGACACCATGGGCGATCCGGCGCCCACCGCCACTGCTCGGTCAGCACACAGACGAGGTGCTGGACGCGTTGCGCGCAGGCGTCGCGGCGCCCGCGCCCGCCGCGGGCGCGGACGGGCGGGCGCGATGACCCCGCCGCTCACAGGCATCCGCGTGCTCGATCACGGTCACGTCTGGGCCGGGCCGCTCCTGGGGGCCTCGTTCGTGGACATGGGTGCCGAGGTGATCAAGGTGCTCGCGCCCGGCCGCACCTCGGGCGTATCGATGGCCGGCGCGCGGACGATTGGCGTGGGCACCGGCGCCCCCGACGACCCGCTCTCCTACCACGGGTACGACCGCGGGAAGCGCAGCATCACGCTCAACCTCGGTTCGCCGGAAGGCAAGGCGCTCTATCGCCGCCTGGCAGCCGCGTCGGACGTGATCGTCGAGAACTTCTCCGCCGGCGTGATGTCGCGGCTCGGACTGGGCTACGAGGAGCTGAGCGCGGTGAACCCGCGCATCATCCTCGCCTCGCTCTCGGCCACCGGTGAGACGCCGGGGCCGTGGCGCGATCTCGTGACCTACGGTCCGTCGCTCGCTGCTCTCTACGGGCTGAAGAGCCTGCTGGGCTACCACGACGACCCGTTCCCCCGCGAGGACACCGCCGACCTCGACCCGACCGCCGCCGGCCATGCCTTCTTCGCCATCCTCGCCGCGCTCGAGTGGCGCGAGCGCAGCGGTCGCGGTCAGCATCTGGCCATGGCACAGGGCGAGGCGACGATGCAGCGCATCGCCGAGCCACTCATGGATTACTTCATCAACGGCCGCGTCGCGAGCACGCAGGGCAACCGCTACCCGGGCATGGCGCCGCACGGCATCTACCGAGCGGCCGGCGACGACCGCTGGATCTCGATCGCCGTGCGCGATGACGACGAGTGGACTGCGCTGCTCACGGTCGCAGGCGATGCCGCGCCCACGTTGCGCGAGGCCCGCTTCGCGACGCTCGCCGGCCGGCTCGCGCACCAGGACGATCTCGATCGCGCGATGGAGACGTGGACCGCCGGTTGGGAGCCAATGGCGCTGACGGAGCGTCTGCAGGCGGCACGCGTGGCCGCATTCCCGGTCATGGGCCCGCCCGAGCTGGCCGGCGAACCCAACTACCTCGCGCTCCTGCGCTCGCACACGGAGCTCGATGCTCGCGTCCAAGTCGGAGCGGACCAGATCTACCAGAGCGTGCCGTGGAAGCTCACGCGCACGCCGGGCGGGATTCAAGGACCGGGTCCGGCCACGCTCGATGCGGACAACGACTACGTCTTCGGCGAGCTGCTCCGGATCGAGGAAGAGGAACGCGGACGCCTCCGTGAGCGAGGCGTCATTTAGCAGGACTTCGTCGCAGCGGCGACATTGTTGCGGTCGCGTTCGGCACCCCGCAACAACGTGTATCGTGCACCGCGGCGGCACACGCTAGAGCTAGAGCGGGCCAGCGCCCGGGAGGACTCCTGATGACGACCGATCCCCTACACACGCAACTCTGTGATGAATACGGGTGCGAAGTCCCGATTGTGGCCTTCGCGCACACCAAGGACGTGATCGCAGCCGTCACCAACGCCGGCGGCATCGGCGTCTTCGGCGCGGGCAGCCGCACGCCCAGCGAGTTGCGCTCCGACATCCAGTGGATTCGTGAGCGCGTGGGCGACAAGCCCTTTGGCGTCGATCTGCTGATGCCGGCCTCGCTTGCGGAGGGCAACCGCGAGGATCTCGAAGCGCAGATCCCCCAGCCGCAGCGCGATTTCGTGGCGAAGCTGATGGCCGACAACCAGATTCCCGCGCCCAAGGAGATCGTCCACGGGGACGGCCAGATGCTCAAGCACGCGCGCGAGAGTCTGGAAGTGATCTTCGACGAGAAGGTTCCGATCTTCGCCTCCGGGCTCGGCAGCCCCGCGTTCGTGAAGGACGAGGCGCACGCCCACGGGACGAAGGTGTGGGGTCTCGTCGGGCTGCCGCGCCAGGCGCGGCGCCAGATCGAGGCCGGCGTCGATGTCGTGATCGCACAGGGCTACGACTCCGGTGGGCACAGCGGCACCGTCGGCACGTTCACGCTCGTGCCAGAGGTGGTTGCGATGGCCGAGGGCACCGGGACGCTGGTCGTCGCCGCCGGCGGCGTCAGCAACGGCCGGCAGCTCGCCGCCGCGATCACCATGGGCGCCGCGGGCGTCTGGACGGGCACGATCTGGCTCGCCACGCACGAATCCGCGACCGAAATGTTCATCAAGCAGCGGCTGATCGAGGCACGCGCGGAAGACGTCTACCAGTCTCGCGCGATGTCTGGGAAGCCCATCCGCCAGCTCCCGTCGAAGTACGGCGACGCGTGGAAGCAGCCCGGCGCACCGGAGACGCTGCAGATGCCGTTGCAGGGCATGCTGGTTGCAGACATCCTCGCCGGCATCAAGGAAGCGCGCATGGAGGACTGGATGACCAGTCCGGCCGGCCAGAGCGTGGTCGGCATCCACGAGATCAAGCCGGCCGCTGAGGTCGTGTACCAGATGGTCGAAGAGGCGCAGGACGCGTTCGACCGCATCGTCGGCGCGCCGGTCGCATAGACGCGGCCCGGGCGCACCGGGTCGAGTCGAGCACGACAGCGGGGGCGGCTATGGGCCGCCCCCGCCACGCAGGAGGAGGCGAGCGGTCGGCCATGTCGAACGACGCACAGCAGTTCGCCGATCAGGACGTGCGCATCACCTTCGACGAAACGCTGGTGGGCAGACCGGTCGAGGCCGACGGCGGTGCGCCGATCGCCGGCGGACAGGCCGGCTACCGCACGACCTTCAAGGGCCGCCTGACCGGCCGCCGCCTCGCGCAGGGCGATCCGGCGTGGCTCTGGCTCGAGCTCGGCGACCTGGTGGAAGCCCCGCAGGACTTCGAGCACGCGCATGTCTGGGTGGACGAGGCGTACGTCTACTTCCTCGACGAGAAGCGGTCCTAGCCCGCCTGTCCGCAACCGACCGCACGCCGGGCGCTCCCCCGGTCGCGCGTAGCGCTCCGCACCCATTCCGTCCCTGCCCCCTTTCGTCGTATAACGCGCGCGTAACTCGCGGAAGCAGAAGCAAGCAGGAAACGGAGACGGCACATGCCCGAGTACGAGCAGTTCGATCCCGAGAAGCACCGCCGGGACACCCCACAGTCGGTCTTCGGCCCGGTCGTGAAGGTCGACAAGCACGAGGGCGGCAAGATCCACGTGATCACGCTCAACCGGCCGCACCGGCTGAACTCGATCGGCGACGGGCTGGGCGAAGCGCTGTATGACGCATTCGCCGCCTTCCGTGACGATCCCGAAGCCCGCGTCGCGATCCTGACCGGCGCCGGGCGAGCATTCTGCGCGGGCGCCGACCTGATCGCCACCTCCGAGGCGCGGCAGGCAGGCGCGGGCGCCCAGCGGCGGACGGCGGGCCCGGTGAAGAACATCGTGCCGCTGTCGGAGGGCATGAACCTGTGGAAGCCGACGATCGCCGCGATCAACGGATTCGCGATCGCAGGCGGCTTCATGTACGCGATGCAGTGCGACATCCGCGTCATGGCGCAGTCAGCGCGCGTAGGGATCGCGGAGGCGCGCTGGAACATGGGCGGCGCGGGCTGGATGGTGCCGATCACTCGCCAGATCGGGCTCGGTTCAGCGCTCGAGCTGACGCTCTGGGGCGACACCCAGTACGACGCCGAGCGCTGCTACCAGATCGGGTGGGCGCAGCGCGTCGTGCCCGACGAGCAACTGCTGGACACGGCGATGGACTACGCCCAGCGCGCGATGTACATGGCGCCGCGCGCCGTGCGCAACATGAAGCAGGCGCTCTACCGCGGCTATTACATGGAGCCGCTGGTCGGTCAGGCGTTCGGTTCGGCGATCGAGCAGAACCTCGCCGGCATGCAGGACTCGGTGGAGGGCCCGACCGCCTTCTCCGAGAAGCGCCGGCCGAACTTTATCGACGCCTGAGCGATGACGACGGCAGCACGCGCTCCGCTAGTATCTGGGCACGCGCACATCGCATAGACGGCGGTGCCCTCGGGGGCCCGTGGGAGGCATGGCATGAGCGACGATCCTCTACACACGAGACTCTGCGACGAGTACGGCTGCGAAGTGCCGATCGTCGCGTTCGCGCATACGAAAGACGTGATCGCCGCGGTGACGAACGCCGGCGGGATCGGGGTCCTCGGCGCGGTCGGGAGCACGCCCGAACAGCTTCACTCGGACATCGCGTGGATCAAGGAGCGCGTCGGCGACAGGCCGTTCGGGGTCGATCTGCTCGTGCCGGCGTCGTTCGTCGAGGGCAATCACGAAGACCTCGAGTCGATGATCCCGCAGGAGCATCGGGACTTCGTCTCGCGGCTGATGACCGAGAACAACATCCCGAAGCCGAAGGGACCGGTCCGCGGCGCGCTCGAGGACGGGCTGCTCAAGCAGTCCCGCGCGTTGCTGGAGGTCGTGTTTGACGAGCAGGTCCCGATCTTCGCCTCGGGACTCGGCAGTCCGGCCTTCATCAAGGATGAGGCCCACGCCCACGGGACGAAGGTCTGGGGGCTCGTTGGGCTGCCGCGCCAGGCGCGCCGTCAGATCGAGGCCGGGGTCGATGTGGTGATCGCGCAGGGCTACGACTCCGGCGGACACAGCGGCACGGTGGGCACCTTCACGCTCGTGCCCGAGGTCGTCGCCATGGCCGAAGGCACCGATACGCTCGTGCTCGCCGCCGGTGGCGTGAGCAACGGCCGCCAGCTCGCGGCCTCCATCACCATGGGCGCGGCCGGCGTATGGACCGGCACGATCTGGCTCGCGACGCACGAGTCCGCCACGGAGATGTTCCTCAAGCAGCGCCTGATCGAGGCGCGCGCCGAGGACGTGTACCAGTCCCGCGCCACCTCTGGGAAGCCGATCCGCCAGCTGCCCTCGAAGTGGGGCGACGCGTGGAAGCAGCCGGGCGCACCGGACCCACTGCAGATGCCGCTACAGCCGATGCTCGTCGACGAGATCCTCGCCGGCATCCGCGAGGCGCACATGGACGACTGGATGACGACCCCCGCCGGCCAGAGCGTCGTCGGCATCCACGAGATCAAGCCGGCCGCCGAGGTCGTGTACCAGATGGTTGAGGAGGCGCAGGACGCGTTCGATCGCATCACCGGCGCCGTCGTGGGCGTCTGACCGACGCCGCGCGACCGCGCGCCCGCGACTGCGCTGAGGCGGTCGGGCCCTGGCCTGACCGCCTCGCTGTGAGCGCCGCGCCGGGGCGCCCATGACGCACGATTACGACGAGGGCCACGGGCCGCCGGCGATCCGTCGCGTGCGCGCGCGGCTGCCGCGCCGCACACGCCCGCGCAACCCCGAGTACCTGATCAACCCGAACCTGCTGCTCGATCCGGCCGGCGGCCGTCCCCCCGGCGGCAGCATGGCCGAGTTGCACGCGCACAGCATCCCGCGCTCACGCGACAGCGGCGTCCAGCCGGACGTGCTCGTGGCCCAGGCGGTCACCCGTGGGCTGGACCTCGTGGTGCTGACGGAGCACAACGCGCTCTGGCGGGGCGACGAGTTGGCCGCGCTCTCGGAGCGCCACGAGATCCACGTGCTCGCCGGCATGGAGCTCGGCACCGATCTCGGGCACATCCTCGTCTTCGGACTCGATCACTATTCCCCAGAGCTGCTCACGATGGATGCGCTGCGCACGATTGTGCGCAGTGAGGGCGCGGCGATGGTGCTCGCGCATCCGATGCGCCCGCTGAGCAGCGGGCGCAAGCCGAGCTGGGAGGAGATCGCCGATCGCTTCGAAGGGATCGAGGCGGTGAACGGTGATCACGGCGACCAGGCCGACGGCTACTACCGCCGCCTCGCCGCCGATCTCGGCGTCACGGCCGTCGGTGGGAGCGACGTCCACAGCCGCGAGGCGGTCGGACGCGTCGCCACCGCCTTCCCCGAACCGGTGACGGAGATGGACACGCTCGTGCGCCTGCTGCACGAGCGCCGCGCGCATCCGGTCGACCTGCGACCTCCGGTCGCTCGCGCCGACCACCGCCGCCCCGACTGAGCACCCGGCGCGCACGCCCAGAGGCCAGGGCGCGGTCGCAGTTGTCCGAGCGCTTATGCCTTCGGCTCGCCGGATTGGCCGGCGATCCGGATCAGCTCGGGCAGCACCTCGAGGCAGTCGCCGACGATGCCGTAGTGGGCGTAACGGAAGATTGGCGCCTGCGGATCCGTGTTCACGGCGACGAGGCAACGCGCGTTCGAGCAGCCGGCCATGTGCTGGCTCGCGCCCGAGATGCCAATCGCGAAGTAGAGATCGGGCGTCACGATCTTGCCGGTCAGTCCGACCTGCTGCGCCGGCGACGCCCACGCGTCGTCCACGATCGCGCGCGAGGCGCCTGCCATCCCACCGAGCGCGGCAGCGAGCTCGCGGATCAGTGCGTAGCGGTCGGCCGCGCCGAGGCCGCGTCCGCCCGAGACCACGACACGCGCATCCTCGAGCCGCGGCCCCTCGAGCGGCGCAGCCGGCGTCACGACTTCGACCCGCGGCAAGACGTCCGACACGGTGAGCGGCTCGGGTGTGACGGTGCGGCCGGCAACGCGCTCCGGCGCCTCCGCAACCGCCGGGGCGAGCGCGAGCACACGCGGTCCCGGCGCACGGAAGCGGTAGACGGCGTGAGCCGCGCCACCGAACGCCGTGGCGACGGCAGTCACGTCGCCCTCCTCGGCACGCACCGCGACCACGCCGATCACGGAAGCGCCATCGAGCCGCGCCGCCAGCCGCGGCACGAACTCAAGCAGATCCGGTCCGCGCGGGACGAGCACGATCCGCGCCTCGGCGACGCGGATGGCATCGGCGGCGACGGGGAGGAAGCGCTCACCGGCGAACGGCACGAGGCTCGGCGCATCGGCAGTGAGCACGCGATCCGCGCCGCGCTCGGCGGCTTCCGCCGCAGCCGCGGCGACCTCGTGGCCGATCAGCGCACAGGCGACCGGCACTCCGCGCGCAGCGGCGAGCGCCCGCGCCGCTCCCAGCGCCTCGCGATCCGCGTCACGGAGCGTGGCACCGGGCGATACGTTGATCAGCACCAGCACATGCTCAGGCATGGAGCAGCCCCCGCTCGCGCAGTCGTGCCATCAGGCCGGCCGCTTTCGCGGCGGCGTCGGCCCCGTCCACGATCTCGCAGTGTCCCTGCACGTCCGGTACGACCAGCTGTACGAGCTCCACGCCGCCCGGCTCGCGCCCGGCGAGAAGATCGCTCGCCGCGCGTCGCTCGGGCGGCGTGCGTCGCGCCGCAAGCATCCCGCGACTGCTCGGGTATCGGGCCTGACCGAGTTCATTGCTCACGCTCACGACGGCCGGCAGTTGGGCGCGCACGACCTCCTCGCCGTTCGGGACGGCGCGCCTCACCTGGATCGCCGTATCGCCGTCCACCGCGACACCGGCGGCCATCGTCACGAGCGCGGCGTCCAGCGCCTCCGCGAGCGCGCCGGGAAGCGTGCCCTGGTCGTAGTCCGATCCCTGCCGTCCGCAGAGCACGAGATCGACGTCGCCGAGGTCGCGCACGAGCGCGGCGACGATCGCGGCCACGCGAAAGCCGTCCGCGCGCGCCTCACTGTCCACGACGTGAATCGCGTGATCTGCGCCCATCGCCACGCAGCGCTTGAGCACATCGCCGGCGTCCTCACCACCCACGGTGACGACCGTGATGCGGCACTCCGCGCCGGCGTCGCGCATGCGCAGCGCGGCCTCCAGCGCCTGCTCGTCGTAGGCGTTGATGATCTGGGCGACGGTGCCACCGGTGTCGAACGCGCGTCCGCTGTCGTCGACCTTCAGCCGACCCCACAGCGCGTAGCCGTTCACGCCATCCGGATCGAGCACGCGTTTCGCACAGACGACAATGTGCACGGCGTCACTCCGCTCGCGATGCGATCAGTCGAAGTTGCGGATCGGGGGTCGCGCGCCACGCGCCCGACCCCCGGCGTACGTCCTAGGCGGGCTCGAACTTCGGGATGAAGACGCCGCCGCCCTGGTCTACGAACGTGGCCTTCACGGGCATGCCCACCTTGATCTCCTCGTTGGCGATGTTGACCAGGTTGGAGTTCAGCCGGGGCCCTTCCTCAAGCTCCACGATCGCGACGTTGTACGGGAGTTCATGTGTAAAGCCGGGGTGGTAGAACTGGTGCATCACGCCGAAGGTGAAGACCGTGCCCCGGCCGGACGCCTTCGCCCACCCGAGATCGTTCCCCATGCACTCGGTGCACACCGGCGCTGCCGGGTGCAGCCAGGCCTTGCATTCGTTGCACTGGGAGAGCATGAGCTCCCCGCGCTTCGCTCCGTCGAAGAACTCCTGCGAACTCTCGTCCGGCTCGGGTACCGGCTTGGGCTGGGTCTGTGCGGCGGTGGTCATCTGTCTGCCTCTTCTTCCTGCGGGGCGCTTGGCTCGCGCGGTGCGCGATGCCTAGTTGTTCGATGCGTGCGGGCTGAGGATCAGTGTCGCGTGGAAGTCGAGCAGGCCGCCCTGCATGCTCACGAGCACGCAGTCGTGCTTCTCCACCTGCCGGTCGCCGCCCTGGCCACGGGCCTGGATGATGCCCTCGGACAGCGGCGTCATGCCCCACATGTAGTACCCGGAGAGCTGTCCGCCGCCGGTGTTCACCGGCAGCTCGCCGCCCGGCTCGATGCGACCGTTTTGCACGAACGCGCCGCCCTCGCCCTTGGGCGCGAAGCCGTAGTCCTCGAGCGTGACGAGCGTGGTGTACGTGTAGCAGTCATAGAACTCGCACACGTCCACGTCCGAGTTGTCGATCCCGGCCATGCCGAACGCCGTGCCGCGCGCGATCTGCGCGCCGGTGTTCATCTCATTCTCGAAGCCCGCGCGGCCCGGGTTGCCCGGGTGTCCCTGTCCCATGCCCAGGATGTAGGCGGGCGGCTGCTTCAACGAGCGCGCGCGTTCCGCCGACGTGACGATCAGGGCGACGGCGCCGTTCGACACGAGCGTGCAGTCGAAGAGGTGGAACGGCTCGATGATCCAGCGGGAGTTGTGATAGTCCTCCAGCGTCATCGGCTTGCGCTGCATCGCGCGCGGGTTCTTCTCCGCCCACTTGCGGTTCGAGACCGCGATTGCGCCCAGCTGGTCGTGCGTCGTGCCATAGGTCGCCATGTGCCGCCTGGCCGCGAGCGCATAGCCCGTGTTCGCTCCGAAGAAGCCGTATGCGGGACCCATGCCGGCCATCCCGCGCGTGTTCCGGATCTGACCGTACGCAGCGCCGGCGCTCCCGCCGCGTAGCGGCGTGTCGGCGAAGACGCAGACGACGGCGTTCGCCATGCCCGCCTCGATCGCGAGCGCGGCGTAGTGCACCATCTGGCCCGCGGTCGAGCCGGCGGCGTTCATGTGGTTCATCAGCCGCAGATTGCGGAAACCGGCCGTCTTCTGCAGTCCGATCGAGATGTCGTTCGTCACGCCGGCGTTCACGAGCAGTCCGTCGATGTCGTCCTTGGCCAGACCGGCATCCTCAATCGCCATGCGGATCGCCTGCACCGCGACCTGCTCCGTCGTGCCGATGTACTCGCGGGTCATCTCGGTGATGCCGAGACCCGCGATCGCGGTCTTCCCACTCATGTTCGTCGTCATCGTGCTCCCCTTCGCATGTCGCTGATCCGTCGAAGGCCGGCGTTACGCGCCGGTCCAGTTCGGCTTGCGCTTCTCGGAGAAGGCCTTCGGTCCCTCGATCCGATCCGGCGACGCCATCTGGCGCTGAACGTTGTCGTACGAGCGGCGGATCGCGGCTTCGAGCGGCAACTCGAGGCCCGCCATGGCCGCTTCCTTGGACGCCCGGACGGCGAGCGGCGCGCACTCCATGATCTCCGAGGCCCAGCGCTCGGCCGTTTCCATCAGCCGGTCGGCCGGCACCACCTCGTTGACCAGGCCCAGGCGGTACGCCTCCGCGGCGTCGATGTTCTTGCCGGTCAGCATCATCCCCATCGCCTGCTTCAGACCGATCTGTCGCGGCAGGCGATGCACACCGCCCGCGCCGGCAATCAGTCCCACGCGCGGCTCGGGCAGGCCGAAGCGTGCCGAGTCCGCCGCAATCACGATGTCGGAGGCGAGCGCCATCTCGCACCCGCCGCCCATCGCCCAACCGTTGACGGCCGCGATCACCGGCTTCCACAGGTCGAAGCGCGCGGTCATGCCTCCGAAGCCGCCCTTCAGCACCTGTTGCGGCTGGGGCGCATCACCGGCGTGCTGCGCGGTATAGACGAGATCATTGCCCGCCGAGAACGCGCGCGATCCGGCACCGGTGAGGATCGCAATCCACATCTCCGGATCCTCGTCGAAGTCGTTCCAGATCGCGCTCAGCTCGGCGTTCGCCGGCGCGTGCAGCGCGTTCATGCGCTCCGGACGGTTGATCGTGACGGTGGCGATGTGCCCTTTTTTCTCGTACAGCGCAAATTCGTAAGCCAAGGTCGTCTCTTCCCCTGATCTCCTGTGCGGGATGCGTGTTGCGATGCGCGCGGACTGTAGACGCTCTCTCGGCAGGCGCGCCACCACGGGCGTGGTGCGCGTGAAGGCGACGCGCGCTTCTGCGTTTTGAGGGGCACGGCTCGGGCCGCCGCCCCGGGGCTGCGCTCAGTCGCCGCCCTCGTTCGCGGGCATCACGAACGTGCGCGCCCCAAACGCCGCCTTGCTCAGCTCCGCGCGGAAGTCCGGGTGTGCGATCGCGATCAGCTCACGCGCGCGTTCGCGCTCGGTGCGGCCGAGCAGGCGCGCGATCCCGTACTCCGTGACCACGAGATCCGCGATGTCCCGCGGGACCGAGACGATCTGGCCGGTTGCGAGGTCGGGCACGATCCGTGAGAGCGTGCCGCTGGACGCGGTCGCCGGCAGCACGCAGATGTAGCGCCCGCCCTTCGAGAGATACGCACCCATCGCGTACGAGAGGTGGCCGCCGGTACCGCTCCACGACCGCGGCCCAATCGTGGACGCACCGATCTGCCCCGTGAGGTCGATCGTGATCGCGTTGTTGATCGCCACCATGTTGTCGTTCTTGCCGATCGCGCCCGGGTGGTGGACGTACATCGGCGAGTAGAACTCGAACATCGGGTTGCCGTTGATGAACGCGGCATCATCCGGGCCATTACCCGCCGTGGTCGTGACGAACTTGCCCGGGTGCGTGGCCATGTACTTCGACGTGATCACGCCCTTGCGCGCGAGTTCGACCGTGCCGGGCACGGTGAGCTCCGCGAAGTACCCGAGGTCGTGCTTGTCATCGAGCACCCCGGACTGAGGGATGTATCCGGTCGTCGACCCGGTCCCGAACTGCACCGTGTCTCCGTCTCGGACGAGCGATGCGACGTATTCGGCGATCGGGTGATCCCACGGGTCGGCTGCGGGGTAAGCCCACGAGCGATCGGGCGGCGGCTCCGTGTTCTCGACGAACCAGTCGATCTCGCTGACGTGCACCCACGTATCGCCGAACGTGCGCGGGATGTACTCGCTCACCTCGGCGATCACGGTGCGGGCGAGCCGCAGCTGATCGCGCGCGTCCCAGAGCGAGGCGCCCAGGCAGACGTAGCCCCATTCGTTCGGCGGCGTGGTGCTCACGAGACACACGTCGAGCGGGCGCGCGTCGTCGCGGCCATCCATCAGCGCCTTGTTCCCGCCGTACACCCACCACGGCGAGAAGTCGGCACGACCGGCGTTGACGTCGTCGCGGCTGAACACGGAGCTGAAGATCACGTTCGAGCGAAGGTGACCCTCGAAGGCATCAGCGCCCCAGCCGAAGTCGGACATTGGGAGCCAGCGGACCTCAACGTGCTCGAGCTCGAGCGCCCGCCCCGTCAGCGCGGTGAGCGTCAGCATCACCCGCTGTCCGACGGGGACCGAGACGAAGTCGCCTGACTGCACGGCCATCACGGCCTGATCGGGTGGAACGAGGCGACTGCGGTAGTACTCGAGCGCCGTGTGCCGGGCGTCCGCCGTCCACGACTCGCCCGGGCCTGCGCTCGTCATCGATCAGTCCTCTCGACCACCGCCGCCGGGCCTAGCGACTGCCGCGCATGCGCGGGTCGAGTTCGTCGCGCAGCGCATCGCCGAGCATGTTCATGGCGAAGACGACGAGGCTCAACGCGATCGTCGGAGCGATCAGCATCCACGGCGCGATCAGCATGTACGTGCGCCCCGACGAGCTCATCATGCCGCCCCACGTCGGGTTGGGAGGGGGCACGCCGTAACCGAGGAAGCTGAGCGACGCCTCGGAGACGATCACGACACCGATGCTCGTCGAGATCAGCACGATCACGGTGGGGAAGATGTTGGGAAGGATGTGGCGGAAGAGGATCCGCATGTCCGTCCCGCCGATGCTGCGCGCGGCGTCCACGTACGGCGTAGAGCGCGCCACGATCACGTCACCGCGCGTCACGCGGGAGAGCGACAGCGCGAAGCGGAACGCGATCGCCGCCATGACGTTGTTGATGCTCGGTCCGAGCACCACGAGCACGCCGATCAGCATGATCAGCGCGGGGATCGACTGCGCCGTATCCACGAAGCGCTGGAGGATGTAGTCGAACGGGCCGCCGAAGTAGCCGCTGATCGCGCCCAGGACCGTTGCGAGCGCGGCCGAGATGAGCGTGGCTCCGAGGCCCACGTACAGCGAGATCCGCGCGCCGTAGATCACACGGCTGAACATGTCACGACCGAAGTTGTCGGTGCCGAAGAGGTGGCTCGCACTGGGGCCGGACAGCGACGGTCCTACGTTGTTCTCATTCGGGCCGTACGGCGCAATCACGTTCGCGAAGACGGCTGCGACGACGAGCAGGACCACGACCACCGCGGAGGCCGCACCCAGAGGTTGCCGTCGCGTGAACCGGCTGGTCTGCGCGAGCGCCTTCGACAGCAGCCCTGGCTCGCGGAACACGGCGGTCGAGCCTGCCTGAGCGATGGAGTGTTCAGCAGTCACGCATGCCCCCCTGCTGCCGTCACGATTTGGCGGGTATCGAGGTCGCCGAGCGCGCTCATCCGACCTTCGCTCGCGGGTCAATCCAGTTGTACGACAGGTCAACAATCAGGTTGGTGAGCATCACCGAGACGCCGGTCATGACGGTGATCCCCTGGATCACCGGGTAGTCACGGATGCCGAGCGACGTCACGAGCAGCCGCCCGATCCCGGGCAGCCCGAAGACCGTCTCGATGATCACCGTGCCGCCAACGAGCGCCGCGATCTGGAGGCCCAGCAGGGAGACAACCGGGATCAGCGCGTTGCGGAGCGCGTGCCGGACAATGATGCGCAGCTCTGCGAGGCCCTTGGCGCGGGCCGTGCGGATGTAGTCCTGGCGCGTGACCTCCAGCATCGATGTGCGCGTGATGCGCATCAGCGTGGCGCTACTCGACAGCCCGAGAATCACACCGGGTATCACGAACTGCGTGTAGTGGCCGATGAAGTTATCGCCCTGCGTTGTGTAGATCACCGACGGCGACCAGCCCCACCAGATGAGGGGCATGACGATCACCAGCGTGGCCAGAGCGAAGTTCGGGATACTCAGCCCAAGGATGCTGATGCTCCGAAGCAGGAAGTCGAGAGGACCATTCTGCCTGACGGCCGAGAGCACGCCAATGGCGATCCCAGTGACGATCGCCAGCCCCAGCGCGAGCACGCCGAGTTTCAATGTGACCGGCAGCCGGCTGACGATCAGCGTGGTCACCGGCTGCTGCGACCAGAGCGACTCGCCGAGATCTCCGCGGATCGCCCCGAAGGAATAATGCACGATCTCCTCGGGGATCGAGCGGTCCAGGCCCATCCGCTTCTCGATCTCCGCGCGCTGCGTCCCCGTTCCCTTCACCTGCTCCTGGAGCATGATGTCGATCGCGTTACCGGGGAGCAGACGGACCAGCACGACGACGAACACGACGAGCAAGAACATCGCCGGCACAAGCGCCAGGATACGAGCCGCGAGATACCGAGACATTCCGTGCCCCCGTTGACTGTCGCCGGTTGGCCGCGAGCCGACCCGACGGTCGGCTCGCGGCGATCCGCGACGGGCTGGCGGCCCGTCGCCCTATGGCGCGACTACTTGTCGAACCACATGTGCTCCGTGTGGCGCCAGGCGTCGTACGCGCCGCCGTCGATACGGCCGCCGAAGCCCTCCATGCCCTTCACGTACGGGTTGAGCCAGGCCGTGTAGTTCGGCATGTCGATTGTCACCATAGCCATATGGTCCGTGATCAGCTTCCGCTGCGCCTCAATGAGCGTCGCCTTGCGCTCGTTGGAATCGAACTGAGTGCCGGCCTTCAGCAGCAGGTCATCGATCTCCTGCGACTTGAACTTGCCGTAGTTGCGGCTACCTGTGCTCAGGTACTGCGACTGCAGCTCGAGCACCGCATCCGGCTGCGGGAAGATGATGTAGATGATCGTGCCGAAGTCACCCTCGACCTGGCGCTTGCCGAACGTCGCACTGTCCGCAGGCAGGTCGATCGTGGCGTTGATGTTCGGCCACACCTTCTTGAGCATGTCGATCATGCGCACAGACGAATCGAAGTAAAACCCGGCCTGCGTCGCCGAGGGTGGCATGATCGGTACGTCGAACGTCGGGTCGTCCATCCCCGCGGCGGACATCAGCTTCTTCGCCTCGGCGATGTCGGCGTCCTTGGTCGCCGGGTTCCAGCCCGGCATCTTCGCGATCTCGTCGCTCGGAATCGCCGCGCCGAAGCCGGCCGTCAGCGGTCCGGTGTAGTTCCAGTAGCCCTCGCCGAGCGCCTCGTTCGCGAGTACGTCGTACGCGGGCACACGGAACAGCGCCTGTCGCACACGCACGTCGTCGAATGGCTTCCGCTGCGGGTTGAAGCGCCAGTGGTGCCAGTTGCCGAATGGCCAGATCTCTTCCCGCGCCTTCGCGTTGAGCTTCTTGATCGTCTCGCGGTCTGTTCGTGACGGGTTGAGGATGTAGTCGATGTCGCCGCCCGCGAACGCCGCGATGGCGCTTGTGGTGTCTGGCACCCACACGATCTCGAGCCCGTCGAGATATGGGAGGTTCTCGGCGCCGGCGGGCCACGTGTCTGTGACGCCGGCTGTCTTCCAGTACTCGGGATTCCGCTTGAAGGTGGATTTCACCTCGTCTTCCCAGTGATCGATAGCGAAAGCGCCGCTGCCGACGAGCGTGTTCGGGTCTTTGAAGTCCCCGCCGTTGTCGAAAAAGTCGCGCGGCACCCATGAGTTCCGGAAGTCACTGAGGCCGCCGAGGAACGTGCTCGTCGGCTGCGTGAACTTCACGCGCACGGTCTTCTCGTCGATCGCCTCTGCGCTGTCCATGCCCGTGAGCGTCGTGCGGCGCTGGTAGCGCGCAACCTGCTCCGGCTCGAGCCTGCCCGAGATGCGCATCAGGTTGAACACCGCGTCTTCAGCATCGATCGCGCGCCCGCTGTGCCATTTGCCGTCACGCACGGTGAACGTGAGCGTGGTGTCGTCGACCTGCTCCCATGAGGCGATCAACTCGGGCACGACCTTCGTCGCCTCACGGTCAAGCCGCGTGCCGGTGTTGCCGATGAACGACCACAGGATCGCGGCCTGTGAGGTCGACTTGTGCGGGTCCATCTCGTCGTTGAGTGCGGTCGTCGCCGGGTAGTGGTGCGTGCCACCGCGCTTGATCTGCTCCCCCGCAGGAGTGGCAGCTGCGGCAGTGGTCGCCGCGGCCGCCGCCGTTGCCGCCGGCGCCGAAGTCGCCGCCGGGGCAGCCTCGTCCTCGTCGCCGCCGCCACAGCCGATCAGCGCGGCGGTGGCGAGTCCGAGACCGGCGGTTGCGCCGCCTCGGATCAAACGCCGTCGGGAGACCCGCCCGGCAGTTGCCCGACTCCAATACGTCGAATCGATCATCCAGCTCCCCCTCTTGTCGTGCACGGGACTGCGGCAGGGCGCCGCAGTCGCTTCCTTTTACCACATCGGTAGTACGACGCACGCGATGCGCGCGGACGCATGATCGCACGGCGGTGAAAATGGGCCCGAGGCTGCGTGTGGAACGGGAAAGAGGGTTGCGTGGCGCCTAAGCGACGCTTCGGCGGAACGCGGCAGCACGAGCGTGCGACTGCGCCTGGCAACGGTCTTGCAGCGCACGAGCGCCTCGGCGCCGACGACGACCCCGGTGACGCGATCCACCTTCGGCTGGCAGTCGAGCGCGAGCTCCCCGCGATCGATCGCCTGCCGGAGCTCCCCGATCAGCGCGAGCCGCTCAGCACTGTGCTGTTCCTCCTCCTGCCCCGGCTCATATACGGCGATCCCGCCGGTCGGCTGCGCGACGTACATCGCCATCTCCCCGCGCCGCATGAGCACGTCCGGGTCGTGGCCGTGCTCGCGCGCGCTGGCGACGCCGACGCGGGCCGCGACTGCGGGCGCGTGACCGGTCACGGTGTACGACTCGCGCAGAGCCGCACGCAGGCGCTGCGCCGCCGCTTCGGCCCGCGCACG
>JAQBZW010000286.1 GCA_027622315.1 Chloroflexota bacterium | reverse complement strand
CTGGGGCACCGCTGCTCAGGGACGAAACACTAACTCTCCAGGTGGTATGAATACCGGGGGCAGGTCAGAGTCGCGGGTCACATTCTTGATAGCCATATGTATTTTCTCCAGGAGCCGACGGGAACAGGATGTGGCCGAGTGTCCGCCGGCAGCCCGTCGCCGGCGGCGCCGGTGCGCCGGCTAGCTGTCCCGTTGAGGCACCCGACTCGGCGTCCCTAACGAAATCCCGGACAGAGCCACGCCAAAGTTGCACTGACTCTCCATCTCGCGAGCTCAAAGAACGGACGATCTCGCGCCGAGCGTAGACTACGCGGGTGCGTAACCGAGTCGCTCATCTACTCCTGACCCTCCTCACTGCGGGACTACTCGCGCGCGCGCCTAGCCTCCTCGCTCGCTCGTTACGCCGCGCGATCGTCTGATAGCGGTCGCCGGCGGCGAGTCGATGCGATCCTCGATCCCCACCCGACGCGAAGAAAGACGCGCACAGCGATGCTCTCCCGCACCTTCGTCACGCTCGCCGTCGCCATGTTCTCGGCGTCGATGGGCGTCGGCATCGTCGCCCCGGTGTTGCCCGTGCGCGCGGAGCAGCTCGGCGCCAGCGGCACCGAGGTCGGCCTCACGTTCTCGGCCTTTGCGCTCACGCAGCTGCTCGTCAGCCCGTTCGCGGGGCGTCTCGCCGACCGCTACGGGCGCAAGCCGTTCATTCTGCTGGGGATCCTCACCTACGTCGTGGCCGCGCTCGGCTGGCAGCAGACGGACAACATCACCGTGGTGATCGCACTGCGAGCGCTCACAGGCGTTGGCTCAGGGCTCGTCTTCGCGCTGGCGCTCGCGTACGTCGGGGAGCTGGCGCCCACCGGCGGTGAGGGCCGCTATATGGGCGCCTTCGGCATCTTCGAATTTCTCGGCTTCGGGCTCGGGCCCGTGATCTCGGGCGTGATCCGCGATCGTGTCGGGTTCGACGCCGTGTTCTTCACGATGGCCGGGATGCTCACGCTGAGCGGGCTGGTCGTGATCGCGTTCCTGCCGTGGTCGCTCGGTCGGACGGCCGTCGGTTCCGCCGGCGCGGGGGTGCCGCCCCGGCTCGTGCCGTGGCGCGAGTTGCTTGGCGATCGCGCGCTGCAGGCGCTATTCGCACAGCGTCTCGGCTGGTCGTTCGCGTTCGGATCGGCCTTCTCGTTCCTCGCCGTCTATCTCGAAGAGGAGATCCTGGCGACCGCCACGATGGTCGGCTTCGTGCTCGCCGGACAGGAGTTGCTCGGCGGCGCGCTCCAGCCACTGTTCGGTCCACTTGCCGATCGTTTCAACCGGCGCGTGCTGGTGACGGTCGGCGCCGTGATCGTCGCGTCCGGATACGTGGCGCTGGCGTTGAGCACCACCTACCTCGTGATCCTCGCGGCCTTCGTGGGCGGCGCCGGCGCGGGCTCCGCGCTCACGGCCGTGTCGGCCATGGCGCTGCAGGTCGATGTCGGCAGGCGGCTGGGCATGGCGACCGCGATGAGCCTCGTCTCCGCCGCCTTCGCCGCCGGTGTGCTGATCGGTTCGCTCTGCGCGGGCGTGATCGCGGACGGCTTCGGCGTCCGCTACGTCTTCATCGCGGCTGCCGCGGCGATCGTGCTCGGGGCCGCTGTCTTCGTACTGCTCACGCGCGGCACGACGAGCGGGGCTGCGCCTCCGCCCTCGCGACCGCTGGATTCGGAGGCGCGCGGGCACGGCTCGATCTGAGCCTCACGCGGTCACTGCCGCGGCGATCGCGGACGGGGCGCCACCGTCGAGCGATGACCGTGCGCCCGGGCGTGCGAGCCGAGGGCACGGCTGCCGTCTCGTGGCGAACCACAGGACAAGCGGTGTGGCCGCTTCGCGCCGGTGGCCACGGTCGCGCCCAGCCCACATGATTCGGCCATGAGCACTCTGGATGCCGTCGACGACCGCGCGGAGCTCGGCCTCCCGGGGAAGCCCGCCCGGAGGGGCCGGCGTGTCCGCCGACGGTGTCGAGCGTCTGGTGTCACAGCAACAGGAAGTTCTGGAAGTCCCGTCTCCTATCCCGCGTACGGCTTGACGGGACATGTGGGCGCCGGTAGTGTTCCGAACAGAACATATGTGCCGTGCGAGCGGCGGGGGCCGATCGGTGCGTGGTGTGGTGCGCGTCATGTGCGAGACGTCACCGCGAAGTTGAGGAGTGCCCGCGTGGCAGACGACCTGTCCCTGAAGCAGCGTTCGATCCTCCAGTTTCTCGAGGAGTTCATCGCTGATCATGACTACCCGCCCTCGATCCGAGACATCCAGAACGGGTGTGACATCTCCTCCACGTCGGTAGTCGACTACAACCTGAAGCGGCTCGAGGAGAAGGGCTACATCCGCCGCGACCGCGAGGTGTCGCGAGCGATCGAGCTGCTGAATGGCCAGGGCGAACGCCGCCGCCGCACGATCGCGGTGCCGCTGCTCGGCAAGATCGCGGCCGGACGTCCGATCCCCACCCCTCCAGACACACTCTCCGCCGGCGGCTACGAGGACACGATCGAGCTCACCGAAGAGCAGACCGGCGGGCGCAGCAACGTGTTCGCGCTTCGCGTCGAGGGCAACTCGATGATTGACGCACTGATCAACGACGGCGACATCGTCGTGCTCGAGCAGACGGATACCTGCGACGACGGCGAAATGGTCGCGGTCTGGTTGAAGGGCGAGAACGAGACGACGCTGAAGAAGTTCTTCCGCGAAGGCGAGCGCGTCCGCTTGCAGCCCATGAACGCCACGATGTCGCCGATCTACACGGCGGCGGACAACGTCGCCGTTCAGGGTCGCGTCGTCACCGCGATTCGCTCCCTCTAGCGGGCCTGTCAGAGCGGACACCAGAGCGGACCGTCCCGCGGTCACCGGCAGCGCGTGGACTCGCGGCGGGGCTATGCCCCTGCGCGTGCGTAGTATTCTCCCTGCCATGACCGAGGTCACTGCGCAGCCAGCGGGCAGCCTGCTCCTGTCCGTCGCTCACCTCACGGCGCACTACCGCACCGAAGA
>JAQBZW010000285.1 GCA_027622315.1 Chloroflexota bacterium | reverse complement strand
GAGGAGCGCGTGCGCGCGCTCGGTCGCGAGCCGCGGCCGAGTCACTCGTTGCTGCGCAACGTGGGCGACGTGCTGGGCGACGCGCTCGGCCGCTTCCGCCGCGGCCGCGACGAGGAGGCCACGGCGCAGGCCGAGGACGGCGCGTAGCCCCTACGGCGGACCGGGGAGACCGCTGGCGAGGCTGAGCGCCTGCGGTCGTGAAGCGAGGACCGCAGCGAGCGGTTACCCCACCAGCTGTTTGAAGATCGCCACGCGCTTCTTCGGGTCGCGCTCCGCGACGTTCACGCTGTGCATCTGGAAGCCGGCGCTCTCCGCCTCCTCCATCGCGTCGATGCACTGCTCGACGGTGCCGGCGGTGCCCAGCTCCTCGACGAGTTCTGCCGGGAGGGCCGCCGCGCCCGCCGCGGCGCCGCCGTCCGCCCAGGCACGCCGGACGGCGTTGGCTTCGTCGGCGTAGCCCATGCGCAGGAAGTGCTGGTAGTAGAAGTCGCCCATGCGCGCGATGTAGAAGGCCGCGCCCGAGGCGGTGCCTTCGCGAGCGCGCTCGGGGTTGTCGGTCACCGTCACGCCGTTCGGGTTGCGCACGATCACGTCGTCGGGCTGCCGGCCCGCGGCGGCGATGTATCCGCGGAAGGCGTCGAGTTGCGACTTCCACTGCGGCTTGGGGATGAAGATCGGGAACCAGCCGTCCGCGATCGCCGCGGTCTGCTCAAGCGACTTCGGTGTGATCGAGGCCAGGTAGATCGGGATGTGCGGGCGGACCGGCGTGAAGCGCAACGTGAATCCGCGCTCGAGCTTGAAGATCTTGCCGTGGTACTGCAGCGGTTCCTCGCGCATGAGCATGTTGATCACGTCGACGTATTCCTTGACGCGCGTCAACGGCTTCTCGAACGGCACCCCGTGGAAGTGTTCGATCACCTGCGGCCCGGAACTGCCGAGGCCAATGATCATGCGACCGCCCGAGAGCTCATCGAGCGTCGCGAAGTGCTGCGCGAGCGCGCCCGGGCTTCGCGAGTAGATGTTGACGATGCTCGTCCCGAGCTTGATGTGGCTGGTCTCGCGCGCGAGCACGGCCAGGATCGTGAAGGCGTCACGCCCCCACGCCTCGGCGACGAAGAGCGAGTCGACGCCGGCCTCGTCGGCGACCTTCGCCTGCTCCACGACCTCGTCGATGTCGAACGCGCCCTGCCAGTTGATGCCGATTGAGACCCGCCGCATGCCCGTCCCCCTTCGTCGCCCTGTCGCTCGCGAAGTATGCGGGGCGCCCGCGAGCCACGCCAGCCGACCATCGATCGAGGCGTCGCGGGCGAGCGACGGGCAACTTGCGAGCGTCAGACTTGCGCGGCGTCGCGGCGCGCGCGCGAACCCACGGTTCGACTGGTGCCCTTCGACAGGCTCAGGGCGAACAGGGGGGAGGCGCTCCGTCACTGATACCGGGGCGTGCGCGCTCGCCGGAGCGATGAGTGCGTGAGCGCGAAGAGCGCTGGCAGATCAGCGAGCGCGAAGCGTGAGCGGGCGCCTGCGGATGCTTCGCGGTTGCGCCCTGGGGTCAGGCGTAGAGCGAGAGGCGCTCCGCCTCGAGGTGCTCGCCGAACTGCTTGCGGAGCATCTCGAGACCTTCGAGGTCGTCTTCGCAGACGAAGGTGATCGCCTTGCCGTCGCGTCCGGCGCGGCCCGTGCGGCCGATGCGGTGGACGTACTCCTCCGCGTTCTGGGGGAAGTCGAAGTTCACGACGTGCGTGATCTCGGGGATGTCGAGACCACGCGCTGCGACGTTCGTCGCGATCAGGATGTCCAGCCTCCCGGCGCGGAAGTCCGCCACCGTCTTGTCACGTTTGCGCTGATCCATGTCCCCGTGCAGGGCACCGACGCGCACGCCTTCGTTCTGGAGGCGCTCGGCAACGCGATCGACGCCACGGCGCATCTTGCAGAAGACGAGGGTGCGGCCCTTGAGCTCACGTTCGATCAGTTCGCGCAGGCCGCGCACCTTATCGCGAGACGCGACCTCCATGTAGACCTGCCGCACCGAGTCCACGGTGCTCAGCTCGGGGTCTACCGAGCACGTGGTCGGCTCGTTCATGAACTGGTAGATCAGCCGCTGGATCGAGGTCGGCATCGTGGCCGAAAAGAGGGCGGTCTGGCGGGCGCGCGGGGTGCGTCCGAGGATGCGGCGGATGTCGGGAAGGAAGCCGATGTCGAGCATCTGATCGGCCTCGTCGAGCACCGCGTAGCGCACTTCGCGGAGCGAGAGCGTGCGCCGCGTGAGGTGATCGATGATGCGGCCCGGCGTGCCCACGACGATGTGCGGTTTGCGCTCGAGCGCGCGGAAGTCACGATCGAGCGCGCGCCCGCCAAGCAGGCCGACCGCCTCCAGCCCCCACCGCTCGCCCATCTGCGCGATCACGTCGAGCACCTGCTGCGCGAGCTCGCGCGTGGGTACGAGCACGATCGCCTGAATCTCACGCAGCTCGGGATCGAGTCGCTCCATCATCGGCGCGCCGAAGGCGACGGTTTTGCCGCTGCCGGTCTGGGCGATCCCCACGACGTCGCGGCCGACGAGCATCTCCGGAATCGCACGCTCCTGGATCGGTGTCGGAGTCGTGAAGCCCCACTCTGCGAGCAGAACGGATGTCCGGCGATCGAGCCCGAGCTCCTGGATCTCGTCCGGGATCTCGATATCGGCGGCCGGCTGAGTCACTCGCCTCCGCGGCTGCGGGGCGCGTTCGGGTGTGCCGTTCGTCGGTTCCGCTGACGTGGCGCCGTTCTGGCGCGGCGCGCTCGCGTCCCCGCCGTGTACCGCACCGCTTGCGTCGGCGCGGTACGTGTCGTCGCTGTCGGCGCTCTCGTTGTCGCTGTCGTCGTTGGCGGCCGGCAAGTCGAGCGCGTCGCCTGGGCTCTCGCTGGAGGCGCCCGTGGCGCCGTCGCCCGGTCGGCGACGCCCTCGTCCGCCGCGTCGTCCGCGTCGCCGGCGGGGTCGCTCATCCTCAGACTCGCCTCCGTCACCGCTCGAGCCGTCGTCAGCGGCGGAGGTCGGCGCAGGCGCGACGCTGTCGCGTCCATCGCGCGGTCCGCGCCC
>JAQBZW010000033.1 GCA_027622315.1 Chloroflexota bacterium | reverse complement strand
CGCGCCGGCGACGGCGATGCGACGCCATCGGGCGAGGACGCCAGCGAGCAGCCTGAGGCCACCGACCAGCCCGAGGCAACCGAGCCGGCCGCTGCCGACGCGGACGCCGAGTAGCCATCCAACCGTCCGACTGGAAGCGGGTGCACCGTGACGTACCGCCCACCTCGACCCGAAGACTTCTCACCGGGGTTCTTCACGCCGAGCAACATCATTCCGATGGTTGTAGAGGCTGGCCCGCGCGGCGAGCGCGCCTACGACATCTACTCGCTCCTCCTGAAAGAGCGGATCGTGTTCCTGGGCACACCGATCGATGATCAGGTTGCGAACTCGATCGTCGCGCAGCTGTTGTTCCTCGACCGCGAGGATCCGGACCGGGACGTATCGCTCTACATCAACTCGCCGGGCGGGATGATCTACGCGGGATTGGCGATTCTCGACACGATGAACCTGATCCGCGCTGACGTGTCGACGATCGCGGTGGGCGTCACCGCCTCCATGGGCACCGTGCTGCTGACGGCGGGCCAGAAGGGCAAGCGCTACGCGCTCCCGAACACCACCGTGCACATGCACCAGGCGCTCGGCGGCGGCAGCGGCCAGGCCGCGGACGTCGAGATCCAGGCGCGGGAGTTGATCCGTAACAACGAGAAGATCCGGAAGATCCTCGCAGATTGCACCGGTCAGACGCTCGAGCGGATCAAGCAGGACACCGACCGCGATATCTACCTGACGGCGGAAGAGGCTCGTGAGTACGGCCTCGTCGACGAGATTCTGACGAAGCCGGCCTGACCGAAGCCCGTTGCCGGGCGAAGTGACAGCGAAGAGACGAGGCATCGATGGCGAGCACCACGACGCGCGGTGGCAGCCGGGTTCAATACAATTGTTCTTTCTGCGGCAAGAACCAGGATCAGGTGAAGCGCCTGATTGCAGGCCCCGGTGCCGTCTACATCTGTGATGAGTGCGTCGAGCTCTGCCAGGAGATCATCAACGAAGAGACCCAGACCGGCACGAAGACCGCCGGGAAGTCCACGAGCGGCACCGTCCGCACGCCGCAGGAGCTCGTCCACCAGCTCGATGAGTACATCGTCGGCCAGGAACACACGAAACGCGTGCTCTCGGTCGCCGTCTACAACCACTACAAGCGCATCGAGGCGCCGCCCCACGCGGAGATCGAGCTCGAGAAGTCCAACATCCTGCTGATCGGCCCCACGGGCACCGGCAAGACGGAGTTCGCTCGCACGCTGGCGCGCGTGCTGGACGTGCCGTTCTCGATTGCCGACGCCACAGCACTGACCGAGGCTGGCTACGTCGGCGAGGACGTGGAGAACATCCTCCTCCACCTCATCCAGTCGGCGGACTTCGATATCCAGAAAGCCGAGCGCGGGATCGTCTATATCGACGAGATCGACAAGATCGCCCGCAAGAGCGACAACCCGTCGATCACGCGTGACGTCTCCGGCGAAGGCGTGCAGCAGGCGCTGCTCAAGATCATCGAAGGCTCGATCGCGAGCGTGCCGCCGCAGGGTGGGCGGAAGCACCCGCACCAGGACTTCATCCAGATCGACACGTCGAACATTCTCTTCCTGTGCGGTGGCGCATTCGAAGGACTGGAGCGCATCGTTTCCAAGCGCACCGGGCGCGGGATGCGCACGCTCGGCTTCAACTCCGACCCGCGCTCGCGTGCTGAGATCGAGTACGAGAAGGCGCAGATTCTGCGTGACGTCTCGCACGACGACCTGCTGCAGTTCGGGCTGATCCCCGAATTCGTCGGGCGCCTGCCGGTCGTGTCCACGCTCGAGCCGCTGGATGTCGAGATGATGGTCGCCATTCTCACGCAGCCGAAGAACGCGATCGCCCGTCAGTTCCAGCGACTCTTCGCCCTCGATGACGTGGAGCTCGTGTTCACGGATGACGCCTTGCGCGCGATTGCGGAAGCGGCGATCGGTCAGAAGACCGGAGCCCGCGGGTTGCGCACGGTGGTCGAGGACCTGCTGCTCGACGTCATGTTCGAGACGCCGTCGCGGCCGGAAGTGCGCAAGTGCGTGGTCACGGGCGACTCCGTGAAGAACCGCACACGGCCACTCCTGATTACGGAGTCGGGCCAGGTGATCAACGGCGACAAGGATGCGGTGCCTGAGTCGGCGTAACCGGCGCAGCTCAGTGCTCATCACGCAGGAGCCCGTCCTTCAGGGAAGGACGGGCTCCTGCGTTTCGGTGCTCGAGTGCGGGGAGCACGAACGCGCGCGCCAGACGGCGTCTGCACCGCCACGACTGCGCACGCTCGTGTTGTCGCCTGGTGATGCCAATCCTACCCTCGCTCAGCCCGGCCGTCGCGCGAAGTCTTTGCGCACGGGGAGGCGATCATGGAGCTCGCTGGTGCCGTCATCGCGCACGTGGTGCTGGACTTTGGGTTCGCGCTCGCGTGGAATCTCTGGTGATTCACGCGCCGCTATGAAGCGCTCGCCGGAGCGATCTTCGCGGCCGCAGCCGATCTTCCCGCTCGGTCTGCTGGCCATCCTCGTGCAGGCGCTCGACCGCAACGATCGAGCCGCGCTGGCAGCAAGAGTTGAAAATCGTTGAGGCAATATTGTGAGTGAACCGACGACCCGCAACGAAGCGTTAAGTGCCGCGACGGCGTGTCTCACGGCATTCGATCGCCTGTTATGGGCCGAGTGCAGCGCTTTCATCGCCCCGGAAATAACTGTGTTATGCCATTTCCTGACAGCCAACGCCGGCTTGATGGGAAAGAAGCCGTCGAAGCAATCTTCCGCAGTTTTTTCGATACTGTCAGGCGCGAACGAAGCGGGCCATCCTACCTGGCAATCAATCCGATCGACCTTGATTTGAATTTGATCGGGGATGTCGCGCTGGTGACGTTTCATCTGGACGGCGGTCACACCTTTTCACGCCGGACCGCCATCTTCCAGAAACAGTCTGAACGTTGGCTGCTCATTGATTTACATGCTTCGAATGTGTCACGGGAAAATTCGGACTAACTGTTCCGTCACATTAAACAATGTAATCATTCCCTGGCCAAACTATATATCGAACCTCGTATGGCCTAAGCGCCAAGCTGACCGAAGTGTAAAAGTTCGACATGATTATCGAGAGGTGCAGCGCCGGTCTCGCTCCCGCTCAGCGAGCGCCCCCGCCGAGCGGCTCCAGCCAGAGCAGCGTTTGAGGCCAGAACTGGCTCCACGCGAACCAGAAGGCCTGGTGGCTGACGAGCTCTGCGCCCTGGCCGTCGAATGCGCGGAGACCGGCCGCGTCGCCGATCACGGTCACGCCGGCGATCGCGACCGGCCGGCCCGCCCGAAGCGCGTCGCGGGCTGCCCCCACGGGGAACGCCACGCGATCGTTCGCGTCCAGCTCCACACCGAGCACCAACGCCTGGGCCGGCAGCCGCGCGTCCACCGGGCCGATCGGGAAGATCGGACCGAAGTCGTCGCGACCGCGCAGCGGGTCGTCGGGGTAGCTCCGACCAATGCCGCCGTCGCGGCTCACGATCGTCGTCTCGGGGTGCGCTCGCTTCCACTCGCCCCATGTGCTGGTCACCACGCTGACCTGTTCGAGGACGAATCCGGCTTCGCGCAGCGGGCCGGACACCGCCGCGCCGCTGAACGTGTCGAATGCCGACCGCGTGTGCAGGTCGAACATCACCTTGTTCGACCGCGACAGGAGCCCCGACGTACGCAGCTCGATGCGCTGCTGGCCCGCCGGCGGCTGGTCGGTGAAATAGGCCTGGGCTGAGGCGCACAGCGTGCAGTAGGGGACGCCGATTGCGCGACCGCCCAGCGAGTCGTTGACCATCTCGTGCACTTCCATGATGTGTTTCGGGTATGCGCGCGCCTCACCGTTGACGACGACCCCAAAGACGATCCCACCATCGGGGTACCAGTCGCCGTGGCCGGCGTCCGTCACGGCCGGATGGTCGAGCGCGGGGATGCAGCCCCGCAGGCAGGGGGCACCCTGCTCGGCGAGGTCCAGGGGCCGGTCGTCGATCCGGACGCCACCCCAGCTCAGGAAGCGGTAGTCGAATAGCGACTGAGGGTCGTCGAAGAAGGGAGCCCAGCCAGGCTCAACGAGCTCGAAGGGGACGCGTTTCCATGTGACGTACCCGGGAGGCGCCGGCAGATCCCACGAGATCAGCTGGTTGGTGACTGGGACCCATGCATCGGTGCGGAACTCAACCCCGACGAGCGTTCGCAGCGCCGCGCGCACCGCCTCGGTGACGTCATGTCCCGGTGGGTAGAAGCGCAGGAGGTCCGCGAACAGCCACGCGATACGCGCATCCCCAGAGTCGCCGAGGCGCGCGATCGTCCCGAGAGCAACGTTGTCGGGCAGCGATGCCATGAGCACGTCCAGGTCGGCCTCGACGGTGGTCCCGAGGGGACCGGCCCGGTGCGGCGGAGCAGGGGGCGGGTTCGGCACGAGCGCGTGGGTCGCCGTCGCTGTCTGCGCTGGCGCGTCAGCCGCTCCGGAGCAGGCCACGGCCAGGAGCAGGGCGCAAGACAGCGCGGACGCGCGGATCAGGGACTTCATGGTCGTGCCCACTTCTCTCGACCGGTCAATGCCGGGCTGCGAGCGGCGCCCCCGGTCGGGGCGCCACACCAGCAGACACCGCAGTCAACGCGGAGTCGTTACAGAGATTGCGGGGAGCGGCGCGGGACGTGCAGACCTACATGCGCGGGCTGCGACAACGCGCGCCGCTGCGCATCACTTCGTGAGTCCGGCGGGCGGAGGCTGGGCGGTCCGTTACAGGCGGCGGCGGTCACGCCGAGAATGGGCGGGAGCCTGCCGGGGAGACGCGACCATGAGTCGCCACCGTCTGGGCTCGCGTACACCTCGCCGTTGCTCGTGCCGACATAAACGCCTTCCGGGTCGAGGCCGTCGGTGTCGAGTGCGTCGCGATAGACGCGCTGGTAGTCGTGTGGCCCGGGCAGCCCGTTCGTGAGCGCCTGCCACGATGCACCGCCGTCACGGGTGCGATAGACGGCGAGTTTGCGGCGGCGTAGATGCGGGGCTCGCGCGGAGTGTCGACTGCGAGTTGGTTGACCGACCAGCGGGCATAATTGGCGGCGAGACCTCCCACTCGTGGGGTGTCTCGTCCGAGGTGTAGTTGAACGCGCCTTTGCGTGTGCCGACCAGCAGGCGCACCTGCTTCGTCATGATGCGGCCCACCCCCTGCTCCCGGGCAGCCGGCGAGGTCGCCGGCCCGGCGCTCAGTGCCGTCGCTACCAGGCCGCAGCCGTGATCCCCAGGATGGGCGGGAGCGTGCCGGGTAGACGCTGCCAGCGGTCGCCGCCGTTCGTGCTGGCGTAGATCTCGCCGTTACTTGTGCCCACGTACACGCCCTCGGGGTCGAGGCCGTCCGTGTCCAGGCCGTCGCGGTACACGCTCTGGTAGTCGTGCGGTCCCGGGAGCCCATCCGTGAGCGCCTGCCACGACGCGCCACTGTCGCGCGTGCGGTAGACCGCGAACTGGCCGGCGCACACGCGGAAGTTGTCGCGCTCGAACTCCAGCGGGACAACGAAGACCGCATCCTCGCCGCGCTTGGAGATCGCGATCGGGAAGCCGTGGAACGACGGCAGGCCGACCGTCACGTCGTGCCACGTTCCGGCGCGGTCGTCCGAGCGGAAGACGCCCACGTGGGTTTGGCCCCAGAGCCGGTCGGGATTCTTGAGGTCGACGCGCATCTTGTGCATCTCGTTGGCCGCGGCGGGATCGACGCCCGGCGGGAGCACGGGCTCGAATGCGGACTCAGGCATACCAGCCGCCGCCGCCAGCTCCCTGGCGCTCGCTTCCATTTGTGCGGCCATCGGATTCGTGGCGATCACGCGGTGCGAACAAAGCTGCCAGCTCTCGCCGCCGTCGTGCGTGACATAAGAACCGCCGACGCTGATCGAGACGTACATCCGGTTCGGGTCGCGAGGATCGAATTCGATCGAGTGCAGCGCGGAGTCGCCCCCTCCCGCTTCGCCCCAGAACTGCCGGTATTCGTGGCGATTCAGGGTTTCGACCGGCGCCCATCTCTCGCCCCAGTCCTCGCTGCGGAACAGCCCTGCCGGCTGGGTACCGGCATAGACGACGCCGGGCTGGGCGGCGTGCCCGGGCTGGACGTGCCAGACGTTGCCCACGGAGATGCCCATGTCCGCGGGGAACGAGAGACCGGGACTGCGCTCTGTTCCCAGGTCGCGCCATTGTCATCGCTGCGCGCCACGGAGCGGCCCCACGCCCAGTGGTTCGCGGCGGCGTAGATGCGTGGGGTGTCTTTGCGCGTGTCGACGGAAAGCTGGTAGACGGACCAGCCGGGCATGATCGGTGGCGACACGGTCCACTCGCGCCGCGCCTCGTCCGCGGTGTAGACGAAAGCGCCCTTGCGGGTTCCCACGAGTAATCGCACCTGCTGGGCCATGATCGCTCCTATCGCTATCCGTCCGAGAGATCGAGGGCGGGGACCCGCTGCGTGCGGCAGTGTAGCGAGGAGGCCATACACCCGAGGGACGCACGGGCTGCATCGGGCTCGGTCGGGGGCCATGGCCCGCCCGATGCTATCCTCCGCTGCTATGACCACGACCAACACACGACGTAACGCAAAGCGACAGCGCCTCGACCTGCTGCTTGTCGAGCGCGGGCTCGCGCCCAGCCGCGAGCGGGCGCGCGCGCTCATCCTCGCGCGAGAGGTGCTGGTCGATGGGGAGACGGCGCTGCGCGCCGCGGCGCCGGTCGGCGCAGATGCGGCGATCGAAGTGAAAACACCGCCCCCGTACGTGAGCCGCGGCGGCGAGAAGCTGGCGGGGGCGCTCGCGCGCACCGGCGTGCGGGTTGAGGGCGTGCGTTGCCTCGACGTCGGTGCCTCGACCGGCGGCTTCACCGACTGCCTGCTCCAGGCGGGCGCCGCGCACGTCACTGCGGTGGACGTTGGCTACGGGCAGCTCGTGCCTTCGCTGCGCGCGGATGCGCGCGTGACCGTGCGTGAGCGCACGAACGCTCGCGCGCTCGAGATGCTCGAGACGCCCGTCGAGCTGGTGGTGATGGATGTGTCCTTCATCTCGGTCACGACCGTGTTGCCGGCGGTGCTGACCTCGGTCCGGCCCGGCGGGGACCTGCTCGTGCTGGTGAAGCCGCAGTTCGAGGCGGGACGGGACGAGGTCGAACACGGTGGCGTCGTTCGCGATCCACTCGTGCACGCGGCGTGCGTCGCGCGCGTTGCGCGCTGGGCGAACGGCCAGGGGTTGCGCGTGCGCGGCGTCGTGCGCTCACCACTCGTCGGTCCGGCGGGCAACCGCGAGTTCTTCCTCTGGTTGCGCGTCCCGGCCACACCTGTGGTGGCAGCGGCGTGACGAACCACGATCACCTCGCGCCTGCCCGCGACGTCACGATCTGCTTTCGGCACACCGTGCCCGGGGCGGCGGAGCTGTCGGCGCAGCTCGGTGAGCAGTCCCGTCGAGCCGGCGCGCGGGTGTGGCTGGGCGCGCTGCCCGATCCCGGACCCGCATCGGCCGCCTTCGTGGAGCGACTCGCTTCATCGGATCTGCTGATCTGCGTCGGCGGTGACGGGACCGTGCTCCACGCGGCCGAGTTCGCGTCCGCCGGCGGGCCCCCGATCTTCGGCGTGCGCATGGGCCGGCTCGGCTTCCTCGCGGAGGCGACCGAGGCCGAGGCGGCGCCGGCACTCGCGATCACCCTGAGTGGCGGCGCGCACATCGAACGGCGCGCGATGGCCCGTGTCGTGAACGGCGACGGCGAAGAGATGCACGCGCTGAACGACGTGGTGATCGGCCGCCACACCATCGGTCGTAGCGTCTCCGTGGGCGCGCGCCTGGATGGGGTGCTCGTCGCCGAGTACCGCGGCGATGCGGTGGTCGTGTCGACCGCGACCGGCTCCACCGGGTACTCGCTCTCGGCGGGCGGCCCGATCCTGCATCCGACCTCGGACGAGCTCGTGCTCGTCCCGGTCGCGCCCCACCTGACACGCGCCAACGCGCTCGTGCTGCCGGCGAACGTCACGATTCGGCTGTTCGTCGCGCGCGGCGAATCCGCGATGCTCACGGTCGACGGTCGCCATGAGCGACCGGTGCCGACCGGAGCGATTGTCGAGGTCTCGCGATCGCCGCGCACGGTGAGCTTTGTGCGGCTCGGCGAGCAGAATCAGTTCTACGCGAACCTGGCCGAGCGCCTCGGCTGGCTGCGCGTCGATCACGTGCTGGGTGATGCCGATCCGGCCGTGCTCGGCGGCACTCCGCAGTAGCCAACGGTCGCCGTATGCTGTCCGTCTCATGACACGCCCATCGATGCCATCGTCTCGCCCGGTCGACGCTTCGGGCGTCGTGCGTGCCACCGTGCGGGACGCGGAGGGCATCCACCGGCTCGTGAACTTCTGGGCGGCGCAGGGGCAGATGCTGCCGCGCACGCTCGGCGAGACCTACGAAAACCTCCGCGACTTCTTCGTGATCCGCGAGGGCGACGAAGTCGTGGCCTGTGGTGCGCTGCACATCACGTGGGCGGATCTCGCTGAGTTGAAGTCGCTCGCGACCGCCGAGGATCGCCAGGGCCGCGGCTACGGCCGCGCGATCGTGGAGGCGTGCCACCAGGAGGGCCGCGACCTGGGGCTGAGCGGCCTGTTCGCGCTGACCTACCGACCGCAGTTCTTTGAGCCGCTCGGCTGGCGCCAGGCGGACGTGATGACGCTCCCGCGCAAGGTGTGGAACGAGTGCTACCGCTGCCCGAAGTTCCCCGGGTGCGAGGAGATCGCCATGGTGATCGACCTCGTCCCGCCGGCCGCCCCCGCGGTGGACGCCTGAGCGCTCACACGTGAGTGACCCCGCAACGCCGCAGATCGTCAGCTCCACGGTCGAGTTTGAAAGCCACGTCTTCGACGTCGCGCGGGACGTGATCCGATTCCCGGACGGCCTCGAGGCCGAGCGTGCCGTCGTCGTACACCCCGGCGCCGTCGCGCTTGTGGTGCTGGACGAAGACGGGCGCTGGTTGCTGGTGCGCCAGTACCGGCATCCCGCGCGCCGTGAGCTGCTCGAGATCCCGGCCGGCACCTGTGAGGGCGACGAAGCGCCCGAGGAGACCGCTGCGCGCGAGATCCGCGAAGAGACCGGCTACGCGGCGGCCTCGCTCGTGCGGCTCGGGGGTACGTGGATGGCGCCGGGCTTCTGCACCGAGTACATCACCTACTTTCTCGCGACCGGCCTGCGCGAGGATCCGCTGCCGGCGGACCACGACGAGTACCTGTCACCGCCGGTGCGAATGAGCATGGAGGAGATCTCCGCTGCGATCGATCGCGGTGAGATCGAGGACGCGAAGACGCTGGTGGCACTCACGCTCTATCAGCGTTCGCAGCGCTGACCGCTCACGGTCGCGCGCGGAGTGCGCCGGCGCTTGCGGACGCGCGCGGGTGGTCAGGACGCGCGTAACGCTACGACACGCGTACGGTGAAGTTGACCGTGAGGCAGTGCCGGGGAATAGTCAGGGCAGGGGAGTGCGGCCCGCCAAACGGGCGTGCTCGCGACGCGTGCGCTGAGAGGCGGGCGACGTAGATGGCACAGGCCACATCGGCACTCGAGCGACGGTACGGGGACACGCAACGCACCGATCGCTGGTGGCTCGAGCCGCTGCTGGTCGGTTCCGGACTTGCTCTCTTCATCCTGTACTCCACCGTCTCGGCGGTGCTCGGCGAGCACTGGGCGTTTGAGACGGAGCGACACCTCTACCTCTCGCCCTTCTTCGAGCCCCTGATCCACCCCGGCTGGCTCCCCGCCTGGCTGTCACCGGCCGCCTTCATCCTGTGGGCGCCGCTCGGCTTCCGCACCACCTGTTACTACTACCGACGTGCGTACTACCGGGCGTACTTCCTCAGTCCGCCGGCATGCGCCGTCCGCGAGCCTGCGTCGAGCTACAAGGGCGAGAGCGTGTTCCCACTCGTGCTGCAGAACGCGCACCGCTGGTTCATGTACGTCGCGGTGCTGTTCGTGCCGGTCCTGTGGATCGGCGCCGTGAAGTCCTATCACCTCCCGGGCGAGGGTTTTGGCATTGGCCTGGGCTCGTTGATGCTCACGATCAACGCGTTCCTGCTGATGATGTTCACGATCGGCTGCCACGCACTGCGGCACTGGGTGGCCGGCGGTCTGAACCAGTTCTCGCGGTCTCCCTTCCGGCGCCTGCGGCGGCGAGTGTGGGAGGTCTTCACCATCGCGAACGAGCACCACAAGCTGTGGGCGTGGACAAGCCTGATCTTCGTCGGTGTCACCGACCTCTACATCCACCTCGTCGCGACCGGGGTGATCACCGACCCGCACACCTGGTCAGGGCCGATCTAGCCGTTCAGCCGGCGCGAACCAACAGCGGAACCTCCGAGGAGAGCGCATGGCCGAGTACGAAACCCACGAATACGACGTGCTCGTGATCGGAGCCGGCGGCGCCGGGCTCCGCGCCGGCATCGAGGCCGCGGAGCTGGGGCTGCGCACCGCGATCGTGTGCAAGTCGCTGCTCGGCAAGGCGCACACGGTGATGGCGGAGGGCGGCATCGCCGCCGCGCTCGGCAACGTCTATCCCGAAGACAACTGGCAGGTGCATTTCCGCGACACCATGCGCGGCGGAAAGATGCTGAACAACTGGCGCATGGCACAGCTCCACGCGCAGGAGGCGCCGGACCGGGTACGCGAACTCGAAGAGTGGGGCTCGCTCTTCGACCGCACCGACGACGGGCGCATCCTCCAGCGCGACTTCGGCGGCCACCGCTTCGCGCGGCTCGCGCACGTCGGCGACCGCACCGGCCTCGAGATGATCCGCACGCTCCAGCAGAAGCTCGTCTCGCTCGGCGTCGACGTCTTTGCCGAGTACACCGTGAACCGCCTGCTCAAGGATGGGGATCGCGTCTCCGGCGCGCTCGGTTACCGGCGGCAGAGCGGCGAGCTGGTGCTCTTCCGCGCGAAGTCCGTCGTGCTCGCCACCGGCGGTCTCGGCAAGATCTGGTCGATCACGTCGAACTCATGGGAAGGCACCGGCGACGGTCACGCGCTGGCGATGTACGCCGGCGCCGACATGATCGACATGGAGTGCGTGCAGTTCCACCCCACGGGGATGGTCTGGCCGCCGAGCGTGCGCGGACTGCTGATCACTGAGGGTGTGCGCGGAGACGGCGGCACGCTCCGCAACAACACCGGCGAGCGCTTCATGTTCAACTATGTCCCGCCGATGTTCGCGGCCGAGACCGCGGACACGGAGGCTGAGGCCGACGCCTGGTACGAGAACCACGAGGGCAACCGACGCACGCCCGATCTGCTGCCGCGCGACGAGGTTGCCCGCGCGATCAACTCGGAGGTGCGCGCGGGCCGCGGTAGCCCACACGGCGGCGTCTACCTCGACATCGCCTCGCGCCGCAATGCCGATTACATCAAGCGACGGTTGCCGTCCATGTACCACCAGTTCATGGAGCTCGCCGGCGTCGACATCACGAAGGAGTCCATGGAGGTAGGGCCCACCTGCCACTACGCCATGGGCGGTGTGCGCGTGGACGCTGAAACCGGCGCCACGAACGTGCCCGGCCTGTTCGCGGCCGGCGAGGTGGCCGGGGGCATGCACGGATCGAACCGGCTCGGCGGCAACTCGCTGTCGGACCTCGTGGTGTTCGGGCGGCGCGCCGGTGTGGGCGCGTCCGAATACGCACAGAGCCTTGAGGCGATGCCGGCCGTTGACGATGCGGCGTCCTCGGAGGCGGCGGCGCGCGTGCTCGCCCCGTACGACGGCAGCGGCCGCGAGAACGCGTACACGCTGCACAAGGATCTCCAGGACCTGATGCAGGCGAAGGTCGGCATCATCCGCACCGAGTCCGACATGCTCGCGGCGATCGAGGGCATCGACGAATTGCGCGAGCGCTCGCAGCACGTGGGCGTGGAGGGCGGCCGTGAGTACAACCCCGGCTGGCACCTTGCACTCGATCTCGAGCACATGCTCACCGTCGCGGAGACGATCACGCGAGCCGCGCTCGAGCGGAAAGAGAGCCGCGGCGGCCATACGCGTGAGGACTTCCCGGGAACGAACGCCGAGTTCGGCAAGGTGAACGTCGTCGGGCGGCGTGCGCCGGATGGCACGATCACAGTCACACAGGAGCCGCTGCCGGAGATGCCGGCCGAGCTCCAGCGCCTGTTCGAGGAGGACTAGCGATGCCGACCGCACACCTGCGCGTCTGGCGCGGAGACAACGACGGCGAGTACGTCGAGTACGACGTCGACTACGAAGAGGGCATGGTCGTCCTCGACGTGGTGCACCGGCTCCAGGCGACACAGGCGGGCGACCTCGCGGTGCGCTGGAACTGCAAGGCCGGCAAGTGCGGCTCGTGCAGCGCCGAGATCAACGGCAAGCCACAGCTGCAGTGCATGCAGCGTATGGAGCAGTACGCCGGCGGCGAGACGATCACGATCGCGCCGCTCAAGGCCTTCCCGCTGATCCGCGATCTCGTCACGGATGTGGCGTGGAACTACGCGAAGGCGAAGACGATCCCCACGCTGAAGCTCACGCCGCCCGACGCGGACGGCAACCGGCGGATGGCGCAGATCGACATGGACCGCGGGCAAGAGTTCCGCAAGTGCATCGAATGCTTCATCTGTCAGGACGTCTGCCACGTGATCCGTGACCACCCGGACAACATGGACGACTTCGCCGGACCGCGCTTCTTCATCCGCCTCGCGGAGATCGCGATGCACCCGCTCGACACGAACGCGAAGCGTGACACCGTCCAGCACGGCTTCGGGCTCGACTACTGCAACATCACGAAGTGCTGCACGGACGTCTGTCCCGAAGGCATCCACATCACCGACAACGCGATCATTCCGCTCAAAGAGCGCCGCGTGGACGAGTTCCACGACCCGCTACGCGCGCTCGCGCGCAAGCTGACCGGCAAGGGGTAGCCCTCCCCGAACCCCCGCCCGGTACGGGAGGGCGGCCTTCTCGGCGATCTGTCCAGGCGCATGGCCAGTCGGGACGCGCTCCGAAGCGCCCTCCGGTTACCGGGAGGGGTTGGGGGACGGGCTACGGCCGCGTCATCTCCTCGGGTCGCACCCACTGGTCGAACTGCTCGGCGGTGAGCAGGCCGAGCGCGAGGCCGGCCTCCTTGAGCGTGCTGCCCTCGGCGTGTGCCTTCTTCGCGATCTTCGCCGCGTTGTCGTAGCCGATATGCGGGTTGAGCGCGGTCACCAGCATGAGCGATGACTGCATGAGCTGCTCGATGCGCGCCTCGTTCGCCTGGATGCCGACCACACAGTGGTCCGTGAACGAACGCGCGGCGTCCGCGAGCAGGCGGATGCTCTGCAGGTTGTTGTAGGCGATCACCGGCTTGAACACGTTCAACTCGAAGTGGCCGGTCGCCCCCGCCACACCGACCGTGACGTCGTTGCCCAGCACCTGCACGCAGACCATCGTCACAGCCTCGGACTGCGTCGGGTTCACCTTCCCGGGCATGATCGAGGAGCCGGGCTCGTTCTCGGGCAGCATCAGCTCGCCGAGGCCCGCACGCGGGCCCGACCCGAGCAGACGTACGTCGTTCGCGATCTTCATCATCGACGCCGCCACGGTCTTCAGCTGACCCGACAGCTCCACCTGGGCGTCGTGCGCGGCCAGTGATTCAAACTTGTTCGCGGCGGTGACGAAGGGCAGCCCGGTGAACGCCGCGATGCGCTCCGCCACGCGCGTGGCGTACTCGGGGTGGCTGTTCAGCCCCGTGCCCACGGCGGTGCCGCCGAGCGCCAGCTCGTAGAGCCGGGCGAGCGTGCTCTCGACGCGCAGGATCGCGTACTCGATCTGCTTCGCGTAACCCGAGAACTCCTGCCCGAGCGTAAGCGGCACCGCGTCCATGAGGTGGGTGCGACCGATCTTGACGATCGCGTCGAAGGCGGTGACCTTGGCGGCGAGCGCACCGTGCAGGTGGCGCAGTGCCGGCACAAGCTCGTGCACGACTTGCTCCGCGGTCGCGATGCTCATCGCGCCCGGGAACGTGTCGTTCGAGGACTGCGACATGTTCACGTGGTCGTTGGGGTGCACCGGCTTCTTCGAACCCATCTCGCCGCCGAGCAGCTCGATCGCGCGGTTCGAGATCACCTCGTTCGCGTTCATGTTCGTCTGCGTGCCGGAGCCGGTCTGCCACACAACGAGCGGGAAGTGATCGTCCAGCGAGCCGTCGATCACCTCGCGCGCGGCTGCTTCGATTGCGCGCGCGAGCTCGGGCTCGAGCTTGCCGAGCGCCTCGTTCACCTCGGCCGAGCAGTACTTCACGATCGCGAGGCCGCGGATCAGCGGCCGCGGCATCCGTTCGATGCCGATCTTGAAGTTCTCCAGGGAGCGCTGCGTCTGCGCGCCCCAGTAGCGGTCCGCGGGCACGTCGATCGCGCCCATGCTGTCTGATTCGGTGCGCGTTGCGGTGCCGACCACGGCGATCCTCCTGGTCTGAGTTCGTGCGTGTGAGGACCGCGGGCTAGCCCGCGGGTGTGGCCGCGACCAGCTCCTTGACGGCGTCCCCGGCCTTGCGCATGGCCGCCAGCTCGTCGTCGGCGAGCGGGATGTCGTAGATGGTCTGGACGCCGCCGGTGCCCAGCATGACAGGCGCACCGACGTACGCGTCGCGGATGCCGTACTCCCCGCTGAGGCGAACGCAGCATGGGAGGATGCGCTGCTCGTCGAGCAGGATCGCGTCGACCATCTCGATCGTCGCGGCCGCGGGCGCGACGAACGCGCTGCCCGTCTTCAGCAGCTCGACGATCTCGGCGCCGCCGCGCTGCGTACGCTGCACCACCGCCTGCAGGCGGTCGGCCGGGAGCAGCTGTGTGAGCGGGACGCCGCCGACGCTCGCGTTCGAGACGATCGGGACCATCGTCGCTTCGGTGTGGCCGCCGAGGACCCACGCGCTCACGTCTTTCACGGAGGCGCCGGTCTCCATTGCGATGAACGTGCGGTAGCGGCTGCTATCGAGCATGCCGCCCTGGCCGACCACGCGCGCCGGCTCGAAGCCGCTGGCGTCGAGCGCGACGTGGCACATCGCGTCCATCGGGTTCGCGAAGATGACCAGCACGGCGTTCGGCGAGGCCTTCGCGGCCTGGCCGACGACTGAGCGCACGATCTTGGCGTTCGTGCCGAGCAGATCTTCGCGGGTCATGCCTGGCTTGCGCGGCACACCCGAGGTGACGACCACCACGTCCGAGTCGGCGGTGTCCGCCCAGTCGTTCGTGCCGGTGACCGTGCCGCTGAAGCGCACCCACGGAGCGGACTCGGCGATATCGAGCGCTTTCCCCTGCGGGAAGCCCTCGAGGATGTCGAGCAGTACGACGTCGGCATAGCCGCGTGCGGCGAGCATTTGAGCCATCGTCGCGCCCGTGTTGCCGGCGCCGACGATGGTGACCTTCTTACGCAGCGTCGTCCTCTTTCGCTGGGGCTGATCGGCTCGGGGGCCGGCCGGTCAGCGGGTGGGTTCCTCGGCGGCGCCGGTGGCGGCCGCCGCCTACTTCATCGCCGCCTGCAGTCCCTCGTCGAGCTGCGCAAGGAACTGGTTCGTCGTCAGCCATGGCTGCTCGGGACCGACGAGGATCGCGAGGTCCTTCGTCATGTGGCCGCTCTCCACGGTCTCGATGCAGACCCGCTCGAGCGTGTCGGCGAACTCGCCGAGTTCGACGTTCGCATCCAGCTTCGCGCGATGCGCGAGTCCGCGCGACCACGCGAAGATCGAGGCAATCGGGTTCGTCGAGGTCTCCTGGCCGGCCTGGTGCTGGCGGTAGTGGCGGGTGACCGTGCCGTGCGCGGCCTCGGCCTCGACGATCGCCCCGTCCGGCGTCATCAGCACCGAGCTCATCAGGCCGAGCGAGCCGAAGCCCTGCGCGACGATGTCGGACTGGACGTCGCCGTCGTAGTTCTTGCACGCCCACACCACGCCGCCGCTGCCCTTGAGCACCTGCGCCACCATGTCGTCGATCAGTCGGTGCTCGTAGATCAGGCCGGCCTTGGCGAAGGCGTCCTTGAACTCGCTCTCGAACACCTCCTGGAAGATGTCCTTGAAGCGCCCGTCGTACGCCTTGAGGATCGTGTTCTTCGTGGAGAGGTAGCACGGGTATTTGCGCTGGAGCGCGTAGTTCATCGACGCGCGGGCGAAGCCACGGATCGATTCGTCGAGGTTGTACATGCCCATGGCGATGCCGGGCTCTTCGAACTGCATGATCTCGTATTCGACCGTCTTGCCGCCGTCGGCGGGCTCGAAGCGCATGGTGAGCCGGCCCTTGCCGGGCACGAGGAAGTCGGTCGCGCGGTACTGGTCGCCGTGGGCGTGACGGCCGATCACGATCGGCTCCACCCAGCCGGGGACGAGGCGGGGGATGTTGTCGCAGATGATCGGCTCGCGGAAGACGGTGCCGCCGAGGATGTTGCGGATCGTACCGTTCGGCGAACGCCACATCTTCTTCAGCCCGAACTCTTCGACGCGGTCCTCGTCCGGGGTGATCGTGGCGCACTTCACACCCACGCCGTGGCGCTTGATCGCCTCGGCAGAGTCGATCGTGACCTGATCGTCAGTGGCGTCCCGGTTCTCCATCGAGAGGTCGTAGTACTCGATCGGGACATCGAGATACGGGAGCACGAGGCGCTCTTTGATGAAGCCCCACATGATGCGGGCCATCTCGTCGCCATCGAGCTCGACGACCGGGTTTGCCACCTTGATCTTCGCCATGATGCTCCTCGTCATAGCCGCCGGCTGGGGCGTGAGATGTGTGCGAGAGACTGCCGCCGGTGCGCCGTATGCGTCTGGACTGCGGCGCCAGGTGCCGGCCGCGTTTCGGCGGCGGGCGGGCCCGAGTATAGCCCGTCGCGCCGTGCGAGACAGGGCGAATCGTGATGGTCCGCAGGCCGACTGCCCGCCTCTAGAGCGGGATGTTGCCGTGCTTGCGCGGGGGCTGCGTCTCGGCCTTGCCGCGCAGCACCTCGAGGGCGTGCGCGACCTTGCGGCGCGTCTCCCGCGGGTCGATCACATCATCGATGTAGCCCTTCGCAGCCGCGATGTACGGGTGCTCGAGCCGCTCCTGGTAGTCGCTGATCAACTGCGCGCGCTTGGCATCGGGTTCCGACGCGGACTGGATTTCGCGGCGGCTGATGATGTTGACGGCCTGGCTGCCCGCCATCACGGCGATCGCCGCGCCAGCCCATGCATAGTTCACGTCCGCGCCCAGGTGCTTCGAGCCCATCGCGTCGTACGCACCGCCGAAGGCCTTGCGCAGGATCACCGTGACCTTCGGCACCGTCGCCGCCGCGTACGCGTATACGAGCTTCGCGCCGTGGGCGATGATCCCGCCGTACTCCTGCGAGATGCCCGGCAGGTAGCCCGGCACGTCGACCAGCGTGATGATCGGCAGGTTGAAGCTGTCGCAGAAGCGCACGAAGCGCGCGGCCTTGCGCGCGGAGTCGATGTCGAGCACACCACCGAGGTACATCGGCTGATTGGCGACCACGCCGACGGCGTGGCCGTCCATGCGCGCGAAGCCGACGACGAGATTCTGGGCGAAGAACTCGTGCACTTCCATGAACGCGCCATTGTCCACCATGCGCTCGATCACGTCGCGCACGTCGTACGGCAGCGAGGCCTCGCCCGGCACGATCGAGAGGATGTCGTCCAGCGAGCGGTCGGTGGGATCGCCGGTGTCTACCCACGGGGGGTCATCCACGTTGTTCAACGGGATGTACGAGAGCAGCCGCCGCACCTCTTCGAGGCACTCCCGCTCGCCCTTGACTGAGAAGTGGGCGACCCCGGACTTGGAGGTGTGCGAATGGGCGCCGCCCAGCTCCTCCATTGTCGTGAGTTCGCCGGTGGCGCTCTGGATCACGTCCGGGCCGGTGAGGAACATCTGAGAGGTGCCCTCGACCATGAAGATGAAGTCTGTGAGCGCCGGCGAGTACACGGCGCCGCCGGCACAGGGCCCCATGATTACGCTGATCTGTGGGATCACGCCGGACGCGAGCACGTTGCGGTGGAAGATCTCGCCGTAGCCGGCGAGCGAGCCCACACCCTCCTGGATGCGCGCACCCCCGGAGTCGTTGAGCCCGATCACGGGCACGCCGACCTTGACCGCGAGATCCATCACTTTGGCGATCTTCGCGCCCATGACCTCGCCGAGAGATCCGCCGTAGACGGTGAAGTCCTGCGAGAACGCACAGACCTGACGACCGTCGATCTTGCCCCAGCCGGTCACGACAGCGTCGCCGTAGAAGCGCTCGCCCTCGTTGCCGTTGTTCAGGTCGACGGCGAGCGCGTCGATCTCCTGGAAGCTCCCGGGGTCCAGCAGCGCGTCCAGCCGTTCGCGGGCGGTGAGCTTCCCGCGCTCGTGCTGGGCTTCGATCCGCTCCGCACCGCCGCCGAGCAACGCCCGAGCCTTCAGTTGCCCGAGGTACTCGAGGCGCTCCTCTATCGACATGCCGTGTCCTCTTCAGTTGCCTTCAGCCGCCCGTCGCCGCGTGTGCGGGAGGGCTCGAGAGGTCGAGTTCGGGCGCAAGTATCGGTGAGATCGGACAGCCGCGCCACCGCCGCACGCGGTCCGCGTCAACGTGGAATCTGAAGCTCCTGACCGATCTTCAGGTCTGTGATCTGGTCCACGGTCATGCCGTTGGCCGCGGCGAGCTGCTCCAGCGTGACGCCATGACTGATCGCGATGCCGAGCGCGGTGTCGCCGGACTCCACGACATAAACGTCGCTCGTGGCGGGCGCCGTGGTCGGCGCGGGTGTCCCGGTCGCTCCGCCCGCGGCAGCCGGTGCGCTGCCACCGGGGATGAGCAACTCCTGGCCCACGATGATGTCGGCATCCGCGAGGTCGTTCGCTTCGGTGATCGCTTCGACCGTGGTGCCGAAGCGCGCCGCGATCGCGCTCAGCGAGTCCCCGGGCTCCACGATGTACGTCAGGTCCCCGCCGGCGCTCGGACCGGCGACCGCGGTCACGATCACCGGGGCGGGCAAGCTGGCGAAGGGCGTCGCCGTGGGAATCGGCACGCCCGTGCTTGTCGCGTCGGGGGCCGGGCCGTCGTTGCCTCCGCAGGCAGCGAGCAGCACGGTGAGCGACGCGCAGATCAACGCCGGGGCGATTCGCGGTCGCATGCGGGCCTCTCGGTCGGGGAGTGCGAGGATCGTAGTCGCGCACGCCCGCGGGGGGAACATGGCGCGCGTCCTGAGTCCGAAGGCGCCCGCGGTGTCCCCGCCTCAGTCCAGCTTGCGGACCGACGGCACGAACAGCATGAACGCGGCCGTCGAGAGCGCGAGCCCGACCGCAAGCGAGGCGAGCGCCACGCGAATGCCGGTGAACTCGGCCATCACACCGACGATGAAGGTGAACAGCTGCATGACGCTGACCTGCGTCATGAACACCGCCATCACGCGCCCCCGGTAGTCATTGTCGACGTAGGTGTGGAGCAGGCCCTGCGTGAGCGCCTGGCGGAACGCCGAGCCGAGGCCGACGGGCACGAGGAACGCCGCCGCGAGCCAGTAGTTCGGCGTCTGCGCGAAGAGGAAGAGCCCGCCGGCCATCACCATCGTGCCGCCGAGCAGCATCCAACCGCGCCTGCGATTCGGCATCGACGCCAGCGCGAGCGCGCCCACGAGGGCGCCCACTGCGCTGATGCTCATCAGCAGCCCGACCTCGGTTCCGCCGCCATCGAAGATATCGGCGACGTAGCCGGGAAGCATGTTCATGGCCGCCATGTGGCCGAGCATGGCGAGGTAGAACCAGCGGAACTCCGGATCGAGGAACG
>JAQBZW010000284.1 GCA_027622315.1 Chloroflexota bacterium | reverse complement strand
ACGGCGGCGCGACGCTCACGGTCGCCGGCGTCGCGCCCGTCGACGGTGCGCCGGTGAACGTCGACCTCGCGGTCGGCGAGACCGTGATCGTGATCGCGGTGACCGCCGCGGACGGCGTGACGGCGGCGACGCACACCGTGACCGTCACCCGCGCGGCGGCGCCCGAGCCGCCGCTGGAGCCCGTGGGGCCACCGCTCCTCGCGGCCGTCTACAACGGCGACTTCGAACTCGACGACGCGCTCTCCGGATGGGGCCAGCGCGGTGGCATCCTCGACGTGGCCGCCGGGCTGACCGGTGTACGAGCGGCCCGCCTCAGCTCGGACACGACCTCCACGAAGTGGATCGATCAGCCGCTCGGCGTCACGGCCGGCGCGTGGTACGAGGCGAGCGCCCGGCTTGCGCCCGACGGAGGCGTGGACGCGGCGTGGGTGCGCGTCGCCTGGTACGCGAGCGCCGACGGCAGCGGCTCGCAGCTCGCGACAGCCGACTCTGCCGAGCTGGCGGGCGGTGCCGGCGCCACGCGGACCACGACCGGCGTCGTGCAGGCGCCCGACGGAGCCGCGAGCGCGCGCGTGCGCGCGGTCATGCGTCCCGCAGGTGCTGAGCCGTCGGTGCTGGTCGTGGACGACGTCGCGTTCGCTGCGGCCCCGGAGCCTGCCGAGGACCTGCCGCCGGCTGACGGCGGAGCGGACGAGGACGCGGGCGCGACGCCTCCGGACCGGTCGGTCGACGCGGTGCTCAACGGCGACTTCGAGGCGGCGGATCCGCTCGACGCGTGGGCGAAGCACGGCGGCGAATTCGCCTCGTACGCGCTCGACGGCGGCGGTCACGTCGCGACGCTGACCTCGAGCACGACTTCGACGAAGTGGGTCGATCAAGTGGTCGCTATCACGCCGGGCCGCGCGTATCTCCTCAGCGCGTCGCTGACTGCGGACGCCGGCGTCGAGGCGGTGTGGATGCGGCTCGCGTGGTACGCCAGCGCCGACGGCAGCGGGTCACAGCTCGAGACCGCGGACGGCGACGAGGTGGCGGGCCCCGGCGCGGGCCTCGCGAGCGTCGGTCCGGCAATCGCGCCGGCCGCGGCCGTCACGGCCCGTGTCCGCATCATGCTCCGCCCGCTCGCCGCCGACGCGGCCGCGATCACGATCGACGATGTTGTGCTCACGGCGGACGCGGGGGGCGACGCGCCGGACGTGGGGACGCCGGACCTGGGGACGCCGGACGAGGAGGTGGGCGGCGGCACGGGCGGACCGCCGCTCGCGGAGGTGGTCTTCAACGGAGACTTCGAAGCCGTCTCGCCGCTTGATGGGTGGAGCGCGTACGGCGCGACGCTCACCGCCATCAGCGGTGGCTCGGATGGCAGCTCGACCGCGGCGTTGCTCGCCTCCGAGACGGGATCGACGAAGTGGCTCGAGCAGCCCGTGCTCGTGAACGCAGGGGCCTGGTACGAGGCGCGTGCGTGGCTGGCCGCGAACCCCGGCGTGGATGCGGCCTGGGTCCGGCTCGCCTGGTATGGCACTCCGGACGCGAGCGGAGCCCAGCTCGCGACGGCCGACTCGCCAATGACAACGAGCGGCGATGCACCGGCGCAGTACTCGACCGGCGTCGCGCAGGCTCCGGCGGGGGCGCTCAGCGCAAGGCTGCGCGTGATGTTGCGGCCGACCGGTGACGCGCCCGCCTCGGTGGTTGTCGACGACGCCGCGCTGCTCGTCGCGGCGCCCGCGCCAGCGAGCGGGTTCGTCCCCGCACCGATCCTCGACGGAGCGATCTACAACGGCACGTTCGAAGCGGACGACCCGCTCGCCGGTTGGTCCGCGCAGCGCACCGAGGCATCCTTTGTCGACGGCGAGTTCGGGCGCTCGGCGTTGATCACGTCCGCTTCCTCCTCGACGAAGTGGATCGAGCAGCTCGTCCGCGTGCAGCCGGGCGGGTGGTACATCGCGAACGCCGTGCTGGCGCCCGACGCCGGCGTGGCTGCCGCGTGGGTGCGCATTGCCTGGTACGGACCTGCCGACGGAGGCGGTTCGCAGCTCAACACGGATGATTCGCCGGAACTCCCGGGCGGGGTGACCGCGGGCCTCTCGACCGGCCCGCAGCAGGCGCCGTTCGGGGCCTCGTCGGCGCGGGTCCGTCTCATGCTCCGACCCCACGGTGACAGCGCGGCGCGGCTCGTGGCCGACTTCGTCACGCTGGCGCCGACGGTCGCCCCGCCACCGAAGCCACGAAACACGAATCGGCGAAAGCCGCCTCCCGCGCCGATTCTCCGAGCCCGTCTCTTCAACACGACATTCACCGTCGACGGCGCGGGCGACCTGTTGGGCTGGTCGAAGTACGGCGGCACGCTCGAACTCCGTCGGCTCGCGACGGACGCCTGGGCAGCCGCCCTCGTCTCCGAGAGCACGTCGACGAAGTGGCTCGAACAGCGAATCGCCGTGGACGCGGGCGACTGGTACGAGGCAAGCGCGACCGTCACGCCCGATCCGTTCGTCGCCTCGACATGGCTTCGGCTCTCCTGGTACGCATCGGACGACGCGACCGGACCGCAGATCGCAAGCGTGGACTCCCCCGCCCTCGAGGCTCCGGGTCCCGCGGCGGCCGACGGCGTCCGGCAGGCTGCCGTCGCGTCCACCGAGCCGGTGACGATCACGACGGGATCGGTCGCGGCCCCCGATGCCGCCAGGAGCGCGCGCCTGAAAGTGATGCTGCGCCCGCTCAGTGCGGCGCGAACCACGCTGCTCGTCTACGCCGCGGACTTCGCGATCGCCGAGCCGGCGGCGACCGGTGCGAACGAGGAGGAACCGACTCGCGCCCATGCGGAGGTGACGATGCGCTTCGAGGCGCTCACGAACGGCGACTTCGAATCGGATCCCGGGCTGCTTGCATGGAACCGGCACGGCGGGGAAGCAGATGTAGGTGTGACCACGCCCAGCGCCGGCCGCACCGCCGGGCTGCGCTCGATGAGCAGGTCGACGAAGTGGCTCGATCAGCGCGTACTCGTGACGCCGGGCGGCCGCTACCGCGTAAGCGCCCGACTCATGCCGGACCGCGGCGTCGACGCCGCCTGGCTGCGCGTCGCGTGGTACGCGACGCCCGACGCCGGCGGTTCACAGATCGGCGCTGACGATGGTCCGGCGCTCCCGGGCGGCGC
>JAQBZW010000283.1 GCA_027622315.1 Chloroflexota bacterium | reverse complement strand
GTCGCGAGGCGGTGCCGCCCGCGGCGGCTGGCCCGAGCCGAGGTGCTCGGGGGCGGCCATCCGCAGCTGTTCCGTGCGCTCGGCAGCGCGCGTTCGTACCAGCGGTCGGAGGTCGCGCGCACGCGCCCCGCGACGCGCTGCCGAGGCGCATTCGTCCAGCGACAGGTGGAACACATCCTCCGCCTGCGAGACGGAACCCTCGGCGACCAGCGCCCGCCCGAGTTCGTGCAGTGCCTCTCGCAGCAGTCCCCCGGTGCGCTGCTCCATCAGGTGGTTGTGGTTCTCCATCGAGCGCATCGTCGCCGTCGCGGAACGGAGTGCTCGCTCGAAGCGAGCCGCGAGCTCCGGATCGCGTGCCGCGAGCGCACGCGCCGCACGCAACGCGCGTGCTCGCTCACGCTTCGCGAGCGCCTCGCGGCGCCCGAGCGCGTCGAGATCGGACTGCGCATAGGTGGCGACGACCTCGAGCACGCGATCCGGCTCCATGTTCCACGTCGGCTCGAGGAATCGCGTCGCCGAGCCGAAGCCGTACCCCGTCCGTTGGCCGTAGTCCCGAAGCAGCCCGTCGCGCTTGCGGAGCAGCAGGCGTGTGGCCGGACGGTCGCGCAGCGGGGGGCGTGCCAGTCGGTCGAACTCGCGCCGGCCGATCGCGCGCGCCAGGGCGCGGTCCGACTGCACCACCCGCGCGAGCGCGCGGAGCCGCCTGACGAGCCGCACCGTCTGGTTGTCTGCCGCCTGCAGCAACACGGCGGCCTCGATCGGGGCCGCACCGGTGACCTCGCTGTAGACCGAGGGCAGGTGGTCGCCGGTGCGCCCCCCGGCCATCCGCCAGTGCAGGTCATGCAGTACGCGTGCCCACGTGGAGATCGCACGCCGCGTGTAGGCGAGCCAGTTCGCGGCGGACGCGCCGGCCGTCGGCCGCGAGCCTTCGAGACGTTCCAGCAGCGCGAGCGTCGCCGGTTCGATCTCGGCGAAGTACAGCGTGATGCCGCGGTCGAGATGCCGTTCCGCGCGCGCACGCCAGCGCCGCTGTCGAGCGATTACGTCGCGCTCGTCGACCGCCGGCGAGGCCTGGTAGCGGTAGCCGTGGATATGACGCATGAGGTAGGCGCGCGTGAACGGCGCGCCGGTGCGCTCGAACGAGCGGCGCATATCGCCCGTCGCCCGCTCCCGAATCTCCGCCTCGAGGCGATACGCCGGTTCGTCGCCCATGCGCGCCCAGAAGCGCTGCTCGTCTTCGGCGTCGTCCCAGTGGACCGTGAACGGTGGCGGGCGTGCGGCGACAACGGTGACCGGTCGCGCCTGCACAAGCCGCGGCCCGTCGCCGTCGAGTGCGAATTCGACGTCGCGCTCATCGCCGAAGAGGGTGCGCACGCGTGCGGCGAGCGCTCCAAGCGCCGCCAGCTCGTGATCGTCCAGCGCGGGCGCGCGACGTTGCCACGGCGGGACACGCGCTCGCCGCACGCGGCCATCCGCACCGAGCCGTAGCGCGAGCGGCTTGTCGACCACCGTGCGTTCGCTCACGCCATAGGTGAGCGCGTCGAGCACGTACACGTCCGCCGTCGACCGCCCCGAGACGAGCGCCTCGGCGAGCCCGTGGGTGGCGTTGATCACGACGCGATCGCGCGCACCGGTGATGGGATCGCACGTGAAGAGCACACCGGCCGCTCGCGCCGGCACGAGCGTCTGCACGAGCACAGCCATGCGCGCGTCGTCGTGCGCGAACCCGCGAGCGGCGCGATACGACAGCACGCGCGGCGCATGCAGCGACGCCCACACGTCACGCGTGCGGCGCCACAGCAGCCGCTCGCTCGTGACGCCGAGGAAGCTCTCGTACTGCCCGGCGAAGCTTGCGCCGGCGAGATCTTCGACCGTGGCCGAGGAGCGCACCGCCAGCGCAGTGCCCGCGAGCGTCGCGTACGCCCCACGGACGGCGGCGCGCACGTCCGCAGGCACGCGCGCCTTCGCCAGCAAGCCCACGAGACGGTCCCCGACCTCCCGGGCGGTGGCGCCGTGTTCGAGCGTGGCGAGCTCGTCCGCAATCTGATCCGCCAGCGCAGCGCTCACCGCGGCGAAGGCGTGAGCGGTGATCACGAAGCCCGCGGGCACCGGCAGCCCCGCGGCGCGCATCGTCGCGAGCGCAGCCGCCTTGCCGCCCGTCACCGCGGCGTCCGCCGCCGCCGGATCATCGAGCGAAAGCACATACGGTGTCGTCATCGTCGGCCCCTTGGCGCGCAGTATGACACTCGTGGTGCGCCCGTGCCTTGACGCCGCTCCGGCGCGCGGCGAGCATCCCGCCGTGTTCGACGAAGACCGGCTGCGCTCGCTGATTCGCACGATCCCCGACTTCCCGTCGCCGGGCGTGCTCTTTCGCGACATCACACCGCTGCTGCACGATCCCGCCGCATTGCGCATGACGAACGATGCGCTCGCCGCGACCGCGCGGAACCTCGGCGCGACCGTGGTCGCGGGCGTCGAGGCGCGCGGCTTCATCTTCGGCGTGCCCGTGGCGGAGCGGCTCGGCGCACCGTTCGTGCCGGTGCGCAAGCCCGGGAAGCTGCCCGGCGAGCGCGCATCGGTGTTCTATGAGCTCGAGTACGGCGAGGGCTCGCTCGAACTACACCGCGACCCGTCGATTGCGGGCCAGCGCGTCCTGATCGTGGACGACCTGCTCGCGACGGGGGGCACGGCGGCCGCGGCCGTGCGCCTGATCGAAGAGCTCGGCGGCACGGTCGCGGCGTGCGCGTTCGTGATCGAGCTGACGGCCCTCGGTGGCCGCGCCCGGCTCGCGACCGTGCCCGTACACGCGCTGCTCACCTATTGAACCCGCGCCGGTTGTCGGCACGTCGTGCCCCGACGCACGATCGAGCGACGCAGCGGGATCATCCCGGTGGTCGGGGGGGATTGCCACGTGAGCGAACCACATGGAGCCGCATACGAAGTCGTCGGCTACGCCGACGGTGTCGTGCGGCTGCTCGACCAGACGTTGCTTCCAGGCGAGCGACGCACCCTGCGGCTCACGAGCGTGGACGCGGTCGCGGAGGCGATCCGCGCGATGCGCGTGCGCGGGGCGCCCGCGATCGGGATCACGGCGGCGTACGGGCTCGCCCTCGCCGCGGAGCAGGCGCCGGCAGGGGGCGTGCGCGCCGCGGTC
>JAQBZW010000282.1 GCA_027622315.1 Chloroflexota bacterium | reverse complement strand
CGCCCGCGCACCCGTCAGGGGAGCCGGCGTAGTGGCTGCTGCATCAGCAGGACGGCGATCGCGATCGCCACCATCGACAGGCCGATCGCGGGGAACATCGCCTGTAGGCCCATGAACTGGCCGAGCGCGCCGAAGCCGAGCCCCAACGTCTGCGCGAGTCCCTGTGAGAGGAAGAGCAACGCGGTCACGCGCCCGAGCAGGTTGCGCGGCACCACGGTCTGCAGGATGGCGGTCGCGATCGTTTGCTGGTTCTGGAACGCGAAGCCGGCGACCAGCAGCGCCGCGCCCGTCAGCAGAACGGAACGCGAGACCGCGTACACGAGGACGGCGGCCGCATAGGTCAGCGCGGCCACGAGGTAGCGCCGACCCTTCGAGCGGTAGTCGCCCTGCGCGAAGAGCAGCGCGGACGCTGCGACCATGCCGATCGACCAGAAGACCGTGAGCACGCTCCACCCGGTGGGATCGACGCCGAGCACCTCGTCCATCCACCACGCGCCGAGCGTCCACAGCACGTTCACCGCGCCGGTGACCGACACCCACATCACGAGCACCGTCCAGCGCACGGCAGGGTCGCGACGCAGGTAGGCGAACCCGTCGTGCACGTTGCGCAGCAATGATCGCCCGGAGGCTTCCGCATCGGCGGCGACGTTCGCCAGTTCGAGCCGCGAGAGCAGCAGCACGATCACCAGATGAGGCGCAATGCCGAGCGCGTACGTCAGACCGAAGCCGAGCCGCTGCACGAGCACGCCGCCGAGATAGTTCGCGATCAGCATCACGATCGCCAGCACGAGCCAGTTCACCGTGACGGCCGTAATCACCAGCCGGTCGGGGACGAGGTCGGCCACCAGCGATGTGCGCGCCGGCAGGTCCTGTGCGTTCATCAGGCCATACGTCGCGAAGAGCGGCAGGATGATGAAGAACCAGCCGCCGCCGCCTACGCCGGGCAGCAGCAGCACCGCTGCGGTCACCGTGACGCAGGCGGCGCCGGCGAGGTGCGACGCCATGAGCATGGTCCGCCGGGGATAACGGTCGGCGAGCGCCCCGCCGAACAGTGACCAGCCCAGGAACGCCGTGCCGTTCACGGTCGCGAGCACGCCGAGCAGCAGCACACGCCGCCCGTCGGCAGCGGCGTCGTTCACGTACCAGGCCTGCGCGAACCAGAGCAGCGGGCCGCGCAGGCCGGCCGCGACCTGGATCGCGAGCAGCAGCCGGAAGTCGTGCAGACGGAAGAGATCAGACGGGCCGGCCTCCCGCAACCATGTCGATGTGCTCACGGTGGCCATGTGCGATCGCACGCTAGCGTCTCGGGCGGCTAGCCACGACCGGCCCGCGCGCGGTTCGTGTGCGTCGCCACCACGGGACGCGGCCCCGCGTTCGGCGAGGCTCCGTCGCTACATACGCGCGCGCCGGCACGGCCGCCGTGACGGTGTGTGTGCCGGCATGCGACGCGCCGGATGCACCCTGCTAGCGGTCGAGTGCCTCGCGCGCGGCGTCACGCGCGGGGTCGCCCGCCGGCAGCAGCTCGTCGCCGATGCCGCGCTTCCATGTCGGCACCGGCGTCTCGCAGTCGTTGTGCGGGACGAAGCGCGACGGCTCGAGCAGCTGCATGCGGTGGATATAGCGCGGGCAGTTGCCGAAGACCTCGCGCACCGCGACGCGCACGACCAGTTGCGCCTCGTTGAACTCCGCGAGGAGCGGGTCTTCCGCGTGCACGGTGGCGTGACCATTCACCCGCATGCGCCACTGGTTCTCGAAGTCGATGAAGAGCATGCCAACCTCGCCCGTCTGCGCGAGGTTGCCCATCGAGAGGAACATGCCATTCCCGTCGTACGACGGGAACGCGAGCGTGCGCTCGTCGACCATGCGCACGAAACCGGGCTCGCCGCCCTTGTACGAACAGTTCGCGTGCCCGCGCGCGTCCACGGTCGCGAGGAAGAACATCGGCATGCGCTCGATGAACGCCCGATCCTTCTCGGTGATCGTGTCGTGCACGATGCTGTCGAGCCGGTCGGCGAGCCGGCGCGTGTCGAACTGGTCCTGCAGCTGACGGTGAGCTTCGTGGTAGAGGTCGGACATGGGCGGCTCCTTCGCGTGCGGCGTGCGCGCCGGATCGTATGCCGGGGCGGGTGCGGACGATGAGCCCGCTCGCACCGCCGCTCGTGCGCGCCGGGACTCGCGCGACGAGCCACCGGCGATACGCGTCGCACGGTGTCGGTGGGGCACGAACTGCTCGCCGGCGTCGGCATCTTCCGGTGATAGACGAATGCCGAGAAGCGACCGATCGAGAGATGAAGCGGAGGTCAGGCCGATGCCGTCTACCCATCGCGCCGGATCGGCCGGCAGGCGGTGGGCTGGGCCGAAGCCCATCGATGACTGGCTCGCGGCGCAGCCCGACGACGTGCGCGTGGTCCTCGCGGAAGCTGGTCAAGGCACGCATCGCAGAGAACGCGCGCCGGGCGAAGCAGTAGTTCGAGCATGAACCAACCGGCGCCGACATCGTTCTCCGAAGCGTGAGCGGCCGCGACCGCGTGCGGACCGCTCTCATGCGCAGCGCGCTGATCCGCGACGCGATCGTGATCAGCACGGCCGTAGGCGCGTTTGGGGTCTCGTTCGGCGTGCTCGCTGCAAGCGCCGGTCTTTCGGTGCCGCAGGCGATGGCGATGTCGCTGTTCGTGTTCACCGGAGCGTCGCAATTCGCGGCAGTATCTGTGGTCTCGGCGGGCGGCGCGTTGAGCGCTGCCGTGGGCAGCGGGCTGATGCTCGCGATGCGCAACACCGCCTACACACTCGCGCTGGCGCCGACGCTGCGAGGCAGCGTGTGGCGGCGGGCGTTGGCCGCACACCTCGTGGTCGACGAGACCGCGGCGATGGCGCTTGCGCAATCCAGCCCCGATCGGCGCCGGCTCGCGTTCTGGGTAACCGCCGGACTGCTCTTCACGCTCTGGAACGCCGGCACGCTGGCCGGCGCGCTGGGAGCGCAGCGCTTCGGCGATCCCGCACGCCTCGGGCTCGACGTCGCGTTCCCCGCGGCCTTCGTCGCACTCGTCGCGCCGCTGGTGCGCCGCGGCGACGCGCGCATGGTCGCGGCTCTCGGCATCGTGATCGCGCTCGTGTGCGTGCCGTTCGTGCCCGCGGGCGTGCCCGTGATCGCCGCCGCCGCGGCGGCGGTC
>JAQBZW010000281.1 GCA_027622315.1 Chloroflexota bacterium | reverse complement strand
GGCGGGTGCGCGTCGGTGCGCGCGAGATTGCCCTGCCCGGCATGCCGTGGCGCGGGCTCACGACGCTCGCGTTCGTGGGCATCATTGTGTTCACGATCGTCACCGCTGCCTGCTACGCCATCCCATCCGCCGAGATCCTCGTCGCGCCGCCGTCGACCGAGTTCACCACCTCGATGCGCGCGCGCCTCAGCCCGCTCGCGACGCAGGCCGACATCGCGAGCGGCGTGCTGCCCGCGCGCAACCTGCGTGTGCTCACCACGGCCACGCTGTCTGTCGAGACGACCGGCGAGGCGGAAGTCCCGGACGCATCGGCCACCGTCACGGTTGAGTTCACGAACGACGGCACAGAAGGCGTGACCGTGCCCGCTGGTTCGCTCGTGTTCGACGACAACGCGACCGGCTTCGCCACGGACGAAGAGGTGGTCGTGCCGCCGGGCGAGTCAGAAGGCGTCGACGCCACGGCGGTGAACCCCGGACCGCTCGGTAACATCGAGCCCGAGGCACTGCGCCATATCGACGGGTTCCCGGCGACGCTCACGATCACGAACGCCCGCGCCGGCGGCGGCGGTACGACGAAGCTGGTACGGGGTGTGGGCGAAGACGATCTCGAGCGTGTGCGCACAATCGCGAGCGAAGCGCTCGACCTCGTCGCCGAGCGAGCACTGGCGCGTGAGGTCGAGAACGGGCGCGTCTTCCCGGAGACCCAGAACGTCGCGATCCTGAGTGAAACACCGCTCGCGAAGATCGGCGATCCGGCCGAGTACCTGCTGGTCGAATACCAGCTGGTGGCGACGGCGCTGGCGCTGACGCAGGAGGATCTCGCCGCCTACGCGGAAGAGATCGTGCGCACCGGTCTGGCGCCGAACGTGGCGCTGCTCCCCGGTACGTCCACGGCCTCCTCGGACTCGCCGGCCGAGCTCGACGGCGGCAGCGTGATCCTCACCGTCAAGGCAACCGGCCAGGTGACGCCGCTCGTCGATCGCGAAGCGCTGGGCGCCGCAGTCACCGGTGCTCGCCCCGAGACCGCGTCCGGACGGCTGATCGAGATGCTCAATCTCGATCAGCCTCCACGGATCACGATCCGCCCCGGCATCGTGCCCTGGCGCTGGCTGCCCCGCCGCGCCAGCCGCATCTCCCTCGTGCTGGTAGCGGCCGCCGCGCTCGAGGCGGACGAAGACGGCGCGGCCGGCGGCGACGGCGGGGCGGACGCCACGAGCACACCGACAGCCACCGGTACGGCCCCCGCGGGTGCGGGATCCGCGGCGGCGCGCTGATGCGCTGGCTGGGCGTCGACTTCGGGGAGATCCGGGTAGGCCTGGCAATCTGCGATCCGGATGAACGCATTGCGGTGCCGCTCGAGGTCGTCGCTGCCTCCGCGGCGTTCCCCGCGATCCGCTCGATCGTCGAGCGTGACTACGTACGCGGCATCGTGATCGGCCTGCCACTGCTTCCGAGTGGAGACGAAGGCGAAACGGCGGGGCGCGCGCGTCGCCTCGGCGATCGTATCGCGCGCGCGTTGGACATGCCGGTCGAGTACGAGGACGAGCGGCTGACCACGGTGGTGGCCGAGCAGATGACGATGCGCCGCGGCCCGAGCGACGATCTCGCGGCGACGATCATGCTGCAGCAATTCATCGACCGCAGACGGCTCGAGGCGCAACGGCACAACGGCAATGGATCAGGCGGCCTGGCCACCCATGCGGAGGAGTAGCCCGCGGACGGTGGCGCTGTGGGTGATGGCCGCCTGGGTCGTCGCCGTCGCCGCGATCATGCTGGCGATGTTCAGCCGCACGGAAGAGCGCGTCGCGGCGGCCGTCGCACCCGAGGCCACGGTGAAACCGGTTGTACAGTCGACGGCGCCGATCGAAGTCGTGATCGAGCCGGGCACGTCCGCCGTGCAGATCGTGCAGCTGCTCGTGCGGCGAGGCGTGATCGCGCGGTCCGCGCGAATCTCGACGCTGGTCGCGCTCACCGGCGTGGGCGCCGAGCTAAAGGCGGGACGCTACGAGCTGCCGGCGAACGCGCCCGCGACGGAAATCCTGCGGCGGCTCCGGCTCGGGCTGACGGCGCCGCTGCTCGTCGCGGTGCCCGAAGGCCTCCGGCTCGAAGAAGTGGGCGCGATCTTCGTCTCGCAGGGCTTCTTCACGATGAGCGAGTGGGAGGCGGCGCTCGCCGCTCCGTATGACGAGGCGTTCCTCGGCGAGCGGCCGGAAGACGCGTCCCTGCTCGGCTTCCTGCTGCCCGCGAGCTACCCCGTCGATCGCAGCATGACGGCCGCGCTCGTGGTGCAGGCGATGCTCGATCACTTCGACCGCGAGGTCACACCGGCGATCCGCGATGCCGCGCTGGCGCGCGGGCTCATGCTCTACGAGCTGCTCACGCTCGCTTCGATCGTCGAGCGCGAAGCAGCGATCCCCGAGGACCAGCCGGTGATCGCCTCCGTCTTTCTGAACCGCCTCGCGCTCGGGATGCCGCTCCAGGCCGACCCCACCGTGCAGTTCGCCGTCGTGCCGCCCGGCAGCGAGCCGGGTCCCGAGGGCTGGTGGAAGCGCGATCTCACGATCGACGATCTGGCGCTCGACTCGCCGTACAACACGTATGCGTACCCGGGCCTGCCGCCCGGGCCGATCGCGAACCCCGGGATCGACGCCATTCGCGCGGTCATCGATGCGCCGGAGACGGACCTCTACTACTTCGTCGCCGCGCCCGAGTGCGACGGTTCGCACCGCTTCGGCTCAACGCTCGCGGAGCACGAGGCGAACGCGCAGGCGTTCGCCTCGTCCGGCTGCGCGCCGTGATCGTCGGTCCCGGTCGATGACGCAGACGATCGCGCTCCTCGGTCACCCCGTCGCCCACTCGCTCTCCCCGCTGTTCCAGCAGGCAGCGCTCGACGCGCTCGCGGTGGACGCACGCTATGAGGCGTGGGACGTGCCGCCCGCCGACCTACCGATCGCGGTGGAGCGGCTGCGCTCCGGGTCCGTGCTCGGGGCGAACGTGACCGTGCCGCACAAGATCGCGGCGATGCGCCTGATCGACCGCCCGGACGCGCTCGCGGAGCGCGTCGGCGCCGTGAATACGATCGTGCGTGCGGACGGCCTGCTGCGTGCCACGAACACCGACGTCGTGGGCGTGTTGCGCGCGCTGGCCGACGCCGGGGCGCGGGTCGCGGGGGCGCACGTGGTGGTGATCGG